>JAJZSW010000133.1 GCA_021849505.1 Pseudomonadota bacterium
AGGCAAGATCTGGGTGATGGACTCGACCGTGCGCGGCAACGACATGCGCTGGCTCGACGCCCGCACCGCCCAATACGCTGCCAAGTTCTCGCCGATGGGCTACAACTTCGGTGCCGTTGCCTACCCGCAAGCCGGTTCCGTCGACTTCGCCACCATGAGCGAGCATGTCGTTGCCATAGTCAGGAAAACCAAACCGTCATCATGAAACAACTCTGGCTCACCGCCCGCCTCGATATCGTCGAATCCCTGCGCGCGCGCTGGTTCCTCATCTACACCGGCGTGTTCGGCGGCATCGTCGCGCTGCTGTTCCTCTTCGGCCTCACCGAATCGCGCGTGCTCGGCTTCATCGGCCTGTCGCGCCTGCTGGTCACCTATATCCAGCTGACCATGGCGATCCTGCCGATCTTCGTGCTGATCACCACGGTGCGTTCGGTCGCCGGCGACCGCGAGGCCGGCGTCTTCGAATACCTGCTCTCGCTGCCGGTCTCGCTCGGCGCGTGGTTCTGGGGCAAGATCCTCGGCCGCTACATCGTCATCTTCGCGCCTGTCTTCCTCGCCATGCTCGCCGCCGTACTCATCGCACTGGCCAAGGATATTCCCGTGCCCTGGAGCATGTTCGGCTACTACACCGGTTTGCTCGCCGCGATGGCTCTCTGCTTCCTCGGCATCGGCATGCTGATCTCGGCCATCGCGCGCAGCACCGACATGGCACAGGGCGCGGCCTTCCTGACCTGGCTGGTCCTGCTGCTGTTCCTCGACCTGATCCTGCTCGGCGTCATGATCCAGGGCCGCGTCGCGCCCGAAGTCGCGGTGAGCATCGCGCTCGCCAATCCCTTGCAGGTCTTCCGCACCGCCGCGCTCGCGCTGTTCGACCCGCAACTCATCGTGCTCGGCCCGTCCGCCTACGTGATCCTCGATGCCTTCGGCGTGCTGGGCTACCAGATCTTCGCGCTGGTCTATCCCTCCCTGCTCGGACTTCTCGCCGCCGCGCTCGGCTACTTCATCTTCCGCCGGGGTGATCTGCCATGACCCGTTTTCTGCTGTGCTTGATAGTTGCGGTTGCCGCATTTTCCGTACGCGCGCAGGACAGCGCCCCGCTGTTCGCCGCCACCCTGCAAGATATCGACAATCGCCCCGTGGCCCTCGCCGACTTCCGGGGCCAGCCGCTGATCGTCAATTTCTGGGCGCGCTGGTGCGGGCCCTGCCGCGAGGAGATCCCCGAACTGATTGCTCTCGCCCAGGCCAATCGGGCCAAGGGTCTGAAAGTGATCGGCATCGGTCTCGAGTACAACAGCGAAAACGTCAAGGACTTCGTCAAGGCCTACGAGATGGACTACACCCTGCTGTTCGCCCCGGTCGAGGGCATCAGCCTGATGCGCGCCCTCGGCAACGGCCGCGCCGCCGTGCCCTTCACGCTGGCCATCGACCGCAACGGCCGCGTCGTCATGCACCGGCTCGGCCAGGCCTCGCGCGCCGAGCTCGCAGCCGCCGTGCGCGCGGCCCTCAAATAGCCGGTTACGCGCCATGAACCCACCTCTCGAACCGACACTCGACCGGCTGCCGCATCCCTGGATGCGCTACTTCGTCGCCACGCGCCCGGCCTTCCTGTCCGTGACCTTCGTCGGTTGCCTGCTCGGCCTCGCCACCGCGGCCCTGAGCGGCGTGGCGCTCGACCCGCTCAAGGCCACCGTGACGCTGCTGTTCGCGCTGCTCGCCCACGGCGGCGCCAACGTGCTCAACGACTACTACGACGCCAAGAGCGGCTGCGATACGGCCAACGACGAACGCGTGTTCCCGTTCACCGGCGGCAGCCGCGTGATCCAGAACGGGGTGCTCACGCTGCGCGAAACAGGCATTTTCGGCTACGCGCTGCTGGCCCTCGTCATCCCCGCCGGCTTGTGGCTCACCGCCGTCAGCGCGCCGGGACTGATCGGCATCGGCCTCGCGGGGCTGCTGACCGGCTGGGCCTACTCCGCGCCCCCCGTCAAGCTGCAAAGCCGCGGCCTCGGCGAATACGGCATCACGGCTGCCTGGCTGCTGATCGTGGTCGGCAGCGACTTCGTGCAGCGCCACGCGTTTTCCTTCGCGCCGGTCGCGGCCGGGCTCGGCTTCGCGCTGCTGGTCGCCAACGTGCTCTACATCAACCAGTTCCCCGACGTGAAGGCCGATGCGCTAGCCGGCAAGAGCACGATCGTCGTGCGCTTCGGCGTGCAGCGCGCGCGCTGGGGCTACGCGCTGATCGCCCTGCTCTGCTACGGCTGGGTGACGGCGATGGTCGCGCTTGGTTACCTGCCGCCTGTCGCGCTGATTTCCCTGCTGCCGGCGCTCGCCAGCTTCAAGGCGGCACGGAACCTTGCAGAGCATGCCGCCCACCCGATGCAACTGGTGCCGGGCATCAAGCTGACGATCCTCGCGGCCTCGCTGCACGGCCTGCTGCTGGCGGTGGCACTGGCCTTCCTCGCCTGAATCCGCCCATGCCGCCCTGAGCAAGATGACCTGGCGGTGGGCAATCGGGTGGGGATGCATGCTGGCGATCGGCAGTTCGGTCGCGGCGCCTTCGCTGCAAGCGCTGATCGATGCAACGCCCGCCGGCGATACTGTGCGCATCCCCGCCGGCGTGCATGCCGGACCGGTGCGCATCGACAAGCCAATGACGCTCGACGGCGGCGGCCAGGCGGAAATCCGCGGTTCGGGCAAGGGCACGGTCGTCAGCATCGGCGGCACGAACGTCACGCTGCGCGGACTGCGCATCGCCGGCAGCGGGGAATCGCATGATGCCGTCGATGCGGGTGTGCTGGTCGAGGGCGGCGGACATCTGATCGAGGACAGCCGGATCGAGGACGTGCTGTTCGGCATCCACCTGCGCCAGGCCAGGAACTCGACCGTGCGCAACAACAGCCTCACCGGCAAGCTGCTCGAACCCGGCATGCGTGGCGATGCGATCCGGATGTGGAACGGCACCGGCAACCGCATCGAGGCCAACCGCTTCACGCGCGCACGCGACCTTACCTTCATCAATTCCGCCGACAACCTCGTCGCCGACAACCGCTTCAGCGATGGCCGCTATGGCATGCAGATCGTCTTTTCGCCACGCCTGCGCATCGAGCGCAACCATATCTCGAACATGGCCACGGGCATCGTCGTGCTGTATTCGCGCGACGTCATCCTGCGCGAGAACCACATCGAACATGCGCTGACCGGCGGCGGCGCCGGCATCGTCTTCAAGGAAAGCGATACCGGCATTGTGGCAGGCAACACCGTACTGCACTGCGCCGTCGGCCTCAAGGTCGATGCACCACCCGAACCGGTCGGCGTGCTCGACGTGCGCGACAACCGCTTCGCCCACAACATCGTCGGCCTGTATTTCTACGGCGAAGCGGGCGGCCACCGCTTCGTGCGCAACCGCTTCGACAACAATCTCACCACCGTCGCGATCAGCGGCCAGGGGGCGGGGGAAAGCAACGTCTGGCGCGGCAACCGCTGGGACGAATACCAGGGTTTCGACCGCAATCGCGATGGTACCGGCGACACCGCCCACGACGCCTGGCTCTACGCCGACCGCATCTGGATGGAAACGCCGATGGCCACCTTCTTCCGCAATTCCCCGATCCTCGAACTGCTGGATTTCCTCGAGCGCCTTGCGCCCTTTTCTCTGCCCTATCGCATTCTGTCCGACCCGGCGCCGGACATGCGACGTTGAGACCTGATGAAGATCAAGGAACACGCCATGCCACGGATGAAACAATTTGCTTTTCGTCATCACCGGAGAATCTGCTCGATGCGCCTGCTGCTGTTCCTGTTCGTTACACTCCTGCTCATCACTCGTCCTGCGTCGTCGGCCGTGCCCGAGGGCCAGCAGGACAGCGGCAAGGAGATCTACGGCCCATGCGCGGCCTGCCACGGCGACCTCGGCCAGGGCGGCAAGCGCGGCGAGTATCCGCGCATCGCCG
>JAJZSW010000134.1 GCA_021849505.1 Pseudomonadota bacterium
TCCGATCTATGACGATCATCGTCGGCGTCATTCTCGGCTGGGTCATGCTGGCGGTACTCGGCCCGATCTACGACACGATATCCAAACTGAAAATCTGATGCCAAAATACGATGCCTGAGCGCCGCGTCCTCTTCTTCGACAATGCGCGCCTGACCGCATACCGGGTGCAAGGCGGTGCCGTCCTGCACGAGGCCAGTTTTGCCGGCGACGAGGCCGGGCTGGCGGCGTTCGGCGACTACCTGAAGCAGCATCGGCGCAGCCTGTTCCTGATCCTGGCCGACGCCGCCGAAGAAAGCTTCCAGACCGAGGACATTCCTTACAGCACGGGCAAGGACCGGCAAGCCATCCTGCGGCGCAAGCTCGCCCAGCATTTTTACGGCACGCCCTATGCGCTCGCCAGGTCGCAGGGGCGGCTGAAAACCGGCCGCCGCGACGAGCGCCTGCTGCTGATGGCGCTGACCCAGCCCCAGCATTACGAGCCATGGCTCGCGGTACTGAGGAACAACCGGGCCATCCTCGCCGGCTTCTACTCGCTGCCGCAGACCATCCACGGCCTGCTGCCGTCCGGGCAGACCGGGCAGCTGCTGCTGCTCACCCTGACCCATGCGGGATTGCGCCAGACCTTCTTCGACGATGGCCAGATGCGCTTTTCGCGCCTGACGCCGCTGATCCACGACTCCGCCGACGCATCGGCGCTCGCCGCCGCGAGCGAAGCGGTCAAGATGCACCAGTACCTGGCCAGCCAGCGCCTGATCGAACGGGACAAGCCGCTGACCACCCGCCTGCTGGTCCACCCCGCCGATGCTGCGGCCATGCGGGAACGCTGCCACAGCAACACGAGCCTGCGCTTCGAGATCGTCGACCTGCTGGAGGAGGCGCGCCGCGCGGGTCTGCGCTCCGTGCTCGGCAACTCCCAGGCCGACCTGCTGTTCTGCCACCTGCTGGTCAGGAAAACGCCTGCCGAGCAGTTCGCCCAGGCCGAGGAGCTCGGGTTTTACCGCCTGTGGCAAACCCGGTTCGGTCTGAAAACCGCCGGCGCGCTCGCGCTCGCCAGCGCCTTGCTGTTTGCCGCCCATCACGGCCTCGACTTGATGCAGCTGCAGGACGGCATCGGGGAAGCCCGCCAGCAGACCCGCATCAATCAGGAGCAATACACCGCGAAAATGCAGGCGCTGCCCAAGATTCCGATCAGCACGGACGGCCTGCGCGCCCTGATCGGCCGCTACGACCAGGTCGCCCTGCGCGCGCAGGGCCCGGCGCCCCTGCTGGCGCAGATCAGCCGTTCGCTCGACGCCTTCCCGCTGATCACGATCGACCGGATCGAATGGGCCATCGTCGAGCAGATCATGCCGCCCGGCGCCAACACGCCGGCCGCGGCGCAGCCGCAGACCCCCATCCCGCCCCACCTGATGACCGGCCCTTACGCCCAGGCGGTCGTCAGCGCCCGCCTGCCGATCGCCATGGTCGGCGAACATCGCGGCCTGCTGTCGATGGTGACGGAATTCGCCAAGCATCTCGGCCAGTCGCCCGGTACGCTGGTCGCCATCCTCGAGCAACCGGTCGACACGCAGTCGGGGAAGACACTGAAGAGCGGCGACGAGCGCAGCACCCCCGAGGCGCCCAAGTTCATTTTCCGCGTGACACGCAAACTCTGACATGGACAGCAACGCATCCGCCCTCAGTCTGCGCCATCTCGCCGGCAGCCTCGCCTTCCTGCTGCTCGCGCTCCTGATCGCCGGGGGCCTGGTGTTCGGCATCATGCATTACGGCGAGCAGGCCCAGCAAACGTTCCGGCAGGCACAGACCGAGCTGTCGGAAAGCCGCAGCCGCCTCGCGCGTGCCCAGGATGACGAGCAGGAAATCCGCGCCAAGATCGACCGCTATCGCGAAATCATCGAGCGCGGTCGCACCGAGCCCGAACGGCGGCTCGACTGGGTCGAAGCCCTGCGCCACATCAAGGAGAAACGGCGCCTGCTGGGCATGGACTACGAAATCGCGCCCCAGCGGCCGCTCGACCCGAAGAACGTCGCCTCGGGCGGCTACAGCTTCCTGGTCAGCACAATGAAGCTGGACATGATGATGCTGCACGAACTCGACCTGCTCGGCCTGCTCTCCGACCTCGCCACGCAAGTCCCGACCCTGGTCAGTGTGCGGCAATGCGTGCTCGAACGCCTGCCCGGCGCCCCGCAACCGCAGTCGCCCGCGCTGCTGCGCGCCCAGTGCGAAATCGACTGGATCACCCTGCAGGAAAAGATATGAGCCCCACCCATATCACCATCGCCCTGCTCGCCGGCAGCCTCTTCCTGACGGGCAACTCCGCTCGCGCCGAGCCCGCAGAGCCACAACTCGGCAGGCTGTTCCTGACGCCGGAATGGCGCAAAGCGCTTGAACGCCAGCGGCAGCTCAACATCCAGCAGACGCGCAGCCTCGAAGGCGACACCGTGCGTCTCGACGGCGTCGTGGTGCGCTCGTCGGGCAAATCGACCGTCTGGATCAACAACCAGCCGCAAATGGAAAGCAGCCGCGATGCGGGCGTCGCCGCCGCGCCTTCGCGGCGCCAGCCCGGAAGCGTCGCCGTTTCCACCGGCGGCACCGCGCCCATCGACCTGAAGGTGGGCACGACCCTGAACCAGGCGACCGGCGAGCAGAGCGGCGGGCTGGCCGGCGGCGAGATCCGCGTACGCCCGGCCCGGCAGCCCTGACAGTCGGCGATGGCGGGACGGCACCGGCAGCGATCCCAGCGCGGCGCGGCGCTGCTCGTCTTCCTGGTGCTGCTGGTCATGGGCGCGCTGACCTGGGTCGTCAGCAACCTGACGCCCGAAAGCGTCGAGGCGGCGCGCGCGCGCAAGACCGCCGACGCATTGGCCCAGGCGCGCGACGCGCTGCTCGGCTATGCGCTCAGGCACCGCGACGCCCAAGCCGCCAAGGATGCCGACAGCAGCGGGCTCGATGACCGCATGATGTACGGCTATTTGCCGCTGCCCGACCTGGGCAGCTCGCGCAACCAGAACCTCGACCCAGCCTGCCTGAATGGTGCGGGGAATCCGGTCGAGGGCTGCGACGCCAACTACTTCACTGGCCTGAACTTCGACGCCAACGGCATCGGCCCGACCGTCGTCGGCCGCTTCCCGTGGCGCACGCTCGGCATGGCGCCCTTGCGCGATGGCCATGGCGAATGCCTGTGGCTGATCGTTTCAGGGCTGCACAGCCGCATCCTGCGCGCCTCTCCGCCGCCGGCGATGCCATTGCCGCCGCTGAACTGGGACACACTCGGCCAGCTCGATGTCGTCGTCGCCAACGGCACGAACGCCCTGAACAGCGCACTCGCCAGCGCCCACGAGCGTCCGGTGGCCATCATCTTCGCGCCCGGACCGGCGCTGCAGGGACAGGATCGCGCCACCTCTGCCACCGACGACGTCACCCAGTGCGGCGGCAATTACAACGCCGCGAACTACCTCGACCCCGTGACCGCCGCCGCATTGGGCGGCGTCAGCAACTATCTCGCCGGCACGAACGCGGCCAGCGGCAGCACCGGCGATTCCGACCCGTCCAACGATCCGGACGTACCCAAGCCGATGCTGACCGAAGGCAAGGTATTCGCGTCCGGCGGCAACTATCTGCCCAACGCCTGCACGGGCGCCAACTGCACCCCGCTGGCCAACGACACCGGATTGCGCATCACCGCAGATTCACTGTTCGGCGCGCTGCGCAAGAACGCCAACTTCCGCATTGACATCAACAGCATGCTCGACCGCATGGTCAACTGCCTGCGCGACGAGATCGCCAGCGGCGGGAGCATCGTCAACGGCAAGATCGCCGGCGCCAACAACAACGCCTGCTACGGCGAGGATGTCCATCCGCTCGGCTACTACCCGCACTGGCGCGAGATGGTCTTCGTCGCTGCGCCGGCCACCGTCGTCACGCCAC
>JAJZSW010000135.1 GCA_021849505.1 Pseudomonadota bacterium
CGATGCCGAGGCCTTCGCGCTGGCCGAGCGTGTAGTAGCTCAAGCCTTCATGCTGGCCGACCACGCGATGGTCGTCCAGGCGGCGGATCTCGCCGGGCTGCTTCGGCAGGTAGCGCGCCAGGAATTCTCGGAAGCGCCGCTCGCCGATGAAGCAGATGCCGGTCGAGTCCTTCTTCGCATGATTGGGCAGGCCGGCCTCCGCCGCGATCTTGCGCACCTCGCGCTTGTACAGTTCGCCGAGCGGGAACAGGGTCTTCGCCAACTGCTGCTGGGTGAGGCGATAGAGGAAATAGCTCTGGTCCTTGGTGCCGTCCTCTGCCTTGAGCAATTGGTATTCGCCGAGGAATTCGCGCACCTGGGCGTAGTGGCCGGTGGCGATGTAGTCCGCGCCGAGCCGCAGGGCATGGTCGAGGAAGGCCTTGAACTTGATCTCGGAATTGCAGAGGATGTCCGGATTCGGCGTGCGCCCGGCACGGTATTCGGTGAGGAAATTGGCGAACACCCTTTCCCGGTATTCGGCGGCGAAATTGACCGCTTCCAGCTCGATGCCGATCACGTCCGCGGCGGCGGTCGCATCGATCAGGTCCTGGCGCGACGAGCAGTAGTCCTCGGTGTCGTCGTCTTCCCAGTTCTTCATGAACAGGCCGACGACCTCGTGGCCCTGCCGCTTCAGCAGCAGCGCGGCAACGGAAGAGTCGACGCCGCCGGACATCCCGACAATGACTTTAGCCATAGTGTCGAATCACATCCAAAGGAAAGCGCCGTCCGGCAAGGTAATCGCGCACGCACTGCAGCACCAGCGGGCTGCGGTGGCGGTCGGCGCAAGCCTCGATTTCAGCGGGCGTCAGCCACACCGCGCGCAGGATGCCGGCATCGAGCTGCCGTGCCGTCTCGCGAGCGCCGACTTTGCCGGCGAAGGCGAAGCGCAGGTAGGTGATGTCGCCCTCATTTTCCCTTTTTGGCCGCGGCCACTGGTAGATGCCGACCAGTTCGGTCGGCGCGAAGGCATGGGCGGTCTCCTCCAGCGCCTCGCGGGCGCAGGCCTCGACGAGGGATTCGCCCGCGTCGAGATGGCCGGCCGGCTGGTTGAAGCGCAACGGACAAATTGCGTCGTCGGTTTCCTCCTCGACGAGCAGGAAGCGGCCGTCGCGTTCCATCAACGCGGCGACGGTGACGTTGGGCTTCCAGATGCGATCCATGCCACGCATTCTACAGGCACGTTAGAATCGCCTTTTCGTAATTGCATCGGAGATCGAACATGTCCATGGCAGACCGCGACGGCTTCATCTGGCACGACGGCCGACTCGTGCCCTGGCGCGAAGCCACCACCCACGTGCTGACCCATTCGCTGCACTACGGCCTCGCCGTCTTCGAGGGCGTCCGCGCGTACAAGACCGTCAATGGCACGGCCATCTTCCGCCTCAAGGAACACACCGACCGCCTGTTCAACTCGGCGCACATCTACCGCATGACGATGCCCTACGACAAGGAGACGCTGATGGCCGCGCAGAAGGAAGTCGTGCGCGCCAACCAGCTCGAATCCGCCTACATCCGCCCGATCGCCTTCTACGGCTCGGAGAAGATGGGCGTGTCGCCCAAGGGCGCCAAGGTGCATATCTCGATCGCAGCCTGGCCCTGGGGCGCCTACCTCGGCGAGGAAGGCATGGAGAAGGGCATCCGCGTCAAGACCTCCAGCTACGCGCGCCATCACGTCAATGTCTCGATGTGCCGCGCCAAGTATTCCGGCACCTACGCCAACTCGATCCTCGCCAACATGGAAGCGACCGAGCACGGCTACGACGAGGCGCTGCTGCTCGACGTCGACGGCTTCGTGGCCGAGGGCGCGGGCGAGAACCTGTTCGTCGTCAAGGACGGCAAGATCTACGAGCCCGAGATCGCCTCGGCGCTGGTCGGCATCACGCGTGCCACGGTGCACACGCTCGCCGCGGAACTCGGCTATACGGTCGCCTCCAAGCGCCTGACGCGCGACGACATCTACATCGCCGACGAAGCCTTCTTCACCGGCACGGCCGCCGAAGTCACGCCGATCCGCGAGCTTGACGGCCGTCAGATCGGCGCCGGCCACCGCGGCCCGTTGACGACGAAAATCCAGAGCCTGTTCTTCGACGTGGTGAACGGCCGGGTGCCGGCCCACGCCGACTGGCTCTCGCCTGTTTAAGGAGCTACGCATGAGCACGCTGAACGAAAAGGATCGCGAGGTCGCCGTCACCGCGCACGACCTGCCGCTGCACTGCCCGCGTCCCGGCGCCCCGCTGTGGGCGCGCCATCCGCGCGTCTTCCTCGACGTGCTGAAGAACGATGAAACGATCTGCCCCTACTGCGGCACGAAGTACCGTTTCAGCGGCGAGAAGCCCAAAGGCCACCACTGAAGATTCTGGTTGTCGCGCCGTCCTGGATCGGCGACACGATCATGATGCAGCCGCTGCTGATGCGGCTGCGCGAGTTGCATCCGCAAGCCGAAATTCACGTCCTGGCACCCGCATGGAGCGCGCCGCTGCTGGCGCGCATGCCGGAAGTCACGGCGACCATCGAGAACCCCTTCGCCCACGGCGCCTTCGACTGGGCCGGCCGCAAGGCGCTGGGGTGCCGTCTCGCCGGCGCCGACTTTCGGCAAGCCTACGTGCTGCCCAACTCGTGGAAATCGGCGCTTGTCCCCTTTTTCGCGAAGATACCCGAGCGCATCGGCTACCACGGCGAAGCCCGCTATTTCCTGCTGAACCGACGCTTTCCCAAGAGTACCCTACCCCGCCTTGTCGACCGCTACGCCGCGCTGGCTGGCAATTCCGGCACTGCCACGCCCGAGCCGCGCCTGACCTCGGCCCTGCAACAGCAGCGCGCCGCACGCGAAACGCTCGGCCTCCCGCCCGATGCCGCACCCGTCGTCTTCTGTCCCGGCGCCGAATACGGACCCGCAAAGCGCTGGCCGATCCATCACTATGCGGCATTGGCGCGAAAAGTCGGCGCTGGCGGGACGGCAGTCTGGATCATCGGTTCGCACAAGGATGCGGCGGTTGGTAAAGAAATCGAACGCCTCTCCGAAGGCACGGCACTCAACCTCTGCGGTCGCACCAATCTCGAGCAGGCCATCGACCTGATCGCCGGCGCACGCGCCGTGGTGAGCAACGATTCCGGCCTGATGCACGTCGCGGCAGCACTCGACCGGCCCATGGTCGCGCTCTACGGATCGTCGAGTCCAGCTTACACACCGCCGCTCTCGGCACATGCGAAAATCCTTTCGCTCGGCCTTGACTGCAGCCCCTGCTTCAAGCGGGAATGTCCTCTTGGTCATTTGCGCTGCCTCGAAGACATCGCGCCCGAGTACGTCCTCGCTGCCCTGAATCTCTGATGCCCAAGAAACCGATCTTCACTTCGCCGCAGGAAGCCGAAGCCGCCTTCTACGAGGCGCTGGAGCGCGGCGACCTCGACGCGATGATGAGCGTCTGGGCGGAGGACGAGGAAATCGTCTGCGTGCACCCCGGCGGGCCGCGCCTCAACGGCTACGCGCTGGTGCGCGAAGGCTGGCGCCACATCTTCGAGGGCGGGACGCGGCTCAAGGTGCAGTTGCTCGCGCTATCCACCGTGCACAGCCCCTTCACCGCCGTGCATAGCGTCATCGAGCAGATTTCCGTGATCGGGCAAAAGCACCTCGCGGCACCCGTCGTCGCCACCAACGTCTTCATCCGCGGCGCGCTCGGCTGGCGCATGATCGTCCACCATGCCTCGCCAGTGCCGCCGAACAGCATCGGCGACGCCCCGCAAGTGCTGCACTAGGAGAACCGCATGAATGCCATCGCTCCAGAAATCTTCAAGGCCTACGACATCCGCGGCATCATCGACAAGTCGCTGACGCCCGAAACGGCACGGCAGATCGGACAGGCACTCG
>JAJZSW010000136.1 GCA_021849505.1 Pseudomonadota bacterium
GATCTCGGCATAGAAGCGCGGCACATGCACGTAGATCGGCAGGGCCGCGAAGGCCAGCGGCAGGCCGAGCAGGCCGTAGGCGAGGACGCGCGTGGCGGGCATGCCGATCATCCGGCGGGCGGCGTCAGCAACGCGGCGCGCAAGGCCGGCGCGCTGCTGCGTTCGTCGAGCCAGATGCCGAAGAAGGCGCGCGCGAAGGCGGGGTCGTCCACATCGCCGAGTACGCGGTCCCCCTGCAGGAAGCGCGCGCCCTCCGGTTGCCAGAGGCCGACGAGGTGATCGCCGTCGCGCACGTCGGGAAAGATGCGCGCCATCTCCGCACCCCAGGCTTCGATCTGTGGGACATCGGCGCCCAGCTTGCGCATTTCATTGACGCTCGCCTCCGCGATGGCCTTGCCGGCGATGCTGCGCTTATAGTCGAGGCGCAGCGCCAGGGGGGGCCGCAGGGGATCGTCCCCCGCCCAGAGCGTGGCGTCATAGACATGGAAGCCGAAGCGGCGGAACGTCCCGCTGCCCCAGCGCCGCAGGCCCGGAAATGGCGCTACCGCTGGCGCAGCGCCTGCCATTCCTGCAAGCGGCAGGGCCAGCAGCGCGCGCAGCAGGCTGCGCCGGACGCTATGCACGGTGGCCAAGTTCGAACTGCACGACATCGATGGTTCCGGCGCGGAAGCCGGCCTCGCAGTAAGCCAGATAGAAGCGCCAGAGGCGGCGGAAGGTCTCGTCGAAACCCAGCGCGGCGATCCGCGGCCAGTGCGCCTCGAAGGCCTCGCGCCACAGCGCCAGTGTGCGCGCGTAGTCGTGGCCGAAGGCGAACTCGTCGCGCACGACCAGTCCCTGGCGCTCGGCCTGGCGCCGGAATTCGCCTTTGGCGGGCAGCATGCCGCCGGGGAAAATGTGCTGCTGGATGAAGTCCGTGCCCTTGCGATAGGCGGCGAACAGGTCGTCGCGGATCGTGATGGTCTGGATCACCGCGCGGCCGCCGGGCTGCAGCGCCCGCGCGACCGTCGCGAAGTAGGTCGGCCACCAGCGTTCGCCGACCGCCTCGAACATCTCGATCGAGACGATGTGGTCGTATTTTTCCCTGGTATCCCGGTAATCCTGCAGGCGCAGGTCGGCCTCCGGCACGCGTTGCCGCGCCCACGCCAGCTGCGCGGGGGACAGGGTCAGTCCGGTGAGCCGCAGGCCGAGCTGGTTCGCCACCTCGGCGAAGCCGCCCCAGCCGCAGCCGATCTCGAGGATGCGCTCGCCGGGCCGCGCTTCCAGACGCTCGAGAATGCGCCGGTACTTGGCGACCTGGGCCACTTCCAGCGTGTCGGCACTCGAGGCGAACAGCGCAGCCGAGTAACTCATCGTGTCGTCGAGCCAGGCGCGATAGAAATCGTTGCCGAGATCGTAATGCGCCATGATGTTGCGTTTGCTGCCGGCGCGGCTGTTGCGGTTGAACAGGTGGCGCAGGCGGGCGGCCAGCAGGCCGCGCCAGTTGCCATAAATTGCGCGGGCCAGACCGTCGCGGTTCTTCGCCAGCAGGGTCAGCAGTCCGGCCAGGTCGGGCGCGTCCCACTGGCCGTCGAGGTAGGCCTCGGCGAAGCCGATATCGCCGCGCGCCAGCACGCGGCCAAACATCGCCTCGTCGTTGACCTGCAAGGTGACGCCGGGCACGCCGTTGCCGAAACTCAGCGCGGCACCGTCGGGCAGGCACAGCTCCAGCATGCCTTCCTGCAGGTTCTCCAGCAGGCGCAGGACGCTGCGGGTTTCCGGCGCCAGCGGCATTCCGTTGGCGCCGGCCAGGGTGAGCGAATTGTTCATCGGATGGGCTCCTGTCGAGGTTGGGAGAGAGTGAGGGCAGGGGGATCGCCGCGGGTGCCGTGGAAGGGCACCCGCTTGATCCAGAGCCTGAGCGCCTGCCAGTGGATGCGGGCGACGACGCCGAAGGTCAGCAAGGGCATGCGCAGCACGGCGCGGAGCAGGGTCGCCGTGCCCCAGGCCGCCGGCTTGCCGGAAATCGCGGTCAGCAGCAGCGGGCCGGCGCCGTCGTCATAGTCGATGCGGACGACCTGGACAGCCTTGTCGAGGCGGAAACGGAAGTCGTAGTGACCCGTCACCGTGCAGAAGGGCGAGACGTGGAAGCGCTTCTCCGCACGGATCTCCTGCCGCTGCGGGAGGGGCCGGCCGTCATTGTGGAGAAGATAGCTGTGCGTGCCGCCGAAGGTGTTGTTCACTTCCGCCAGCACGGCGATCAGGTTCCGGTCACGGTCGTGGCAGAACCACAAGCTGACCGGGTTGAAGACATAGCCCAGCACCCGGGGGAAAGTCTGCAAAACGATCTCGCCGTCGTCCGGCAGCCCCTGCGCACGCAGCAGTTCCTGGATCCACGGCAGCAGGGGCGAACCGTCGCGCGGACCGTGGTCCGCATTGCGGAAGGACAGCAGGTTGGGTTTGTTCACCGAGAAAATGCCGCAGTTCGCGGAATCGAGATCGCGCAGCGGCAGCTGCACGTAGAACACCGGATAGACGAAGGCGTTGGCGACCGGGCGCAGGCGCCGGTGCATGACCTGGCCGACGAACAGGCGCGGGCTGAAGGACGGCATCGCTCAGGCCGCCCGCTGCAGCGGTGCCGCGCCCTGCCACGGCGCCCGTACGCCCAGACCGTTGGCGACGCGCAGCGCCGACTTCAGGCCGTCCTCGTGGAATCCGTAGCCGGACCAGGCGCCGGCCAGCCAGATGCCGCCTTCGCCCTGCACCGCGTCGAGGCCTTGCTGCGCGGCGATCGCCGCGGCGTCGAAGACCGGATGGTCGTAGTCGAACGCGGCGATGACCTGCGCGGGATCGGGCTCGCGCGCCGGATTGAGCGTCACCACGACCGGCGTCTCGAACGGCAGCGGCTGCAGGCGGTTGATCAGGTAGGACACCCCGACCGGGCGGTCGTCGAGGTCGCCGCCGGCGGCGAAGTAGTTCCAGGCCGACCACAGCTTGCGGTTGCGCGGCAGCAGGGACGCATCGGTATGCAGGACGGCGCGGTTCGGCTGGTAACGGACCGCGGCGAGCAGGCTGCGCTGGGCCGGGGTCGCGGCCGGGCCGAGAATCCGCAGTGACTGATCGCTGTGACAGGCCATCACCACGTGGTCGAAGCGCTCCGCCCCGCCGGCATGCTGAACGGTCAGGCCCCGGTCGTCGCGCGTCACGCCGACGACCGGACAGGACAGGCGGATGTCGCCGACCTGTGCCGCCAGCCGGCGCACGTACTCGCGGCCGCCGCCCCTGACCGTGCGCCACAGGGGACGGTCGAAGACCTGCAGCAGGCCGTGGTTGCGGCAGAAGCGCACGAAGGTGGCGAGCGGCATGGCGAGCATCTGGCCGGTCGGGCAGGACCAGATGGCAGCCGCCATCGGCAGCAGGTACCAGCGCGAGAAGGCCGGCGAGTAGCGGCCGGCGGCGAGGAAGTCGCCGAGGCTGCGCAGGTCGCCGGGGTGCGCGGCGAGCCAGGCCGTGGCTTCGCGATTGAAGCGCAGGATGTCCGAGAGCATCCGCCAGAAGGGGCGCAGGAGCAGATTGCGCTTCTGGCCGAAGATCGTCGCCAGGCTGCTGCCGGCCCATTCGAGATCCGGGTCTTCGAGGCTGACCGAGAAGGACATCTCTGTCGCAACGCTGTCGACTCCCAGCAGGGAAAACAGCGCGACCAGGTTGGGATAGGTCTGGTCGTTGAAGACCAGGAAGCCCGTATCGACGGGATGGGTCCTGCCTTCGAGCGTGACATCCACCGTATGGGTGTGGCCGCCGAGTTCCGCTGCCGCTTCGTAGAGGGTCACATCGTGGGACCGTTCGAGCAGCCAGGCGGCAGCCAGTCCCGAGATGCCCGAGCCGACGACGGCGATGCGTTTTCCTGTCTTCATCTTTTTACCC
>JAJZSW010000137.1 GCA_021849505.1 Pseudomonadota bacterium
TGAACGCGCTGCTGCGCGAGATGGAAGCCACCGAGCGCGCCGACCAGTGCAACCACGGCCGGCCGACCTGGATCCAGTTCTGGCTCGCCGATCTCGACCGCCTGTTCATGCGCGGGAAGTAAAGCCTCCCGGTATCAGTGCAGCGATACCGGATGCTCGAGGATGGCGTCGTGGGAGTCGAGGAAGTCGGCGTATTCCTCGTCGTCGTGGGTCTTTGTCAGGAACTCTCTGAATTCTTCGCGCAGACGGTCCGCCGTCGCACCGCGCAGCAGTCCGACCCGGCCATTGCGCTTGTCGAGGATTTCCAGGGCGTCGTGGCCCGGGTAATCGATCACGTAGAGCTGCGGGTTGTTGAACAGGATATCCATGGCGTTTCTCCTTCGGCGGCTTGATTCGTAGATGCGACCGGCTGCGCGGATATCAACCATCGGAATCGCCTCTCCTGCCGTCTCGCCAGCGCCGACTTCCAGTGCTACACTGATTTCGTGTTTCACGAAATCACGGAGTTTGCTCCATGGCCAATGTCACCATTACCGCCGAAGAAGAAATCCTGCAGCGTGCGCGCGTCGAGGCGGCACGACGCAACCAGAGTCTTTCGCGCTTTCTGGGCGAGTTGCTGAAGGAAAAATTCGCGCAGGAGGACGCGTACGAGCGCGCGATGAAGGACTTTTTTGCGCGCGGACCCTATCTCGATCCACCTGTCCGCGAGGATGGCCGACGCTGGCCAAGCCGGGAAGAGCTGTATGACCGAAAGTGCCTGAAATGAGCTGGGTATTTGTCGATACCAACATTCTTGCCTATGCGCGCGACCGGCACGCGCCGATTAAACAGCCGACTGCGGTAGCGTGGCTCGCCAGCCTTGCCCGCCGGCGGGCAGGCCGAATCTCCACTCAGGTGCTGATCGAGTATTACGCCATGGCAACGCACCCACAGAAACTGGCGCTGCCGGATGCCTCCGTCCGGGCCGACATTCGCGAACTGATGACCTGGAGCCCGCCCGCACCCGACGCCGCCCTGTTCGATGCGGCCTGGATGGTGCAGGATCGCCACGGACTTTCCTGGTGGGATGCGCTGATCGTCGGAGCCGCGCTGCGGCAGGGTTGCACGACCCTGTTAAGCGAGGACTTGCAACACGGCTTGGAGGTCGATGGCGTGGCGGGGGGCGGATTGCTGACCGTCACCAACCCCTTCGATCCGGCCATCGCGGCTCCGGACTGGATGGCGTGAGCGGCCAACTACCGCCCGCCCTCGCCCTCATCGGCCCGACCGCGAGCGGCAAGACCGATCTGGCGCTGGAGATCGCCGCGCGTTTCCCGGTCGAGATCGTCAGCCTCGACTCGGCGCAGGCGTTCATCGACATGGACATCGGCACGGCGAAGCCGGACCGCAACACGCTGGCACGCTTTCCCCACCACCTGATCGATCTGATAACTCCGGAGGAACGCTACTCGGCCGCCCGGTTCCGCAGCGATGCCCTGCGCGTGATGGCAGGGATCACCGCGCGCGGCCGGGTGCCCCTGCTGGTCGGCGGCACGATGCTCTATTTCAAGGCGCTGGTCGAGGGGCTGGCCGACCTGCCGCCGGCCGACCCGGCGCTGCGCGCCGCCATCGACGCCGAGGCCGCTGAGCGCGGCTGGCCGGCGCTGCATGCGGAACTGGCCAGGGGCGATCCGGTCACCGCCGTCCGTCTCGCGCCCACCGACGCCCAGCGCATCCAGCGCGCCCTCGAGGTGCTGCGGCTCACCGGCAAGCCGCTGGGCGACTTCTGGCAGGGCCAGCCCCGCGCAGCCCTGCCCTACCGGCTGCTGACCCTCGCCCTCGCCGCGCCGGAACGCAAGATCCTGCACGAGCGCATCGCCCTGCGTTTCCGGGCCATGCTGGCCGCCGGGCTGGTCGGGGAAGTCGAGGGATTGCGGGAGAAATACCGGCTGACCGCCGATTTGCCGTCGATGCGCTGCGTCGGCTACCGCCAGGTCTGGGAGATGCTGGAAGGCCGGCTGCCCGCGGCGGAACTGGCCGAGCGCGGCATCTTCGCGACGCGGCAGTTCGCCAAGCGCCAGCTCACCTGGCTGCGGGCGCTGCGCGAAGCGGGCACAATTGACGCCGAATTAAGCCTCGAATCCGGATTGGCCCCGAGCGCGTCTGCTGCGAAAATACTGCCCGAAGTACAACACCACCTGGAATCCGCCGCCGGCACGGAAGCATGACCGTCCAGTCCATCACGCCCGAGGAACTCGAGAAGTTCAGCACGAACCACCGTCGCGAGATCCTGTTCTACCTGCACCAGCTCATCAATGACGGGGAGCGTGTCAGCGTGGTGTTCAACGAGGGCAGCGAGATGTTCCTCACCGTCCTGCTCGACATCGACGAGGAACAGGACCTGCTGGTTTTCGACTGGGGCGGCAGCGAGGAGACCAACCAGAAGCTGCTCGGGAGCGCACGCAATTTCTTCGTCTGCGCGCCGCACGGCGTCAAGAACCAGTTCATGACCGGCGCGGTGCGCGCAACCAACTACCAGCAGCGGCGCGCCTTCGTCACCCGCCTGCCCGAGCGCTACACCCGCATGCAACGGCGGGAGTTCTTCCGGATGGCGCTGCCGCTGACGCGCCGGCCGCTCTGCGCCTTGCCGCAGGAAAAAGGCAAGCCGATGCTATTGCCGGTCATCGACATCAGCATCGGCGGCATCGCGATGGAATCGCCCTCGGCCACCCCCCCCTTCGGGATCGGCCAGCGCATCCCGGAAACGCTCGTCGAATTCAAGGACGGCCACAGCCTGAAGGTCGAACTGGAAGTGCGCAACATCATCCCGGTGCAGCGCGGCGAAAAGGTCGTCAGCCGCATCGGTTGCCAGTTCATCGGGATCAGCCACCACGAAGAACACATGCTGCAGCGGTTCATCACCGACGTGCAGCGCGAGGAGCGCGCCAGATTGGGCGCCTGATCAGACGATCAGCGTCTGTTCCTGACCGGGCTGCCGCGCCTCGATGCGGCCAAGCGTATAGACCGTTTCGCCAGCCGTCGTCAGCAGTTCCTGCGCCCTGGCCGCCTCGGCCGCCGCGACGATCACGACCATGCCGATGCCGCAGTTGAAGACGCGGTGCATTTCCGCGTCGGCCACCTGGCCCTGCGCCTGCAGCCACTGGAACAGCGGCGGCAGCGTCCAGGCGGACTGCCGGATCACGGCGGTGACGTTCTCGGGCAGCACGCGCGGCACGTTGCCGGTCAGGCCGCCGCCGGTGATGTGCGCCATGCCCTTCACCGTCACCGCTTCCATCAGCTTGAGCAGCGGCTTGACGTAGATGCGCGTCGGCGCGATCAGCGCGTCGGCGAAGGGCTTGCCGTGGAAATCGGCGGCCAGATCGGGTTGGGCCCGTTCGACGATGCGGCGGATCAGCGAATAGCCGTTGGAGTGCGCGCCCGAGGAGGCCAGGCCGAGCACGACATCGCCCGGCACGATCGACTTCCCGTCGATGATTTTCGATTTTTCCACCGCGCCGACCGCGAAGCCGGCCAGGTCGTATTCGCCGGCCGGGTACATGTCGGGCATCTCGGCCGTCTCGCCGCCGATCAGCGCGCAGCCGGCGAGTTCGCAGCCTTTCGCGATGCCTTCGACCACGGTGGCCGCCGTGCCGACGTCGAGCTTGCCGCAGGCGAAGTAGTCGAGGAAGAACAGCGGCTCGGCGCCCTGCACGAGGATGTCGTTGACGCTCATCGCCACGAGGTCCTGCCCCACGGTGTCGTGGCGGTTCAGCATAAAGGCGAGCTTCAGCTTGGTGCCCACGCCGTCGGTCCCCGAGACGAGCACCGGCTCCTTGAATTTCTTCGAAACCTCGAAAAGCGCGCCGAAGCCGCCGATCCCGCCGAGCACTTCCGGGCGCATG
>JAJZSW010000138.1 GCA_021849505.1 Pseudomonadota bacterium
ACGAATACCTCGACCAGGTGCAGAGCGACCTCGGCGAAGTGCACAACGCCGCGAGCCGGCAGTATTTCCACCGGTACCAACAAGAAGTCGGCGCCGGCGGGGCGGCACAATAGTTACGGCTTGAGCATGCGCTCGACGTAGCGCGCGATCAGGTCGACCTCAAGATTGACCTGCGCGCCGGGGTGCAGGCGCTTGAGCGTCGTCACCTCGACGGTGTGCGGGATCAGGTTGATCGAGAAGGTCCGCCCCTTGACCTTGTTGGTCGTCAGCGAGACGCCGTCGACGGTGATCGAACCCTTGCGTGCGATGTACTTGGCGAGGTTCTTCGGCGCCTTGATCACCAGTTCGTGCGACTCGCCGACCGGCTCGAACTTGACGACCTCGCCGACGCCGTCGACGTGACCGGAAACCAGATGCCCGCCGATGAAGTCGGAGAGGCGCATCGCCTTCTCGAGGTTCACCTCGCCGTCGAGTGCGTCGAGGCCGACGGTGCAGTTCAAGGTCTCCTTCGAGACATCGACCTGATAGGCCCCCTTCTTCTTGGCGATCACGGTCAGACAGACGCCGCTATGCGCGATCGAATCGCCGAGCGCGACGTCCTTGAGATCGAGACCGGGCGCGGTGACAGTGAGGCGCAGGCCTTCTTCGAGGGGCTGCAGGTGGGTGATCTTGCCGGTGGCGGCGACGATGCCGGTGAACATGGGGAGCCTCTGAGCAAAAGGGTGTAAAGGCCAGTAGTTTCGTCGCGGCGCGGCCGGGTGTCAAACCCGGCCCCAAAAACTGTCGCCGGTAGACGACAGTGGCGGCCGGTGCCAGCCTGCGGCACCATGCAGCCTCCCCCAATCGACAGGAGTCTTTATGCAGCGCAAGATGAATCTCGTCGCGGTCGGCGCGGCGGTGGTATTCCTCACGGCCTGCTCGTCCAACCCGAGCAAGCAGGATGTCGGCATGGTGACCGGCGCGGTGGTTGGCGGGGTCGTCGGTTCGTCGCTGACCTACGGCAGCACGGCGGGCACGGTGGCCGGCGCCGTCGCCGGCGGGTATGTCGGCAAGCTCGTCGGCAAGGAGCTGGAGCGCAAGTAGGCCGGAAGGCGGATCAGTTCGCAGCCTGTGCGCGCCCCAGGGCAGTGATGAACTGTGGTGCCGGCTGGTAGCCGACCACGCGCAGGCCGGCGATTTCCTTGCCGTCCTTGAAGAATATGATGCCCGGCGGGCCGAACAGGCCGAAGCGCTTGAGCAGCGCCTTGTCGTCCGCGTCGTTGGCGGTGACGTCGGCCTTGAGCAGCGTGAATTCCTTCATCTTCGCGGCGACGGCCGGGTCGGCGAAGGTGAATTTCTCCATCTCCTTGCAGGACACGCACCAGTCGGCATAGAAGTCGAGCATCACCGGTCGCGTCGACGCCGCCACGCGGGCGTCGAGTTCGGCAACGGTTTTGACCTTGTCGAAAGTCGGCGCCGGCGACACGGCAGTTGCCCCGGCGGATTTCAGGAAAGCGAGCGGCTGGAGCGGGTCGCGGGCGCCGCCGAGCAGGCCGAGCAGCAGCGCGGCGCCGTACAGCAGCATGGCCACGCCGATGCCTTTCCAGAAACGCTGCCAGCCCTTTGCGCTTGGCGGCAGCGGATCGAGTGCATGGAGGTAGATCGCCGGCACGATCAGCAGTGCGGCCCAGCCGAGCATCACGACCCAGGACGGCAGCACCGGCGAGACCAGCCACAGCGCGGTGGCGAGCAGCAGTACGCCGAAGAACTTCTTGACCGCCTCCATCCAGGGCCCGGCCTTGGGCAGCAAGGAGCGCGAGAACAGGCCGACCAGCAGCAGCGGCGCACCCATGCCGAGCCCCATGGCGAACAGGGCCGCGCCGCCGAGCACGGCATCCTTGGTCTGGGCGATGTAGAGCAGCGCGCCGGCCAGCGGCGCGGCGACGCAGGGGCCGACGATCAGCGCGGAGAGCGCACCCATCAGCGCGATCCCCGGCAGCGAGCCGCCGCGGTGGTTGGCGGTGTCGGAGAGCTTCGATTGCAGGGCGGTCGGCAGCTGTAGTTCGTAGAAGCCGAACATCGAGAACGACAGCGCGACGAAGACCAGCGCGAAGGCGCCGAGCACCCAGACGTTCTGCAGCGCCGCCGAGAGCAGCGTGCCGCTGTAGCCGGCTGCGACGCCGACGGCGGCGTAGGTGACCGCCATGCCCAGCACGTAGGCGAGCGACAGGATGAAGGCGCGCGTGTGCGTGACCGCGTGGCCGTGGTTGACGATGATGCCGGAGAGGATCGGGATCATCGGGAAGACGCAGGGCGTCAGCGAGAGCAGCAGGCCGAAGCCGAAGAAGCTGGCGACCGCGACCCAGAAACCCGCGCCCTTGAGCAGCCGTGCGATGCGGCCGCTCTCGTCGCCGTCGTCCCCGATTGCGGTAGGCGGGTCGCTGAAAGTCGGCGCTGGCTGGACGGCACTGCCGGCGGGTTGCGGGCTGCTCATCGCCGCGAGCGTGACCTTGGCCTCCTGCGTCAGCGGCGGATAGCAGATGCCTTCGTCCCAGCAGCCCTGAGAATCGGCCTTGAGGATCAGCGTGCCGCTGCCCTCGATGACCGGGATGCGGATCGTCAGTACGTCGCGGTAAATCTCGACACGGCCGAAGAACTCGTCATTGACCTCCTTGCCCTTGGGCAATTCAGGCGGGCCGAGCCGGGCGCCGTCCGCGCGGAAGGCGATCTTCTCGCGGTACATGTAGTAGTCGGGTTGGATGTCCCAGCGCGCCTCGATGGTCTTTGCGTCGAGCGCGCGGGCGGAGAATTTGTAGGCCTTCTCGGGGTCGAGCGGCTCGGCGGCCTGGGCCAGGCCGGCCATCGTTGAAATTGCCAGCCAAAAGAGTGCGAGAAGTCGGATCAGCATGTCGTGGGTTCCGTGGTTTCAGAATCGACCCAGGCGAGGTATTCCGGCAGGCCGCGATCGACTGGGACCGCGATGATCTCCGGAAGTTCATATGGATGGCGCGCGCGGATGGCGGCCTCCAGCGCCGCGTAGCGCGCCGCCGTGGTTTTGATCAGCACCGGCACCTCCTCGGCGCTTTCCGTCTTGCCCTGCCAGCGATACACCGAGCGGCAGGGCGCGAGGATGTTCACGCAGGCGGCGAGCCGCGCCTCGACCAGCGCGCCGGCGAGCGCATGGGCGCTGTAGGCGTCGGGCAGGTTGGTGATCACCAGCAGGGTTTCCATGCTGCTATTCTAGCGGCCATGAAGCTCACGCCCAGCCAGATCGTCAAGTTCCTCGACCAGCACGTGGTCGGCCAGGACGACGCCAAGCGACAGTTGGCGGTCGCGGTGCATACCCATTACCAGAAGATCGCGATCGCGCAGGCGGACCGGCTCGAGATCGTCAAGAGCAACGTGCTGTTGGTCGGCCCGACCGGCACCGGCAAGACCCTGCTCTGCGAGACGCTCTCGAAGGCGCTCGACGTGCCCTTCGTTACCGCCAACGCGACTTCGCTGGCGCAGAGCGAATACGTCAATGAGGAGATCGAGGCGATCCTGCTGCGCCTGATCGAGAAGGCCGGCGGCGACCTCGCCAACGCCCAGCGCGGCATCATCTTCATCGACGAGATCGACAAGCTCAAGGCGCCGCCCGAGGCCGGCGGCGCAGGTGGACATGGGCGGACGCCGGCGGGCGAGCGCGTGCAGCACGCGCTGCTGAAGATCATGGAAGGTGCGCCGGTCAAACTCAAGGGCGGCAGCCATTTCGATACCACCGAGACCCTGTTCATCTGCGGCGGCGCGTTCGTCGGCATCGACGAGATCCTCGCGCAGACGCACACCTTCGGCTTCATTGCCACTGG
>JAJZSW010000139.1:0-2215 GCA_021849505.1 Pseudomonadota bacterium
GAGCAGCGCGTATTCGACCTGCCCTTGCAGCAGCAGCCTGACGGCGACGCCGCGGCGGGCGGCGGCGATCAGCGCCTTGCGGAAACGCCGGCCGGGCAGAAAATAGGCCATCGCGATGAAGATTTCGCCGCGGGCTGCGTCGATCGCGGAGAGATAGGCGTCCTCGATGTCGCGCCGGTGGCGCAGGTTGTCGCGGATGACGAAGGCCGCCGCGACGGCGTCGACCGCATCGTCTTGCCGGCAGGGACTCAGCGGCGGCGGCGGCGGCCGGCGCCGGAAGCGCGCCCAGCCGATCAGCCGCCACAAGTGCCCCATGGCGGCACGGATCGGTGCGACGAGCGGTCCCTCGATGCGCACGGCGTAATCGAAGCGCGGGCCGAGATGCGGCGTGTCATTGTCGTCGATGATGTTGATGCCGCCGACGAAGGCGACGCGGCCGTCGATCGCGACCAGCTTGCGGTGCAGCCGCCGCAGGCGGTGGCGGCGCAGCTTGAAGGGGGCGAGTTCGGCGCGATAGATCTGGACCTCGACGCCGGCATCAGCCAGTTGGCGGCCCAGGCCTTCGGGAAACTCGCGCGCGCCGAAGCCGTCGACCAGCACGCGCACCGCGATGCCGCGCCGCGCCGCCGCGACCAGCGCGGCCGTGACCTGCCGGCCGGTCGGATCGTCGGCGTAGATGTAGGTTTCGAGGTGGATTTCGCAGGCCGCCGCCTCGATGGCGGCGAGCAGCGCAGGAAAATACTGCGCGCCGGTTTCCAGCAGCGCGATGCGGTTGCCGCGCAGAAATTCGGTGTTCACAGGTGGTCAGCGACAGCCGCGACCGGTGTGTAGGCCAGACGGGCGGACAGCGCGGCGTGGTCCGAAATCGACGACCACGGCGGGCCGTGATGCACGGCGCATTCCTTGACGGCCAGGCCGCGCACGTAGATGCGGTCGAGGCGGAACAGCGGCAGCGCGGCGGGATAGCTGCGCGACGGCCGCGCGCCCTCGCAGGAGAACACCTCGACGAGATCGAGGCGCGGCGCCAGCAGGTCGCAGGCGCGGCCGCGCCAGTCGTTGAAGTCCCCGGCGATGATCAGCGGCGCTGCCGCCGGCACGTTCTGTTCGATGAAATGCGCGAGCGCATCGTACTGGTGGCGGCGCGAGCGACCGAACAGCGAGAGGTGCGCGCAGACGCAATGCAGCGGCAGCGCCAGGTCAGGCACGCCCAGCGTGCAGTGGAGCAGGCCGCGCTTCTCGAAGCGCAGGCGCGTGACGTCCTGGTTGTGCGACGAGAGGATTGGAAAGCGCGCGAGGATCGCGTTGCCGTGGTGGCCGTGGTCATAGACCATGTTGCGGCCGTAGGCGTGGCTCGCCCAGACATCCTCGGCGAGGAATTCGTGCTGCGGCTCCACCGGCCAGTCCTCGTGGCGCTCGGCATGGCGTTCGTGGCGCCCCTGCACTTCCTGCAGGAAGACGATGTCGGCGTCGAGTGCGCGCAGGCGCTCGCGCAACTCATGCACCACCATGCGGCGGTTGAACTGCGAGAAACCCTTGTGGATGTTCCAGGTGGCGATCGACAGCATATGAGAGCAATTGTAGCCGGCGCGTATCATCCCCCCAAACCATAAGGAGGAACCCGATGAGCATGCTGGCATTCCAGGATTATTACCCGGACGAACTCAGCCATTGCTACGGCTGCGGCAAGAGCAATCCGCACGGCCACCAGTTGAAAAGCTACTGGGCTGCAGACGGCAATGAGAGCGTCGCGCATTACACGCCCGAGTCGTATCACACGGCGATCCCCGGCTATGTCTATGGCGGGCTGATCGCCTCGCTGGTCGACTGCCATGGCACCGGCACGGCCTCGGCCGCCGCCTACCGCGCCGCCGGCCGCGCGCCGGGTTCGCTGCCGCCGCTGCGCTTCGTCACCGGTTCGCTGCAGGTCTCCTTTCTCGCGCCGACGCCGCTCGGCGTGGAGCTCGAACTGCGCGGCGTGCCGGTCGAGGTGAAAGAGAAGAAGGTCGTCGTCGACATCACCGTGTCGGCCAACGGCAAGCTCACCGCGCAGGGCCGGGTGATCGCGGTGCGCATGCCCGACAGCATGACGCCGAAGTAACCGCCGCGGCGCATACTTTCGCCCCGCTTCCTCTGGCACAATCGGGGGTATCGACAAGCGGGAGAAGCCCTCATGTTTGGGGTGTTCGGGGAGTTCGCGCTGCTGCTGCTGATGTCG
>JAJZSW010000139.1:2225-3766 GCA_021849505.1 Pseudomonadota bacterium
GATGTCGGCGGCGGCCGGCGCGCTGGCGCTGTGGCTGCGCCAGCCGGTGCTGATCGCCTACATCGTCATCGGCATCGTCGCCGGCCCGGCCGTGCTCGGCCTGGTGACCGCCCACGACCAGATCGACCTGCTGGCGCAGGTGGGCGTCGCCATCCTGCTGTTCGTCGTCGGCCTGAAGCTCGACCTCCAGCATATCCGCCACATCGGACCGGTCGCGCTGGCGACCGGCCTCGGGCAGCTCGCCTTCACCATCATCATCGGCTTCGGCCTCATCCTGCTGATGGGCAAGGGCGTCATGGAGGCGCTCTACGTGGCGGTGGCGCTCACCTTCTCCAGCACGATCATCATCGTCAAGCTGCTTTCCGACAAGCGCGAGATCGACTCCCTGCACGGCCGCATCGCGGTCGGCTTCCTGATCGTGCAGGACCTGGCCGTCGTGCTGGCGATGATGGTGATGAGCGCGATGCGTGGAGGTGCCGGCGATGGCGGCGAAGTCACGCTGCTGGCGTTTGCCGGATCGCTCGTCCTGCGCATCGGCGTCGCCGCCGTCGGCATGTACCTGCTGATGCGCCATGTGCTGCCGCGCGTGGTCGACCGCATGGCGAAGTCGCAGGAGCTGCTGCTGATCTTCGCCATCGCCTGGGGCACCGGACTCGCGGCGCTCGGCGAGTGGGCCGGCTTCTCCAAGGAGGCCGGCGCCTTCCTCGCCGGGTTCTCGCTGGCCTCGACCCACTATCGCGACGCCATCAACGCGCGCCTGACGGGCATTCGCGATTTCATGCTGCTGTTCTTCTTCATCGATCTCGGTTCCAAGCTGGATTTCTCGACCCTCGGCGGCGAACTCTGGCCGGCGGCGGTTCTTTCCCTGTTCGTGCTGGTCGGCAACCCGCTGATCGTCATGGCCATCATGGGCTACATGGGCTACCGCAAGCGCACCGGCTTCCTCTGCGGCCTGACGGTCGCGCAGATCAGCGAGTTCTCGATCATCTTCGTCGCCATGGGCATCTCGCTCGGTCACGTCGATACCGGCGCGCTGGGGCTCACCACGCTGGTCGGCGTCGTGACGATCGCCCTGTCGACCTACATGATCCTCTACTCCCATCCGCTCTACGAGCGGCTGGCGCCCTGGCTCGACGGGTTCGAGCGCCGGCGGCCCTTCCGCGAACTCGCCGTGGCGACGGAGCGGCACGACCTGAAAGAGGCCGACGTGATCGTCTTCGGCCTCGGCCGTTACGGCGGCCGGCTCGCGCTGGGCCTCAAGGAAGCCGGCCTCAAGGTGCTGGGCGTCGAATTCGACCCGGAGGTGGCGCGCGCGATGCGGCGCCGGGGCCTGGCCGTCCGCTATGGCGATGGGGAGGCGGCGGAATTCATGGAAAGCCTGCCGCTCGCCCGGACCCGCTGGGTCATTTCCACGCTGCCCGACGTCGCTTCCAACCGCGGCCTGCTGCAGGCCCTGCGCGAACACCGGTATCCCGGCGAAGTGGCGATCGTCGCGCGCGAGGAGGCCGACGGCCTCGCCCTGAAACAGCTGGGCGCGCCCA
>JAJZSW010000048.1 GCA_021849505.1 Pseudomonadota bacterium
TCGGCTATCCCGACCGCGCCGCCGAGCGCGCGCTGCTCGAAGGCCGCGACCGCCGCAGCATCCTTGCCGAAACCGCACCGATCCTCGCGCCGGAGACTCTGATCGCCGCACAGCAGCGCGCCGCCGCCCTGCACGTCGCCCCGGCGTTGTTCGACTACATCCAGGCGCTCGCCGCGCATACCCGTACCGCGCCGGAATGGCGGACCGGCCTGTCGCCGCGCGCCGGCCTCGGCCTCGTTGCCGCCGCGCGCGGCTGGGCGCTGCTCGCCGGCCGCGACCACGTGCTGCCCGAGGACGTGCAGGCCGTCCTGCCGGCCGTCGCCGCGCACCGCCTGCCGGCCGTCGGCGAGCAGCGCAACGCGGCCGAACTGGCGCGCGCCCTGATCGAAGCGGTGCCGCTGCCCTGAGTGCCGACGTGCTGGCTACGTTGCGCGGCACCCTCAAGGAAAGATTCGCCGCCTGGGCATTGCGGACCCGTTCACCCGAGCCGGTGCCCATCGTGCTCACCCAGCGCCGCGTCTATGTGCTGCCGACACGCGGCGGCCTGCTCTATGCGCTTTCGCTGCTCGTGCTGCTGGTCGGCGCGATCAACTACAGCCTGAGCCTCGGCTACGGGCTGGTCTTTCTGCTCGGCGGACTTGGCATCGTCGCGATCCTGCACAGCTTCCGCAACCTCGCCGGCACGTCGCTCACCGTCGGCGCGCCCGCGCCGGTCTTCGTCGGCGATACCGCGCGATTCCCGCTGATCCTGCATAACGCCGACGCCCGCGAAAGGCGACTGCTGCGGCTCTTCCTGCCGGGACAGGCCGTCGAGACCACCGACGTGCCGCCGCAGGGCAGCGCACGCGCCCTGCTGCCGCTGCCGGCCACGCGGCGCGGCTGGCTGGCGCTGCCGCGCGTGACGATCGAAACGGTCTGGCCGCTCGGCCTGGTGCGCAGCTGGAGCTATGCGGCACCCGCGCTCGCCTGCCTCGTCTATCCGCGCCCCGCGAGTGCCGTCCCCATGTTGGAAAATGCGACGCCGCCTTTCGCGAACCAGCAAAACAGCCGCCTGTCGAGCGATTCCGGCGACGAGGATTTCGCCGGCCTGCGCCGCCACCAGACCAGCGACCCGCCGCATCACGTCGCATGGAAGACCGCCGCGCGCCTCGGGCCCGATGCCGCGCTGCAGACCAAGCAGTTCTCGGGCACGGCGGCGCAGGCGCTGTGGTTCGACTGGGCGCAACTGCCCCACGGGCTGGATGTCGAAACGCGCCTGGCCATCCTCGCGCGCTGGGTGCTCGACGCCGAGGACGCCGGCCTCTCCTGGGGTCTGCGCCTGCCCGGCCGCGCGATCCCGCAGGCGCACGGGCCTGCCCATGTCCATGCCTGCTTGAAGGCACTCGCGCTGTATGGCGAAGAAACCTGAACGACCCGTCCACCCGCTGACGCCGGCACAGACCTGGTGGCTGCTGGCGACGGGCGTCGCCGCCTGCGCGCCGCTCGCGCCGCAGGTGCCGGTCTGGCTCGCCGCCGTCGCCGCCGGCGCCTTTCTCTGGCGCGCCGCGCTCGCGTGGTTGCGCCAGCCCTTGCCGCCGCGCTGGCTGCTGATTCTCGTCACGCTCGCCGGCACGGCCGGGGTGCTCGTCGAATACCGCACGCTGCTTGGCCAGCAGGCCGGCGTCGCGCTGCTGCTCGTCTTCATGGCGCTCAAGCAGCTCGAAGCCCGCGCGTCGCGCGACGGCCTGGCGGTCGTGCTGCTCGCCTACTTCCTGACGCTCGCCCAGTTCCTCGAGGACCAGTCGATCCCCGTGGCGGCGACGATGTTCGGCACGGTGCTGGTCGCCACCGCCGCGCTCGCCAATCTCGCCGATGCGCAGGGGCAGCCGCTGCGCCTCTTCAGGCTGGCGGGCACGATGCTGCTGCAGGCGGTGCCCTTCATGCTGATCCTCTTCCTGCTGTTTCCGCGCGTGCAGGGCCCGCTCTGGGGCCTGCCGCGCGACGCCTACAGCGGCCTGACGGGGCTCTCCGACACGATGTCGCCCGGCACGATCAACAACCTCAGCCAGTCGGACGTGATCGCCTTCCGCGTCCAGTTCGACGGCGCCGTGCCGCCGAAGCGGGAGATGTACTGGCGCGGCCCGGTGCTCACTGTGCTCGACGGCCGCACCTGGCGGCCGGGCAACGCCACCCTCGCCCGCGACCTGCCCTACGCGCCGGTCGCGAACAGTCCGGGCTATGCCTACACGGTCACCCTCGAACCGCACAACAAGCCCTGGCTGTTCGCGCTCGAACTGCCCGAAACGCTTCCAAACGATGCCTTCCGGACTTCGGACTTTCAACTGCACGCGAGAAAACCGGTGCGCGAACGCCAGCGTTATGCAATGCGCTCCTACCCACAGGTCGAGCATGAGGCGGAAGACGACTTCACGCTCGCCGCCGCAAGGCGCCTGCCGGGCGGCCTCAACCCGCGCACGCGGGCACTCGGCGCCGGCTGGACGGCAGACGGCAGCAGCGCGGCACAGCGCGTGCAGCGGGCCATCGACTTCCTGCGCAATCAAAATCTCGTCTATACGCTGCAGCCGCCGCTGACCGGCCAGCATGTCGCCGACGAGTTCCTGTTCGACACCCGGCGCGGCTTCTGCGAACACTTCGCGGCGGCCTTCGTCGTGCTGATGCGCGCGGCGGACGTGCCGGCGCGCGTCGTCACCGGCTATCAGGGCGGCGAGCGCAACCCGGTCGACGACACCTGGGTGATCCGCCAGTCGGATGCGCATGCCTGGGCCGAGGTCTGGCTGGAGGGTAGCGGCTGGGTGCGCGTCGACCCGACCGCCGCCGCCGCGCCGGCGCGCATCGAGGAGAACCTCGCCGCCGCAGTGCCGGCCGGCGATCCGCTGCCCTTCCTGTCCCGCCAGGGACTCGACTGGCTGCGCGAGGCTCGCTTCCGCTGGTGGGCGATCAACAACGCCTGGAACCAATGGGTGCTCGGCTTCAACCCCGAGCGCCAGCTCGAACTGCTCACCCGGCTCGGGATGGACTCGCCCGACTGGCGCAAGATGACCGCATGGCTCGCCGGGCTGAGCGGGCTCGTGCTCCTCGCACTCGCCGCGGCCATGCTCTGGCGCCGGCCGCACCACGACCCCGCGCAACGGCAATGGCTGCGTCTCACCCGCCGGCTGGAAAAACGCGGCTTGCCGCGCCATGCCTGGGAGGGCCCGCAGGACTACGCGGCGCGCATGGCCGCCGAATTGCCCGCCGCGGCGGACGATATTCGTGCCATCGCCGCGCTCTACGCCGGGTTACGCTACGGCAACACCCCTCCAGATGCCCTTGCGATGCTGCGCCAGCGCGTCGCCGCCTTCAGACCATGAAACACCTCGTTGCCGCCCTCCTCGTCCTGCTTTCGATGCACGCCCATGCCCGCGGCTATGCCGAACGCGAGGATGTGCAGGACTTCATCACCGACATGCAGGCCCGCCATGGCTTCAATGCCGCACAGCTCAGCGTGCTGTTCGGCAAGACGCGGCCGATCCCGGCCGTGCTCAAGGCCATCGCCCCGCCGACCGATCCGCGCGTCAAGTCATGGAAAAACTATCGCGCCCGCTTCATCGAGCCGAAGCGCACCGCCGCCGGCCTCGCCTTCTGGCAGCGCCACGCCGGGACGCTGGCAAAAGCGGAAGCCCTGACCGGCGTGCCGGCCGAGATCATCGTGGCCATCATCGGCATCGAAACGATCTACGGCAAACACCTCGGCCGCTTCGACAGCTTCGCCGCGCTGGCCACGCTGGCCTTCGACTACCCGCCGCGCGCCGAGCTGTTCCGTCGCGAGCTCGAAGCCCTGCTCCTGCTCGCGCGCGAGGAGAGCCGCCCGCCCGACAGCTACCGCGGCTCTTTCGCCGGCGCCATCGGCCTGCCGCAGTTCCTGCCCTCCAGCATCCGCGCCTATGCGACCGATTTCGACGGCGACGGCCGCATCGACCTGACCGGCAGCCCGGAGGACGCCATCGGCAGCGTCGCCAACTTTCTGAAGATTCACGGCTGGGAAACCGGCGGACCGGTTACGGTAAAAGTCGGCGCTGACGAGACGGCATCACAATCGCTGCTCGCGGAAGGCATTCTGCCCCGGCGGCGTCCGCAGGAGATGGCCTCATTGGGTATCGAGATTCCTGCCGATGCGCCTGACGCCCCCGCTGCGCTGATCGATCTCGTCACGCCTGATACGCCGACGGAATACTGGCTCGGCTATCAGAACTTCTACGTGGTCACGCGCTACAATCGCAGCAGTTTCTACGCGATGGCGGTCTGGCAGTTCGCGCAGACACTGAAAGAACGCAATACGAGCATTCGCTGACTCGAAGAAAAAATGGCGACCGAAGTCGCCATTTTTTTCACGCTTGAGCGAATCAGACTTTCCGGCGGCGCACGAGACCCAAACCAGCCAATCCCAAGCCTAGCAGGGCAAGCGAAGCCGGCTCCGGTACGGCATTTTCATTGATATTGATGTTGTCCATCGATATGTATGAGTAGTTGCCGAGCAACTCGAATGAGGCCTTGGTAATTGCCAGGCCAGGCGCGAATGTCGTGAAGGAAGCAGTCGTCAAATCCAGGATTGCTGATGAAGTACCGCCCCCAGCCAAATCGTAGGTCACAGTGATGCTGGCGGTAGCTGAATTAAAGTTGTACCAGCCCAACGCCATTTCGAAGGAGTTGAGCGTGAAAGCAGCCAAGTCCGTCCGCGTGATCGACAATACGCCATTCGCATCCAGCAAATACGGAGTGCCGTTATAAGGCCCGACGTCCGGCGCTGACGTCCAGACACCAACAGCATTTGAAGAATTCGAGAACGTCAGGCTCCCCGATGAAAATCCCGGACCCTGAAAACTTCCTGTAAATTCATTGAAATCGATTAGTTCAGCCGATGCAGACGAAGCGAACAAGCCAGAAACAACCAGTGCTATCAGTTTTTTGTAAGCCATCGCTACTTCTCCCTTAGATCTGAAAGAAAACAATGCTCAAACTAGTGTTATCCATTCGTAGCGATTTTCGTACCAGATAAAAATACTCGCTAACTTTCAATGGAATAGTTACAGTTTCACCTGTTTAACCATTACCATCTGTAAATATTTCCGACACCAACCAGCGGGATATCCGTCAGTTTGGAAATCCGGACATGGCAGGAGGGCGCCTGACAGTGATGTCAGCGCGCCGAATCAGCAGCCTGTTCAGTGAGTTGCCGTGGCTGCTGGTTCGCTTGATCGAGCGACTGCTGGAATTGCTGCATTGTTTTCTGTCCCTGCTCGATTTCCTGCTTCTTGAGGGCAGCTGCAGTCGCCGCAGTGCTGCCGGTATCGATGCCGCATGCGGCAAGCGAAAGGATGATGAAAATGGAAAAGGCAATTTTCATCCCGATCCTCCTACAGCAGTGACCGCACCCCGACGCCGTCGCGTGCGAGGCGCTGGCGCAGGCGCGCGAGCGCTTCCATCTGCAGCTGGCGCACGCGCTCGCGCGTGATGCCGAGTTCCCGGGCCAGGGTTTCCAGCGTGGCGACGTCGCGGCCGTTGAGGCCGTAGCGCGTCTCGACGACATGGCGGTGGCGGTCGGACAATTCGCCGACCCACTCGCCGATGTGCCGCACGACCTCCTCGTGCTCGACGGCATCCTCGGGATCGACGGCGCGCTCGTCGGCGATGGCGTCCGCAATCGTCAGGTCGGGATCGATGTCGAGCGGGGCGTCGAGCGAAGCGGTACGCTCGTTGAGCAACAGCAGGCGGCGCACCTCATCGACAGGCTTGTGCAGCAACCGCGCGACTTTTTCGAGCACCGGCGTCGGCTCCTCGTCCGCCTGCTCGACATCGGCGCCGAACTTGCGCAGGGCATGGAGCACGGCATTGAGTTCCTTGACCACATGCACCGGCAGGCGCACGGTGCGCGACTGGTTCATGATCGCGCGCTCGATGTTCTGGCGCACCCACCAGGTCGCGTAGGTGGAGAAGCGGAAACCGCGCTCGGGATCGAATTTCTCGAGCGCGTGGATCAGGCCGAGGTTGCCTTCCTCGATCAGGTCGTCGAGCGGAACGCCGCGATGCTGGTAATGCTTGGCAATGCTGACGACGAGCCGCAGGTTGGCCTCGATCATCTTCTGCCGCGCGGCGAAGTCGCCGGCCCGCACGGCACGCGTCAGCGCGAGTTCCTCGGCGGGCTTGAGCAACGGCGTGGCGCCGATCTCGTTGAGATACAGCTGGGTGACGTCGTCGAGGAAGCCATCCTCGCCGGTGACATCGTGGGCTTCATCGTGCGCGGCGCTGGCGGCCTGCCCCTCGGCCCTCTCCGCGGCATCCGGTGGCAGCTCGCCGGCATCGATCTCGTCGTCCCGGGCCATCAGCGTGCCGGCAGGTATTTGAGCGGATCGAGCGGCTTGCCCTGCTGCCGCAGCTCGAAATGCAACTTGGGTTCGTCGGCATCGGAGTTGCCAAGGTCGGCAATGCGCTGGCCGCGCTTGACCACCTGGCCTTCCTTGACCAGGACCCGGTGGTTGTGGGCATAGACGGTGCTGTAGCCTTCGGCGTGCAGCAGGACGACGAGGTTGCCATGTTTCGGATAGACGCCGACGAAGATGACCTTGCCAGGCGCGGCTGCCAGCACGGGATCGCCGATGCTGCCCGCGATGTCGATGCCGCGGTTGAGTCCCTGCGCGCCGGCATTGCCGTCGCTGAAGTTCGCCAGCAGCTTGCCGTTGGCGGGCCAGCCCCAGTCGATGCCGGTGGCCACCGTGGGCGCGGGTGGGGCAGCCGACGCAGGGGAAGCCGCGGGCGCGGGGGGAGCAGCGGTTTTTTCCGGAGCCGGCGCGGGCTCCTGCCCCTTCAGGCGCGCGAGATTTTCCTCGGAGTATGGCAGCTTGCCGCCCTTCGGTCCGCGCTTGAACGTATCGGTATTGCCGGGCAGCAAAGTCGGCGCTGGCGGGACGGCACCCGCAGCGGATGTGGGCGCGGGTGCAGCGGCAGGCGCGCCATCGAGCGGCCGCGCGACGACGGTGCCGCTGGCCGCGATCGGCCGCACTTCGGTACCGTCGGGAGCAATCGTTGCGGCAGGCTGCGCGGTCGGCGCCGCAGGTGGAGTGAGCCGCAGCTGCTGGCCGACGCTGATGCGGTTGCTGTTGTCGAGGTTGTTCCACGCGGCGAGGTCGCGGGGATTGAGGCCATGCTCGCGCGCGATGCTGAATAGCGTATCGCCTTTCTTCACGAGATGCAGCTTGCCAGTCGGCGCAAGCGCTTGCGGCACTTTTGCGGCTTCGATGCGCGTCGGGCTTTGCGAATCCGCGACCGGCACAGGTGCCTTGCTGGCGCAACCGGCCAGCCCGGCGAGCAGAAACACCGCAAACCATCGGACCATCATGCGACTCCCGGCAGGAGGGGGACGAAGCGCACGGCGTCGAAGACGCCTTCCTTCCAGCCCTCCGGCGTTCTCTCGATCACCACCAGTTCCTGGAGCGCGCTGCCGACGGGAATCACGAGGCGGCCGCCGATGGCGAGCTGGTCCTTGAGCGCCTGGGGCACGGCCGCACCGGCCGCCGCGACGATGATCGAATCGAAGGGGGCCGCCTCGGGCATGCCGGCCATGCCGTCGCCATGCTTGAGGCGGATGCGTGTCAGCTTCAACTGCTTGAGGTTCTCGCGCGCGCGGGCGAGCAGCGGCGCGAGCCGTTCGATGCCGTAGACCTCCTTGCTGAGCTGCGCCAGCACCGCCGCCTGGTAGCCGCAGCCGGCGCCGATTTCGAGCGTCTTGCCGAGCCCAGCACGGCCTTCGAGCAGCAGCTCGATCATGCGGGCGACGATGTAGGGCTGCGAGATGGTCTGGCCGAGGATCAGCGGCAATGCCGTGTCCTCGTAGGCGCGATGCGCCATCGCCGGCTCAACAAAGATATGGCGCGGCACCACGCCGATCGCCATCAGCACTTGCTCGTTTCGGATGCCCTGCTCGCGCAGGCGCTCGATCATGCGTATGCGCGTGCGGTCGGAGGTCATGCCCAGTCCGCTGAAGCCGGTCAGCATGTTCATGCGTCCAGCCATTCCCGCACGCCGGCGAGCTGGCCGGCATGCGTCAGGTCGATCTGCAGCGGCGTGATCGACACGCAGCCCTGATCGACCGCATGGAAATCCGTGCCCTCGCCCGCGTCGGCGGCGCCGCCGGCGGCGCCGACCCAGTACACCGTGTCGCCGCGCGGCGAGACCTGTTTCACCACCGGCTCGGCCTTGTGGCGCCGGCCGAGGCGCGTCACCCGCATGCCCTGCAGCATCTCCCAGGGCACGTCGGGCACATTCACGTTGAGCAGCACCGGCGCGCCGAACGGATGCGCGCGGAAGCGCTCGGCCAGCAGCCGCGCGACGCGTCCCGCCGTGGCGAAATTGCGGCCGGAGAAACTCGCGAGCGACAGCGCGATCGCCGGCACGCCGAGCAGGTAGCCTTCCATCGCCGCCGCGACGGTGCCGGAATAGATCGTGTCGTCGCCCATGTTCGGGCCCCAGTTGATCCCCGAGAGCACCATGTCCGGCTCGTGGTCGAGCATGCCGGTCACGGCGAGGTGCACGCAGTCGGTCGGCGTGCCGTTGACGTAGAAGAATCCGTTCGGCGCTTCCTTGAGGTGGAGGGGGCGGTCGAGCGTCAGCGAATTCGACGCGCCGCTGCGGTTGCGCTCGGGCGCGACGACGGTCATCTCGCCCAGCCCGTGCACGGCCTCGGCCAGCGCCGCGAGCCCGGGCGCGTAGTAGCCGTCGTCGTTGGAGAGGAGGATGCGCACTATTTGAGGAAGTTTTTGCTGACGTCGCGGAACAGGTCGGTGCCCGCCTGGCCAAGCCATTCGAAGGCGACCATCTCCCGGCAGACGATCTGGATGCCGTGCTGGCGCATGCGTTCCAGCGCCAGCGCCTTGTGCTGCGGATCGCGCGAGCCGACGGCCTCCTCCACCACGAAGACCTGCTTGCCGGCCGCCGCAAGCTGCAGCACGGTCTGCAGCACGCAGACATGGGACTCGATGCCGCAGACGACGACCTGCGGACGCGCCATGCCCGGCAGGCCGGGCAGGCAGTTGCCATCGACGCAGGAGAAGTGCAGCTTCACGCCGGTCGCATTGGCCGGCAGCTTTGCCGCCACCAGCGGATGCGTGTGGCCGATGCCTTGCGGATACTGCTCGGTCGCCGCAACGGGCACGCCGATGCGCTGCGCCACCTGCAACAACCAGTCGACGTGGCCGAGCACGCGCTGCCAGTCGTGGATGTGCGGCAGCAGGCGCTCCTGCACATCGATCACCAGCAGGGCGGACTGGTCGGCGCGGATCAGGGAGAAAGCATTCATGAGGTAATTTTACCGGAGGCCGGCCATCGTCTTGCGCATGAAACAAAGGTCTTCCCATGCCTTGGCCTTGTCGGGCAGGTTGCGCAGCAGATAGGCCGGGTGGTAGGTGACGATCAGCGGGAAGCCGGCGAAGTCATGCACCACGCCGCGCGCGCGCGAGATCGTGACCTCCTGCTGCAGCAGCGTCTGCGCCGCCGGCTTGCCGAGCGTGACGATCAGCTTCGGCCGGATCAGCTCGATCTGGCGCGCGAGGAAAGGCCAGCAGGCCGCCGTCTCGGCGGGTTCCGGCGTGCGGTTGTTGGGCGGCCGGCATTTCACGGCGTTGGCGATATACACCTTGTTGCCGCGCCTGAGGTCGATGGCCGCGAGCATCGCGTCGAGCAGCTTGCCGGCCTGGCCGACGAAAGGCTCGCCGCGCTCGTCCTCCTCCGCGCCCGGCCCCTCGCCGACGAACAGCCAGTCGGCCTCGACGTCGCCGACGCCGAGCACCGCCTGCTTGCGCGTTTGGCACAGTTCGCAGGCGGTGCAGCCGGCCACGGCCTGCTTCAATTCGTCCCAGCCCATCGCGGCGATGGCCGCGGTGCGCGGATCGACCGGCACGGCGGACTCGGCTGCAGGCGCCGCGCCGCGCTTTTTCTTCGGCGGCTGGCGCAGTTTCCAGATCGGCCCGAGGCCCATCTCCTTCAAAATCTGATCGCGGTTCATAGTTCCCTGGCCATCACGATGGCATCTTCACGTCCTGCCGAAGCCGGATAGTACCCGCGGCGGCGACCGATTTCGACAAAACCGGCCTGCCGGTAGAAAGCGATGGCCGCGGCATTCGACGGCCGCACTTCCAGCAGCATGCGTGTCATCCCCGCTTCCCGGGCCTGCCTCGTCGCGAAATCCAGCAGCGCGCGGCCGCGCCCGGCGCGCTGCAGCTCCGGCGCGATGCCGATCACCAGCAGGTGGATTTCATCGACCGCGCGCATCAGCACGGCGAAGCCGATGACCGTATCGCTTTCGCGTGCAACCCAGCCGTCGTAGCCGGCGGCGAGCGCATCGACGAAATTGCCGCGCGTCCAAGGATAGGCCTGCACGCGTTCCTCGAGCGCCAGCACGGCATCGATGTCCTTCGCAGTCAGCGGTACGCACTTCACTTCGAACCACCGCGGGCGCGGCGCTCGGCGGTCGTCAGCGCCACCTTGTCGCGCACGTAGATCGGTACGGCCTGCGCAGCGTCGACGCCGCCACCGCGCGCCAGCACCGGCGCCGCGAGCCGGGCGATTGCGTTGGCGGTCGGAGTGACGCTTTCATCCACGGCGATCAAGCATTCGCCCATGCGCCGGCGCAGCACATCGCCGTGAACCGTGGCGAAGCCGTCGCCGACGCCGCGCCAGCCGTCTCCATCCGGGAGGGGTGCCGTCTCGCCGGCGCCGACTTTCGGGGCCATGACCTCATCCACCCTGTCGCCCGCCACTTGATAGGCCGCGACATAGACCTCGTTCATGCGCGCATCGAGGCAGGCCAGCACTTTCCCATCCCCGCTCGCCAAGGCGAGTGCCGCGAGCGTGCCGACCGGCACCACGGGCAGGTCGAGTCCGAAGGCGAGGCCCTGCGTCACGCCGCAGGCCAGCCGCAGGCCGGTGAAGCCGCCGGGGCCGGCGCCGAAGGCGATGCCGTCGAGCTGTTTGAGCGTCAGGCCCGCCGCGGCGAGGAGTTCGTTCGCCCAGGGCAGCAAGCGCTCCGAGCCGCCATTCGGCACGTCGGCCGACTTTTCGGTGATGACGCCGTCGCGATACAGGGCAACGGAAAGGTGGGAGGTGGCTGCTTCGAAGGCGAGGAGATTCACAACCCGGATTCTACCGGGCGTTCAGGGATGAGCCGAGGACGTAATCTATGCGCCGCTGCCGTTCCGCCGCGCCTTCGGGATCCCCGCCGGCTAGACGGCGGTCGCGGTCGAAGCCCAGCCAGGCCAACAGGGGCCGGCGCCAACCCTGCGCCGCTGCGGTGTCGATCGCCCACTCGATGCCGGCAGGTGGCAGCCGTCCCGCGCGCAGCAGCAGCGCCGCCGCGACCAGGCGCGAGAGCGGATCCTCGATGGTCCGCAGTTGCGCGAGCGCATCAGCGGCAACCGGCACACCGCGCTGCGCGGGCGGCAGCTTCTCGCGGTCGAGCCCCTCCCAGCGTCCGGCCAGATAGTCGGCGTAGGCGCGCGATTCTGCGCCGGCATCGCGCAGCAGCGGCTGCACCGCCGGGCAGTCGGCTTCGTCCAGGCTGGCGACGCGCGCCGCGCAAGCGGTCAGCTCGACGCGCGCCAGCGGCTCGGCGCTGCCGGTGCGTCCGGCCTCGCGGCGGGCGATGGCGATCTCATGCGCGGCAACGCGGTCTCGCCCGGCCAGCCAGGCAGCAGTGTGCGCCGCCAGCGCGCCATGCGCATTGACCTGCCAGTCGGGTACAGGCGGGCCGCCGGCGCAACCAGCCAGCAGCAAGGCGAAGCAAGCCGTCTTCAGTCTCATGGCAGTTTGAGCTCCCGCTCGCGCGCGAACGGCCACTTGCGATTGACCTCATCGATCAGCCCGGAAACGCGCCGCAGGTTCGCTTCCACCTCGTTGCGCAGGGCGTCGAGATCATCGGTGGCGACGCGCGCATTGACGGCGATGGCGCGCGCCTCGTCGAGCAGGGCATCGGTCTTCTTCAGGCTGGCGCGCACGTCGGTCAGCAGGGCATGCAGTTCGCCCGTCGCGCGCTGCGCGTCGTCCATCAACCCGCCCTGGCCATAGAGGCGCGCATTGGTCTGCGCCAGCAGGCGGTTGGTCTGCTCCAGAGATTCGTGGATGCGCCGCGCGCCTGCCGGGCCGAGCAGACCGTCGAGCGCGCCGCGCGGCCCGGTCATCGCGCCGGTGACCGTCCGGACGTTGGCGATGCTGGCGTTCAATGGGGCATCTGCGCCGGTCATGCGCACCAGGTTGTCGGCCAGCTCGCGCAGGCTGCCGACCAGGTGCGGAATACCCGCCGTGGCGTCGCCGATCAGCACGTCGCGCCGTGCGCCATCCGGCAGCGGCGGATCGTCGAGCAGGCCGGTGAAGGCGCGCAGCTTCGCGCCGCCGACCACGCCGCGTTCGAGCGTGAATACCGAGGACGTCCGCAGCCAGCGCGCATCCTTCGTCGGAATGTCGATGTGGATGTGCGCCTTGCCATCGTCCCCCAGTTCGATGCGCCGCACGCGCCCGATCGGAAAGCCGGTGAAAGTCATGTCCATGCCGATCGTCACGCCCTCGGAATTTTCCGCCAGCAGCACCAGGCGCTGGTTTTCCTCGAAGACGCCGCGTGCGAACATCACGTACAGGACGAAGCCGCCCAGCAGCAGCAGCAGGGTCATGACGATCATCGCCACGGTCTTCGCGCCGGCATGCGGAATCGGCGGGCGGGGCGGTTCGGCGGGTTGCGGATCGGCCATGATCGAACGTCTTCAGAAATGCAGCAGCACGAGGGTGGCGCCCTCGATCGCCACCAGCAGCAGGAGCAGGCGCGCCATTACGCGCATTTCGCTGCCGCTCGCGGCGCGGCGCGGCGTGTCGAGCACCACCGCGACCGGCGCGACGGCGACGGCGCCGCCGAACAAAAAGATCTTCAGCAATAGCGTCGGCGCGGTCACCGGATCGAACACCTGGCCGACCAGCCGCGTGTAATCGGCCAGCCCCCACGGCGTCACGCCATAGACCACCAGGTAGGCGGTCGCGAGCACCAGCAGGCCACTCGCCAGCGTCAGCACGATGACGGCGAGCAGGTTGCCCACCACGCCGGGCACGACCTGCTGGCGGAACAGCGCGGCCGTGCCGAAATCCGACCCCCGGGCCCGCTCGGCGGCGAGGCGATCGAGCAAATCCAGGCCGGAGCGCAGGGCGACGAACAGGGCCGCCACCAGCGGCAGCAGCTCGACGACATAGACGCGCACCACCGCCTCGAGCGCGAGGTGCGACAGGCCGTAAGTGGCGGCGGAAACGGCGACGATGTGCGTCAGCACCGCGCCGGCCAGCACGCTCAGAAGGGCATAGCCCGGCAGCGCCTGCCAGGCCGAGAAGCAGACCGCCTGCGCCGTAGCCTGGCGCACCGCGCGGCTGTAGGTCGCGGGCGAAAATGCCGCGATCAGGGTCGCGGCGGCGAACAGGACGAAACGCGATTCGCGGCGCAGGGCGTGCGTCAGGCGCCCGCCACGGGGTTTGCGGCGGGAAGCGACGGGCGATCCGAGCGGCACGGAAGCGGACATGACAATCTTTGGCACAGCTGACACAGTCCATCTTAACGCGGAATGCCGCCTCTCCGCCTCGCGCAGTAAGATGATAATAAATTACTTCATACGCGCTCTCATGAATACCCTCATGAAAAAACTGCTCTTGCTTGTTTGCGTCTGGACGCCGCTTGCACAGGCGCATGCCGTCGATCACCGCATCGAGGTCTCAACGGCCGCGATAATCACGCTGAACTACGCGAATGAACGGCCTTTCGCCCACAAGCAGTACACGCTGACACCCGCCGGGCAGAACAAGCCGATGCAGGTTGGCGAAACCGACGCCCAGGGCCGCATCGCCTTCGTCCCGGGCGAATTGCGGCACTGGCGGCTCAAGGCCAGTTCCGCCGATGGCCACGGGGTCAACCGTGAAATCATTGTCCCCGCGCCCTTGCAGTCGGAAACTGCCTTACCCGCCACGGCAGCTTCAACGAGCGATTCCCCGTCACCGCCAATGCAAGCAATCGTGCCGACCAGGCTCAGCCCACCCTGCGACCAGCCGGTCTGGCTGCGCGCCAGTATCGGTCTTGCACTGATGTTCGGCCTGTTTGGCCTCTATCAGATATTCCTGCGACACCGACCGCGCTGATGCATATCCCCGACGGCTTCCTTTCCCCGCAAACCTACCTGCCCGCCGCGGCGCTAGCCGTCGGCGCATGGGCATGGGCCGGCCGCCACCTGCGCAGCCGGCTCGACGAAACCCTGATCCCGCGCCTGGCGTTGCTCACCGCGCTGGCCTACGGTCTGGGCCTGGTGATGCTGCCGCTGCCCGGCGGCACCAGCGGCCATGCGCTCGGCGTGGCGCTGCTCACGCTGCTGTTCGGCCTGCGGCTGGCGTTTCTGGCCTACAGCGGCGTGCTGCTGCTGCAGGCGCTACTGTTCGGCGCCGGCGGCCTCACGGCCCTGCCGGTGAATGCGCTGGCAATGGGACTGGCCGGCAGCGCGACGGCCATCCTGACCTTCAAGTTGCTGCGGCCGCTCAACGAGAGCATCGCCGTCCTCGCCACCGCCTGGGTCTCGGTGATGGTCTCCGGCGTGCTGGTGGCACTGGCCCTGGGCATCCAGCCGCTGATCGCCCACCAGCCTGACGGCACACCGCTTTTCTTCCCCTTCGGACTGGCAATCACCCTGCCCGCCGTGCTGCTGCCCCATGCGCTGATCGGCATCGGCGAGGCCGCGCTGACGCTGCTGGTGTGGCGTTACGCGAAGTCGCGCAAATGGATCGCATGAAGCCGCGCCACGTCCTCTACCTCTACCTTGCCGTCCTGCCAGCGCCGACTTTCGTGCATGACCCGGCGCTGCTCGCGCTCGGCCTGCTGATCGCGCTGGCGCTGGCCGGTGCCGAGCGCTGGCGCATCCTCAAGCGCAGCCTGCTGGCGATCCTCGCCTTCAATCTCTCGGTGAGCCTCGGCGTCGTTCTCGTCGGCCTGTGGCAGGGCCGCATCGATACCGGCTGGCTGCTGCTCGCCAACCTGCGCGTGTTGCTGATGGTGTATCTGGGCTTCTGGTTCGTCGCGCGCGTGAACCTGCTCGCGGCGCTGCAAGGCTGGCCGACGGCGACGCTGGTCGCCACCCTCGCGCTCGGACAGGCACGCGCCTTCGAGCGCCTGATCCGCGATTTCCGCCATGCCTTCGCCAGCCGCTCCATCGTCAAGCCGCGCCTGCTCGACCGCCGCCGCCATGCCGGCGCACAAGCCGTCGCGCTGCTCGACAAGGCGCAGGCGCAATCGACCGAGGTCGCGCTGGCGATGCGTTCGAGAGGTAGCTTCGATGCTTGAACTTGACCGTGTTTCGTTCGGCTGGGAAGACGACAAGCGGGTCATCGACGGTCTCTCGCTGAAAATCCGGGAGGGCGACAAGGTCGTCATCCTCGGCGCCAACGGCTGCGGCAAGTCGACGCTGCTCAAATTGATGAACGGCTTGGCGGTTCCGCAATCCGGCAGCATCAGTTATCGCAATGCCGAACCCAAAGGCCGCGCGTTCCGGCAGGACTGCGCGCTGCTGTTCCAGCATCCCGAAGCGATGCTGTTCAACCCGACGGTGCGCGAGGAAATCGCCTACGGCCCGCGCCAACTGGAATTGCCCGACGCCGACGAGCGCGTCGCGCACTGGGCCACGGCGCTCGGCCTCGGACCGCTGCTCGACCAACCGCCCTTCCTGCTGTCGGGCGGCGAGAAGCAGAAAGTCGCGCTGGCCTGCCTGCTCGTGCTCGAACCGAAGCTGCTGCTGCTCGACGAACCTTCGGCCAGCCTCGATCCGGCGACGGTCGGCTGGCTGATCGACGCGCTGCTGGATTCTGACATGACCGTGGTCGCGGCCACCCACAACCTCTCGCTCGCGGCCGAACTCGGCAGCCGCTGCCTCGTGCTCGGTTCAGGCGGGCGACTGCTCTACGACGGCCCGGTCACGGCCGCCCTCGGCAACCTCGCCCTGCTCGAAGAAGCGCGCCTCGCCCACCGCCACAGGCATCGGCACGACGGCACGCTGCACACCCACCTGCACGTCCATGACTGGGACGGCAGTTAGCGCATGCTCAGTGCACGCTGCCGAACGAGTCGTTGAGCGTGCCCTGCGGCAGCGGCAGCCCGGCCAGCTTGCAACCCTGGGCCAGCGGCCCGCCCGGGAACAGCGTGTAGAGGAAGCGGCGGCCCCCTGCGCCGGCAAAATCCTTCTCCAGCTCGCGCGTCATCTGGCGTGCCGTCCAGTCAGGGCCGAGTTTGCGGAAGTGCTCGCGCAAACAATAGATAACTTCCCAGTGATCGTCCCCGAGCGTCAGTCCTTCTTCCGCGGCCAGCTTGTTCGCGACGAGCGGCGACCAGTGCGCCACTTCCGCCAAATATCCTTCTGGATCGCGGCCTTCGAGCCGCTGATCGGCAATGTATTTGTTGATGTCGTACATGGCAGCCTCCTCGCTGGGGTGAAACAATATCCATTTATCCGACTCTTTTACTACGGTATCAGTAAAGACCCGGGAGAGGAGAATGTCAACCGGATATCCGGAGGCCTCAGTCGCGCTGTCCGCGCCGGTACATGCGGCCGGCGTCGCGGATGTCGCGGCGCAGCTGATGGCGCTCTTCGGGACTCATGTCGCGCCACTGCTCGCGGCGCTGCTGGCGACGCTCCTCGCGCCATTGCTCGCGCTGTTCGGGCGGGGCGTCACGCCAGTCGTGCTGCGGCCGGAAGGGACGCTCCATCTGTCCATAGCCATACCCCGCGGGCGGGGGCGGCGGCTCGCCCTGCGCAGCCGCGGCGTAGGCGGTCGCGGCGAGGCACAACAGCACGAGAAAACGGACAGGTTTTTTCATGGCTGCATTGTAGGACCGCGCTCATGGCCGTGTGGCGGCGCTTTGTAACAATCCGTTGCGTGTCCCGCGCCGGGAAACATCCGGCAACGACTTGCCAAAGGAATCGGCAGTATCCTTCGCGCCATGAACACCGAGACCCGCAAACCGAAAATCCTCGTCGTCGATGACGACCTGCGGCTGCGCAGCCAGCTCGAGCGCTACCTCGTCGAACAGGACTTCGTCGTCAAGGCCGTGCCGGACGCTCCGGCCATGGATCGCGCGCTCGAGCGCGAGCTCTACGACCTGATCGTGCTCGACCTGATGCTGCCCGGCGAGGACGGCCTGTCGATCTGCCGGCGCCTGCGTGCCAATGGCGGCACGAAGAATGACATCGCGATCCTGATGCTCACCGCCAAGGGCGACGACATCGACCGCATCGTCGGCCTCGAACTCGGCGCCGACGACTATCTGTCCAAGCCCTTCAACCCGCGCGAGCTGGTCGCGCGCATCCATGCCGTGCTGCGCCGCCGCGCCGCGCCGCCGCCCGCCGGCGCGCCCGCCGCCGCACAGGAAGTCATGCGCTTCGGCCTCGTCGAAGTGAATCTCGCCACGCGCGAACTCGTCCGGCAAGGCGAGACGACGATGCTCACCACCGGCGAATTCGGTCTGCTGCAGGTGCTGCTCAAGCATCCGCGCCAGCCGCTCTCCCGGGACAAACTGATGGAACTGGCGCGCGGCCGCGAGCACGGCGTCTTCGATCGCGCCATCGACGTGCAGATCTCGCGCCTGCGCAAGCTGGTCGAGGTCGATCCGGCCAAGCCGCGCCACATCCAGACGGTGTGGGGCTTCGGCTACGTGTTCGTTCCCGATGGGAAGGATGCCGGCTAAGCGCTTCTCCCTGCTGCCGGACAGCCTGCTCTGGCGGTCCTTCCTGCTGATCGCCACGCTGATGCTGGTGGCGGTGGCGGCCTGGCTGGCGCTCTTCCGCGAGGCCGAGATGGAACCGCGCGCGCGCCAGGTCGCGCAGATGGTCGCGAGCGTCGCCAACCTGACGCGCGCCGCGCTGCTCGCCGCGCGGCCGGAAAGCCGCGTCGACCTGCTTGCCGAGCTGTCCGACACCGAAGGGGTACACGTCTATCCCGCCGACCCGGACGACAGGATCGTAGCGCCGCCGCCGTCGGCCTTCACCCGCCATCTCGAACGCGAAGTGCGCGCGCGGCTCGGTCCCGAGACGCGGCTGGCCTTCGTGCTCAACGACGAGCCCGGCCTGTTCGTCAGCTTCAGCATCTTCAGCGGCGACGAGGGCGACTACTGGCTCGCCCTGCCGCGCGAGCGGCTCGAGCGGCGCCTGCCCCTGTACTGGCTCGGCTGGGGCGCGGCGGTGCTGCTGCTCGCCCTGGCCGGCGCCTGGCTGATCGTCTATCGCATCGTGCGGCCGCTCGAGGAAGAGCGCGCGCTGCTGCTCGCCGGCGTCTCGCACGACCTGCGCACGCCGCTGACACGCCTGCGCATGGAGACGGAACTCTCGGTCGCCGATGCCGAGGCCCGCGCCGGCATGGAAGCCGACATCGCCGAGATGGACCGTACCATCGGCCAGTTCCTCGACTTCGCGAGGCCGCAAGGTCTGGACGGCAAGGCGAAGGTGGTCACCGATCTCGCCGCGCTGCTTGCGGAAATCGCCGCACGCTATGGTGACAAGGTGAAGTGCCGTCCCGCCGGCGCCGACAGTATTGGCCCCCCTCGCTCGCAACCCCGGCTCGCTGCCCCCCACGGGGGGGGCGTCGGCTTGGGACGGCCCGGCGCCGACTTTGCAATTCCGGTCCATCCCGAGCCGCTGCGCCGCGCGATCGTCAACCTGATCGAGAACGCCTTGCGCCATGCCGGCCATGCCAGTCCGGTGGAACTGGAACTGACGCGCGCAAAGAACGGCATCGTCATCGCCGTGCTCGACCGCGGGACCGGCATCGTGCCAGCCGAGGCGGCGCGCCTCAAGCAGCCCTTCACGCGCGGCGAGGCGGCGCGCACCGGCGCGGGTGGCGCGGGCCTCGGTCTCGCCATCGTCGAGCGCATCGCCAAGGCACACGCCGGCCGCCTCGAACTGCTGCCGCGCGACGGCGGCGGGCTGGCCGCACGGATCGTTCTTCCCGCTAGTTGAGCTGGTTGCCGTGCTCGATGCGTTCGAGGAAGGCGCGCGCCTCGGCCTGACCGTGCTCGGCAGCCATGCGCAGCCACTTCATCGCGAGCTTCAGGTTCTTCGTCACCCCCGCGCCGCGGTAGTAGGCGCTGCCGAGTTCGTACTGCGCATTCAGTTCGCCGAGCAGCGCCGCGCGGCGCAGCTGCCGGAGGCCGCGTTTCGCGTCGCGGCGCGTCCCCTGCCCGTTGAGCAGCATGTAGCCGAGACTGTAGAGCGCGTAGGCATCCTCGTGCTGCTCGGCCGCCTGCTCGAACCAGCGGAAGGCCTCGCGATAGTTGCGCGTCACGCCCTCGCCGTGATAGTAGAGATCGGAGAGCGCGAGCTTCGCGTCGAACAGCGTCGCGGCGCGGCGGTACCAGGTGACGGCCTGCGCCGCCTCGGCCGGTCCGCCGAGGCCGTGGCGCAGGCATTCCGCCAGCATGTAGGCGGCACGCCGGTGGCCGAGTTCGCCGGCCTTGCGGTAGCACTGCCGCGCGCGCGCCGCATCGGCGACCGTGCCGTGGCCATGGAAATGCCGTTCGCCCTCGGCGAACCAGTAGCGTTCGAGCTCTTCCAGCGCCGGCGGCCAGCCGCGTTCGGCCGCCTGCAGCAGCGCCGCTTCGCCCCGCTCGACGTCGGCCTGCCCGCCGATGCCATAGAGCAGGCAGCGGCCGAGTTCGGCCAGCCCGTGCGCGAGGCCGGCATCCGCCGCCGCGCGATAGTGCCGGCGCGCCGCGACCGTATCCGGCCGACTGTCCGCGGCGCCCTCTCCATGCTCATGGCATTCGCCGAGCCAGAGGTGCGCGGAGGCTTCGCCGCCTTCCGCCGCGCGGCGATACCAGGCGAG
>JAJZSW010000049.1:0-17371 GCA_021849505.1 Pseudomonadota bacterium
CGGATCACCGCCGAAGCCGCGCGGGAACGCGCCCGCCGTCATGTGCTGGCGATCGCTTCCGACTACTCCTACGGCGTGATGCGCGCCGGCGAGATCTTCCTCACCTGGGTGTGGACACGCCTGTTCGACGGCGTCGAGGTGCGCAACCTCGACGTGCTGATGCGCGTCGCGCCGGGACAGAGCGTCATTTATCTGCCCTGTCATCGCAGCCACATCGACTACCTGCTGATGTCCTACGTGATTTACCGCGCGGGATTGTCACCGCCGCACATCGCCGCCGGCGAAAACCTCGACCTGCCGATCCTCGGGCGCATCCTGCGCGGCGGGGGCGCCTTCTTCCTGCGCCGCACGTTCAAGGGCGACCCGCTCTACGCCACGGTGTTCGCCGAATACTTGCACCGCATGCTGGAGCAGGGCTTCCCGATCGAATACTTCATCGAGGGCGGGCGCAGCCGCAACGGCCGCATGCTGCCGCCCAAGGCCGGGCTGCTGGCGATGACGGTGCAGAGCTTCGTGCGCCGGCACGAACGGCCGCTGGTGTTCGTGCCGATCTATCTCGGCTACGAGAAGCTGCCCGAGGGCGCCAGCTTCGTCGGCGAGTTGACCGGCAAGCCGAAGGAGCGCGAATCGCTGCTTGGCCTGCTCTCGGCGGTGCGCGTGCTGCGCCGGCATTTCGGCAAGGTCCATGTGAATTTCGGGGCGCCGCTGGCGCTGGCCGACTGGCTCGACGCGCACCATCCCGACTGGCGCACCGCTCCCAACGAGGCGGCCGAAGGCGACTGGCAGCGCGGCGCCGTCGGCGCGATCGCCGGCGAACTGACCCGGCGCATCAACGACGCGGCGCTGGTCAATCCCGTGAATCTGGTCGGCCTGGCCCTGCTGGCGACCCCGCGCGCGACGGCCGCCGCCGATGCGCTGGCGCGCCAGATCGAGCATCTGCAGGCGCTCGTCGATCCGCTGCGGCGCGCGGCGCCGGCGGCAGGGACCGACTGCATCGCCGCGGCATTGCAGCTGGCCGCGGTGCGCCGCATCGAGCATCCGCTCGGCGCGCTGATCGAGGCCGATGCGCACGAGGCGGCGCTGCTCGCCTATTTCCGCAACAACGTGCTGCACCTGTATGCGCTGCCGGCGCTGGTCGCCTGTCTGGTCGCGCAGCACGGACCGCTGGAGCGGTCAAGGCTGCTGGAAACCGTCGCCGACCTGTTCGGCCTGATGCGCACCAGCCTCTACCTGCGGCTGGAAGAGCGCGAGCTGCCGCAGGCGCTGGATGCAATCATCGAGCGGCTGGCCGCGCGCGGCCTGGTCGAGCGCGCCGGCGATGCGGTGCGCCAACCCGCGCCGAACACGCTGACCCGCAGCGAACTGCATTGGCTGGCGGAAATCCTGCGGCCGCAGATGGAACGCTACCTCCTCGTGCTGATGGTGCTGCGCCATGCCGGCAGCGGCCATCTGACGCGCGTCGAACTGCTCGACCGCAGCGTGTTGCTCGGTCAGCGGCTGACGCTGATGGATGCCGGCAAGACACCCGAATTCGCCGACAAGCCCTTGTTCGTCGCGCTGGTCGATCATCTGCTTGACAACGGCATCCTGCGCGAGGATGCGCTCAAGCGGCTGGGCTTCGGCAGCGAACTCGAACGCGCGGCCGCGCAGGCCGAGGCGCTGCTGACGCCCGAGGCGCGGGATTTGATGCAGCGCCTGGTCTAGGCGCTCAAGACCTGGGTGCGGACCGTGTCGCGGCGACGCAGTCCTTGACCAGTCCCGGCCCGTGATAGACGAGGCCGGAATAGACCTGCACCAGTTGTGCGCCGGCGGCCAGCTTGGCCTTGGCTTTCGCGCCGTCGGTGACGCCGCCGACGGCGATGATCGGCACTTCGCCGGCCAGCGCGGCGGCGAGCTTCTTCACGACGAGCGTGGACGCCTCGAACAGCGGCGCGCCGGAAAGCCCGCCAGCTTCTTCGGCGTTGGGTTGGCCGGCGACCTTGCTGCGGTCGAGCGTCGTGTTGGTGGCGATCACGGTGTCGATGCGATGGCGCTTCAGTGCGTCGGCGATGTTGGCGAGCTGCGCGTCGTCGAGGTCGGGGGCGATCTTCAGCGCCAGCGGCACGTACTTGCCATGCTGCTGGGCGAGCGCGGCCTGCTTCGCCTTGAGCGCGCCGAGCAGCGCGTCGAGCTCCGACTCGCCCTGCAGGGCGCGCAGGTTCTTGGTGTTCGGCGAGGAGATGTTGACGGTGATGTAGCTGGCGTGCGGGTAGGCCTTTTCGAGGCCGATCAGGTAGTCGTCGGCCGCGCGTTCGATCGGCGTGTCGGCGTTCTTGCCGATGTTGATGCCGAGGATGCCGCGGTACTTCGCCGCGCGCACGTTGGCGACCAGCGCGTCGATGCCGCGGTTGTTGAAGCCCATGCGGTTGATGATGCCCTCGACCTGCGGCAGGCGGAACATGCGCGGCCTGGGGTTGCCGGGCTGCGGGCGCGGGGTGACGGTGCCGATCTCGAGGTGGCCGAAGCCCCAGCCGGCCAGCGCGTCGATCGCCTCGCCGTTCTTGTCGAGGCCGGCCGCGAGACCGATGCGGTTGGGGAACTCGAGGCCCATGACCGTGACGGGCGTGTCGGGCAGCGGGCGGCCGGGCGGCGCGATGGCGCCGAGCGCGCGCAGGCCGGCGATGGACATCTCGTGCGCGGTTTCGGGATCGAGCGCGAGGACGAAGGGCTTGACGAGGCAGTAGGGAATCATGGCCGGCATTCTACCGGCTGGTCGTGAAAGTCAGCGGCGGCGAGACGGCAGTCCTATTCCTCGAGCAGCGCCCAGTGGCCATTGCGCAGCGCTTCGAGCGGGCGGAACTGGGCCTTGTAGGCCATCTTGCGGCTGTTGCGGATCCAGTAGCCGAGGTAGAGATGCGGCAGGCCGAGGTTGCGGCACTGGGCAATCTGCCAGAGGATCGCCCAGGTGCCGTAACTGGTGTTCGGCAGGTCGGGATCGTAAAACGTGTAAACCGACGAGAGGCCGCTTTCCAGCACGTCGATGATGCAGACCAGGCGCAGGACATCGCCCGCGCGAAACTCGACGAGGCGGCTGTCGACGTTCGTCTGCAGCAGGAACTGGGCGTACTGTTCGCGGCTGTCGTCGTCCATGCCGCCGCCCCAGTGGCGCGCGTGCTGGTAGCGCTGGTAGAGCGCGTAGTGCTCTTCGCGAAAGCTCAGGGAACGCTCGCGGGCGACGAGGTCGGCGTGGCGGGCCAGCGCCCGGCGCTGGCTGCGGTTGGGCCGGAAATCGGCGACGGGGATGCGCACCGGCACGCACTCGCGGCAGGTGTCGCACCACGGGCGATAGGTGAACACGCCGCTGCGCCGGAAGCCGATGCGTACCAGTTCGCCGTAGGTCTCGGTATCGATCAACTGGTTCGGCGTGGCGACCTGCGAGCGCGCCGCGCGGCCGGGCAGGTAGGAACAGCCGTAGGGCGAGGTCGCGTAGAACTGCAGCAGCGGGAAGGGCGGCAGGTCGCGCAGATGCGTCATTTCGTCTTCCTGAACACGCCGTCGATGCCGTCGGCGGGCCAGCGTCCGGGGCCATCGCCCTGCTCGACGAGCGCAGCCAGGCGGGCGAGATAATCGTCGCGCGGGATCGGGCGGGCGCCCAGCGAGGTCAGGTGTGCGGTTTCCATCTGGCAGTCGATTATGCCGAATCCGCGTTCCGCAAGGAAACGGCACAGGTGGGCGAGGGCGATTTTCGAGGCGTCGGTGACGTGCGAAAACATCGACTCGCCGCAGAAGGCGCGGCCGATGGCCACGCCGTACAGGCCGCCGACCAGTTGGCCGCCGCGCCAGGTCTCGATGCTGTGCGCGTAGCCGAGCGCATGCAGGCGGATGTAGGCCTGCTGCATCTCGGTGGTGATCCAGGTGCCGTTCTGGCCCGGCCGCGGTACGGCGGCGCAGGCGGCGATGACCTGCGCGAAGGCGCTGTCGAGCGTGACGCGGTAGTCGGCGTTGCGCAGCGTTTTCGCCAGCGAGCGCGTGATGCGGAGCGCGCCGGGAAACAGCACCATGCGCGGGTCCGGGCTCCACCAGAGGATCGGCTCGCCCGGCGAATACCACGGGAAGATGCCGCGCCGGTAGGCGGCCAGCAGGCGCAGCGGCGACAGGTCGCCGCCGCCGGCGAGCAGGCCGTTCGGTTCCTTCAATGCCTGCGCGACGGGGGGGAAAGGGGTGTCAGCGTACAGCCAGGGAATCATGGCGGAACGCTACCACATGGTCGACATCGAGGCGGATGCCGATCATCTCGCCGATGGCGTGGTTGTGGTGCGAGGGCACGAGCGAAAGCACGCGCGCGCCGGACGGCAGTTGCAGCGTATAGAGGAATTCCGCGCCGCGGAAGGCCTTGGCGACGACCTCGGCCTGCGTCGGCGCGTTATCGTCGTGCATGATGTCGTCGGGACGCAGCAGGATGTCGACCGTTTCGTCGCCGGCCACATCCCGCGGCAGGCGGCAGCCGAGCGTGCCGAGCTCGATGTCGACCGTGGCGGCGCCGAGCACGCGGCCGGGCAGGAACACGCCCTGGCCGACGAAATCGGCGACATGGCGGGTCGTGGGGCGGTGGTAGAGGTTGTAGGGCGTGTCCCACTGCTCGATGCGGCCGGCGTGCATGATGCCGACGACATCGGCGACGGCGAAGGCCTCGTGCTGGTCGTGCGTGACGAGGATCGCGGCGGTGCCGGTTTCCTTGAGGATGGCACGTACTTCGAGGGAGAGCCGCTCGCGCAGCTCGACGTCGAGATTCGAGAAGGGTTCGTCGAGCAGCAGCAGGTGCGGGCGCGGCGCCAGCGCGCGGGCGAGCGCGACGCGCTGCTGCTGGCCGCCCGAGAGCTCGTGCGGATACTTGCCGCCCTGCCCGGAAAGCCCCACCAGCGCGAGCAGGTCGTCGATGTGCCGTCCTGCCAGCGCCGACTTTGCGCGGAGGCCGAAGCCGATGTTGCCGGCGACGGTGAGGTGCGGGAACAGCGCGTAGTCCTGGAACACCATGCCGATGTTGCGCCGCTCGGGCGGCACGCAGTGGCGCGGTGCGCCGACGATCGCATCCCGCAGGCGGATCGCGCCCTGCGTCGGTGTTTCGAAGCCGGCGATCAGGCGCAGCACCGTCGTCTTGCCGCAGCCCGAGGCGCCCAGCAGGCAACCGATCTCCCCGGGGTTCAGCACGAACGACAGATCCCTGACCACCGCGTGCTGGCGGTAGGCATGACTGACATGATCGAGGGCGAGGAGGTCAGGAAGTCTCATGGCGTGATTATAATTGAGAATAAATCTCAAATAATTCGATGCAAACGCGCTCACAACTGATTCCCCTTGCCATTCCAGTCGGCCTGCTGGTCGCGCTGCCGGTCCTGTCGGTCGGCGCGAATCTGTTCGTCGGCGCGGCCGGCGACACCTGGGCGCACCTCGCCGCGACCGTGCTGCCGGAGTACGCACTCAATTCGCTGCTGCTGGCTCTGCTGGTGGGTTTGGGCGTCGCGGCGGTCGGCGTCGCCACCGCCTGGCTGACGACCATGACGGAGTTTCCCGGCCGGCGCGTCTTCGAATGGGCGCTGCTGCTGCCGCTCGCGCTGCCGGCTTACGTGATGGCCTATGTCTATACCGACCTGCTGCAGTTCGTCGGCCCGGTGCAGACGACGCTGCGCGAGTGGTTCGGCTGGCGGCGCGGCGACTACTGGTTCCCCGAGATCCGCAGTCTCGGCGGCGCCGCGGCGATGTTCGTCTGCGCGCTCTATCCCTACGTCTATCTGATCACGCGCACCGCCTTCCTCGAACGCGGCAGCAGCACCTTCGAGGCGGCGCGCTCGCTGGGGTTGTCGCCGTGGGGCGCTTTCGCCCGTGTGTCGCTGCCGCTGGCGCGGCCGGCTGTCGCCGCCGGCGTCGCCCTGGTGCTGATGGAGACGCTGGCCGACTACGGCACGGTCGCCTACTTCGCGGTGCCGACCTTCACCACCGGCATCTACCGCGCCTGGTTCTCGCTCGGCGACCGCATCGCCGCCGCCCAGCTGGCGGGCGCGCTGCTCGCCTTCGTGCTCTGCCTGCTGGCGCTCGAACGCGTGAGCCGCGGCCGCGCGCGCTTCCACGACACCGGCCGGCGGCGCGGCGAACGACGACCGCTCGCAGGCTGGCGCGCCTGGGGTGCAAGCCTGGTGTGTCTGTTGCCGCTGCTGTTCGGCTTCCTGCTGCCGGGCGGTTTGCTGTTCCGGCTCGCGCTGTCCGAGGGCGACAGCGAATTCGGGGTGCGTTACGGCGTGCTCGCGGGCAACAGCCTGCTGGTCGCCGGGATCGCGGCCGTCCTGGCCGTGATGCTGGCGGTGCTGCTCGCCTATGCGCAGCGGCTGTCGAACGCCCCGGTGGTGCGCGCGACGAACCGCCTCGTCGCGCTGGGTTATGCGGTGCCGGGTTCGGTGATCGCCGTCGGCGTGCTGATTCCGGTGACGCGGCTCGACCACTGGCTCGCGGCGGCCTGGCTGGAAAGCTTCGGTACGAACCCCGGCCTGATACTCACCGGCGGCATCGCCGCGCTCGTCTACGCCTATCTCGCGCGTTTCCTCTCGATCGCTTTGCAGACGGTGGAATCGAGCCTAGCGCGCGTCACGCCGAGCATGGACGCGGCCGCCCAGAGCCTCGGCTGCGGCGCGGGCGAGACCCTGCGCCGCGTGCATTTGCCGCTGATCCGCGGCAGCCTGTTCACCGCCGGGCTGCTGGTGTTCGTGGATGTGATGAAGGAACTGCCGGCCACGCTGGTGATGCGGCCGTTCAATTTCGACACGCTGGCGACGCAGACCTTCACGCTGGCCGCCGACGAGCGCCTCGCCGAGGCATCGACGGCCGCGCTGGCGATCGTCGCCGTCGGCCTGCTGCCGGTCTTCCTGCTGGCGCGTCAGGTGGCACGCGGCCCGGCCCGGTCTAGCTGCTAGGCTTGAGCGCGCGGCATTCCATGGGCAGGTAAGCGGGATCGACAGTGGTCCGGTCGCTCCCCAGAGCCGTCATCTTCCCCGGCGCTTCGGCGAATCCGCAGACCCAGGTGATGGGCACCATGGGCGCATCCTCCACGATTGCCGGACGCAGGCTGAGAGTCTTCCCGGCAATCGATTTGCTGGCCCGGTTGCCGAACGTGAGATGGATTACCCCGTCCTGGACCGCAAGCGCGCTGACGTAGTTATTGACGATCTTGTCGGCGACGGGAAGCGCAGCGACTGCGTTGTCGGCCGGCATGATCTGCGTGGCCGACCAGAATGTGGAAACCGAGCGCTTGGCGATGTCGGCGAGCGGCAGGGCGGCTTCGATCTGCGCCTTGACGATCTTGTCGAGATAGCTCGGGATGGCCATCAGGGCGAGGATGGTGATGACGGCGATGACCGCCATCATCTCCACCATGGTGAATCCCGCAAAGCGTTTCATGTGCTGCCCTCATGCCGATGACCATCGGCATGATAGAGCAATACGGTGACAGCTCACTTCCAGCCGGCGCGGTCGGCGATCTTCTGCGCAGTCACGACGTTCTTCGCCATGGCCGGGATCGACAGCGTGTCGGCCTTGAAATTTCCGAGCGCGGCAAGCGCCGGGTTTTCGGTCTTCACGCTGGCAACGACCGGCCACTCGTTGTTGCCGTCGGCGAAGTAGCGTTGCGCATCGTCCGAGGCGAGGTATTCGAGGAACTTGACGGCGGCTTCCTTGTGCGGCGCGTGCTTGAGCATGCCGCCGCCCGAGATGTTGATGTGCGTGCCCGTCGTCTGCTGGTTCGGCCAGGCGACGCCAAGCGCCTCGACGACCTTGCGGTCCTCGGGCTTGGTCGAGCGCATCATGCGCGCGAAGTAGTAGGAGTTCGAAATCGCCACGCCGCACTCGCCGGCCGCGACGGCCTTGATCTGGTCGGTGTCGCCGCCCTTGGGCGCGCGCGCGAAGTTGGCGACCACGCCCTTCGCCCACTCCTCGGCCTTCCGCTCACCGTGATGGGAAACCATCGCCGCCAGCAGGGAAAGGTTGTAGGGGTGCGCACCGGAACGGCTGCAGACCTGGCCCTTGAGCTTGGGGTTGGCGAGGTCTTCGTAGCTCTTCACGTCCTCGGGCTTGATCGCGGCCTTGTTGTAGATGATGACGCGCGCGCGGGTCGAGAAGGCGAACCAGTCGGGCGAGCGCAGGTGGGCAGGGACGCGCTGCTCCAGCAGCTTCGATTTGACCGGCGCGAACAGGCCGAGTTCGTCAGCCTTGGCGAGGCGGGTGGCATCGACGGTGATGAACACGTCGGCCGGGCTTTGCGCGCCTTCGTTGCGGATGCGCTCGAGCAACTCGTCTTCCTTCGCCTCGATGCGGTTGATCTTGATGCCGGTCTGCTTGGTGAAGTTGGCGTAGAGCGCCTCGTCGGTCTGGTAGTGGCGCGCGGAATAGAGGTTCAGGACGTTTTCCTGCGCCTGAGCGGCAGGCTGGAACAGCGAAACGAGCAGGGCGGGTACAAGGGCAAACTGGCGCAGTTTCATAAGGGCTCCCAAGCGGATTGAAAAGGTGTCTCCATAATAATGAGAATAATTATCAAAAGCAAGTGTGGTTGCCGTGAACCAGCCCCAGCGGGGAAATGGGCGTGGCTATAATCGATCGAACAAATAACAGGTGGAGATGAGGATGGGCTTCAAGGCATTTCTGATCGAGCAGAACGAAGGCAAGATAGCGTCGCGTTTCGCCACGCTGGAGGAAAACCAGCTGGATGCGGGCGAGGTGACGATCGCCGTTGCCTGGTCTGGCGTGAATTACAAGGATGCGCTGGCCGCGACGGGCGCCGGCCGGATCATCCGCCGTTTTCCCTGCATCGGCGGCATCGACCTGTCCGGCACGGTGGTGAAGAGCGACAGCCCGAAGTTCCAGCCGGGCGACCAGGTGCTGGCCACCAGCTACGATATCGGCGTCGCGCATCACGGCGGTTATGCCGAACTGGCGCGCATCCCCGCCGCCTGGGTTTACAAGCTGCCTGCCGGCCTGGACCTGCATGCAGCGATGGCACTCGGCACCGCAGGCTTCACCGCCGGACTGGCGGTGGCGCGCATGGAACACGATGGCCTGCGGCCTGAAAACGGCCCGGTGGTCGTCTCGGGGGCGACCGGCGGTGTCGGCAGCATCGCCGTCGAGATCCTCGCCAAGGCCGGCTACGAAGTGCATGCGCTGACCGGCAAGGCCGATTCGGCCGATTACCTCAGGCAGCTCGGCGCAAAGGAAGTGATCCTGCGCTCCAGCCTCGACCTGGCGAAGATCAAGCCGCTCGACAAGGCGCTCTGGGCAGGGGCTGTCGACAACCTTGGTGGCGAGGTGCTGGCCTGGATGGCGAGCACCATGAAGCAGGCCGGCACGATCGCGAGCATCGGTCTGGCGGCGAGCATCGAGCTCAAGACGACCGTGATGCCTTTCATCCTGCGCGGGGTGTCGCTGCTGGGCATCGATTCCGGCTACATCGGCGACCCGCTGCGCGGCGAGGTCTGGCGGCGTCTCGGCAGCGACTGGAAGCCGGAGAAAGTCATCGCCCAGGCGCGCGAAATCGGCTTCGACCAGCTGCCCGGCGTGTTCGCCGATTTCCTGCAGGCGCGTGTCAAGGGAAGGATCGTCGTTCGCATCAAGAATTCATAACCAACTAGAACCAGAGGGGAAGTGACTATGACGAAGTACGCCGATTTTCATCGCCGTTCGATCGAGGATCGTGACGGATTCTGGGCCGAGCAGGCGCAACTGATCGACTGGCAAAGCCCGCCACAGACCATCTGCGACTATTCGCGGCCGCCGTTCGTGAAGTGGTTTTCCGGGGGCAAGACCAATCTTTGCCATAACGCGGTCGATCGCCATGCGGCCAGGCGCCCGCACGATCGTGCACTGATCTACGTTTCGACCGAGACCAACGAGGAAAAGATCTACAGCTTCGCCGAGCTGAAGTCCGAGGTGATGCGCATGGCGGCGATCATGCAGTCGCTCGGCGTGAAGAAGGGCGACCGCGTGCTGATCTACATGCCGATGATCGCCGAGGCGACTTTCGCCATCCTCGCCTGCGCGCGTATCGGCGCGATCCATTCCGTGGTGTTCGGCGGCTTCGCCTCCGGTTCGCTGGCGACGCGCATCGACGACGCCAAGCCGAAACTGATCGTATCGAGCGACGCCGGCATGCGCGGCGGCAAGTCGGTGCCATACAAGCATTTGTTGGACGAGGCGATCAACCTCGCCCAGTCCAAACCGGAAAAGGTCCTGATGGTCGATCGCGGACTCGACAAGGGCTTCAGCAAGGTGGCTGGCCGTGACGTCGATTACGCCACGCTCCGTTCGCAGCACATGAACGCAGAGGTGCCCTGCGAGTGGATGGAATCGTCGGAGCCGTCCTATATCCTGTACACATCGGGAACCACCGGCAAACCCAAGGGCGTGCAGCGCGACACCGGCGGCTATGCCGTCGCGCTGGCGGCCTCGATGAAGCACATCTACTGCGGATTCGAAGGCGAGACCTATTTCGCGACGTCGGACATCGGCTGGGTGGTCGGCCACAGCTACATCATCTACGGCCCGCTGATCGCCGGCATGGCGACCATCATGTACGAAGGCACGCCGATTCGCCCGGATGCGGGCATCTGGTGGAGCCTCGTCGAGAAGTACAAGGTCAATGTGATGTTTTCCGCACCGACGGCGATCCGCGTGCTCAAGAAGCAGGATCCGGCCTATCTGAAGAAATACGACCTGTCGTCACTCAAGCACCTGTTCCTCGCCGGCGAACCGCTCGACCAGCCGACCCACGAGTGGATCATGGGCGAACTCAAGCTGCCCGTCATCGACAACTACTGGCAGACCGAGACCGGCTGGCCGATGCTATCGACCGTGCGCGGCATCGAGGACACCAAGATCAAATTCGGCACGCCCAGCTTCCCGGTGTTCGGCTACGACCTCAAGATCTTCCGCGAGGACGGCAGCGAGTGCGGCCCGAACGAGAAGGGCATCGTCGGCGTCGTGCCGCCGCTGCCGCCGGGCTGCCTGTCGACCGTCTGGGGCGACGACGAACGCTACGTCAAGACCTACTTCAGCCTGTTCAAGGAGCCGCTGGTCTATTCCTCCTTCGACTGGGGCATCAAGGACGAGGAGGGCTATCACTTCATCCTCGGCCGCACCGACGACGTCATCAACGTCGCCGGCCATCGCCTCGGCACGCGCGAGATCGAGGAAGCGGTGCAGGCGCACAACGCCATCGCCGAAGTGGCGGTGGTCGGCGTCAACGACCAGCTCAAGGGGCAGGAGCCGATGGCCTTCGCCGTCGTCAAGGATCAGGCGAAGATCGCCACGCCCGAGTTGCGCGCCGCGCTCGAAGCCGAGGTCAAGAAGACGGTCGACGGCATCCTTGGCGCGATCGCGCGGCCGAAGCATGTGCATTTCGTCACCGGCCTGCCGAAGACGCGCTCGGGCAAGATGCTGCGCCGTTCGATCCAGGCACTGGCCGAAGGCCGCGATCCGGGCGACCTGACGACGATCGACGATCCCTCGACGCTGGAACAGATCCGGCAGGTGCTCGCCGCCGGCTGATCGGGTGCCGTCCCGCCAGCGCCGACTTTCGTCGGCGCTGAGGCATGGCTTACCGATTCCTGAATCGCGGCTTGCGTTTTTCGCTGAAGGCGGCCATGCCTTCCTTCTGGTCGTCGAGCGCGAAGGACGCATGGAAGGTACGGCGTTCGAACAGCAGTCCTTCCGCGAGCGAGGACTCGTAGGCGCGATTGACCGCTTCCTTCACCATCATCACGACCGGCAGCGAATAGGCGGCGATTACCTGTGCCGCGGCGAGCGTTTCCTCGATCAGCTTGTCGGTCGGGAAGATGCGCGCGACCAGTCCGCATTTCTCGGCTTCGGCGGCATCCATCATGCGCCCGGTCAGGCACAGGTCCATGGCCTTGGCCTTGCCGACGGCGCGGGGCAGGCGTTGCGTGCCCCCGGCGCCCGGCAGGGTGCCGAGCTTGATTTCCGGCTGGCCGAACTTCGCGTTTTCCGCGGCGTAGATCATGTCGCACATCATCGCGATCTCGCAGCCGCCGCCGAGCGCATAGCCGGCAACCGCCGCGATGACCGGCTTGCGGCAGGTCCTGATGCGTTCCCAGTTGCGCGTGATGAAATCCGGCTGGTAGGCATCCATGTAGCCGAAATCCTTCATGAAGCCGATGTCCGCGCCGGCCGCAAAGACCTTGCTGCTGCCGGTCAGGACGATGCAGCCGATCCCGGCGTCGGCCTCGAAACTTGTCAATGCGTCGCCGATCCCGTCGATGACCTCGTTGTTCAGCGCATTGAGCGCTTCCGGGCGGTTGATGCGGATCAGGCCGACCTTGCCGTGGGTTTCCGCAATTACGTTCTCTGACATTGGTTCTCCAGTCGGTAGTGGAAAGGAAATTGACGGGCAGCAGCGGCAGTCACTATAATCCACGGCTTTCCGAATCGATGGATCCGATTATGCGCAGGAAATTTGTCGCCGGTAACTGGAAGATGCATGGCAGCCTGCAGGGCAATGCCGAACTGCTCCAGGGCGTACGTACGGGCGTTGCCGGGCTGTCCATCGATATTGCGGTCTGCGTGCCATATCCCTACCTTGCGCAAGCCGGGGAAGCGCTCAAGGGCAGCAACGTGGCCTGGGGCGCGCAGGACGTTTCCGAGCATGCGCAGGGTGCCTATACCGGCGAGGTGAGCGCGGCGATGCTCGTCGAGTTCGGCTGCAAGTATGCCATCGTCGGCCACTCCGAGCGCCGTACCTGCTATGGGGATACGGATGCCGTCGTGGCGGCGAAGTGCGAGGCGGCGCTGAAGTCCGGCCTGGTGCCGATTCTCTGCGTCGGCGAAACCCTCGACGAACGGGAGCGCAATGTGACGGCGGCCGTGGTCACGCGCCAGCTGGATGTGTTCATCACGCGCTGCGGCGTTGCCGCGCTGGCCGATTCGGTCGTCGCTTACGAACCCGTCTGGGCCATCGGGACCGGCCGCACCGCCACGCCCGGGCAGGCGCAGGAGGTGCATGCGCTGATTCGCGCGCGCGTCGCGCGGGAGGACGCCGCAGTGGCTGCCGGCCTGCGCATTCTTTACGGTGGCAGCATGAAGCCGGGCAACGCCAGGGAATTGATGGCGCAACCCGACATCGACGGCGGCCTGATTGGCGGGGCGGCGCTGGTCGCGGCCGATTTCGTGGCGATCTGCGCAGCGGCGCAGTAAAGGCAAAGCAGAACAGCATGGACATACTTTTCACTATCACGCTGACCGTGCATATCCTCGTGGGACTGGGTGTGATCGGCCTGGTGCTGATGCAGCATGGCAAGGGTGCGGATATGGGCGCGGCGTTCGGCAGCGGCTCGTCAGGCAGTCTCTTCGGTGCCACCGGATCGGCCAACTTCCTCTCGCGCATGACCGCGGCCTTGGCCACGGCATTTTTCATCACCAGCCTGATGCTCGCCTACATGGCGAATCAGAAGCCGGCCGCGGCTGGCGGCAGCGTGATGGACGCAGTCAAGATGGAGGCTGTCGTGCCGGCGACGCCTGTGCAGCAGGACGCTCAGGATGACTCGAAAGCCAAGAATATTCCGAAATAACTAAATAAAGCGGGTAGTATCAATCAGCGAATAATTCGATAGTATGGCTTGGTTTGTGTGGTACTTTTCCGCACCGTTTGCATGACCGAGCCGTATAGCAAAGCCGACGTGGTGAAATTGGTAGACACGCTATCTTGAGGGGGTAGTGGCGAAAGCTGTGCGAGTTCGAGTCTCGCCGTCGGCACCAAATAACTTATGGAACTGTTGCCATGTTTGTGAAGTCAGCGGGGCAAAACTGAATGCTGGAAAACTACTTCCCCGTTCTGGTTTTCGTCCTCGTCGCACTGGTTTTCGGCTGTGTTCCGATCATCATCGGACGCCTCGTCGGTCCCCACCGTCCCGACCCTGAGAAGTTATCCCCCTACGAATGCGGCTTCGAGGCATTCGAGGACGCGCGGATGAAGTTCGATGTGCGCTATTACCTGATTGCCATCGCCTTCATCATCTTCGATCTGGAAGTTGCCTACATGTTCCCGTGGGCCGCCATCTTCAAGGAATTCGTCGAAGCCGATCCGACCGTGAAGTTCTTCGGGTTCATCGAAATGTTCATTTTCATGGGCATCCTCGTCGTCGGGTTTGTCTGGGCTTGGGCCAAGGGCGCCCTCGATTGGGAGTGAGCGAGCAGTGAGCATCGAAGGCGTTCTGCAGGAAGGTTTCGTCACCACCACGCTGGACAAGGTCATCAACTGGACGCGTACCGGCTCATTGTGGCCGATGACCTTCGGACTCGCCTGCTGCGCGATCGAGATGATTCACACCGGGGTGTCGCGCTATGACCTCGACCGTTTCGGGGTCGTGTTCCGGCCGAGTCCGCGCCAGGCCGACCTGATGATCGTCGCCGGCACCCTGACCAACAAGATGGCGCCTGCGATGCGCCGTGTGTATGACCAGATGCCTGAGCCGCGCTGGGTGATCTCAATGGGGTCATGCGCGAATGGCGGCGGCTATTACCACTACTCCTATTCTGTCGTGCGCGGCTGCGATCGCATCGTGCCGGTCGATATTTATGTCCCCGGCTGTCCGCCCACGGCCGAGGCCTTGCTGTACGGCATCATCCAGTTGCAGAACAAGATTACCCGTACCTACACCATTGCCCGCTAACCCGTTTTTGAATCGATCATGAGCGTCAAGTTGCAACGGCTTTGCAAGAACCTGACCGAGATTTTCGGGACGCGGGTTCACAGCCTCACTCTGGTCGGCGGCGAAGTCACTCTGGAGGTCTCGGCAGCGGACTACTTCGATGTTGCCAAGACCTTGCGTGACCATCCCGAGCTGCGCTTCGAACAGCTGATGGACATTTGCGGTGTCGACTACGTCACTTACGGAAGAACCGATCTGGTCGATTTCAGCGCAGGCCGCTCGCCCCGTTATGCCGCTGTCAGCCATCTGTTGTCCGTGACCCACAACTGGCGCCTGCGGCTGCGCGTATTTGCGCAGGACGACAGCTTCCCCGTGGTGGCATCCGTGACGCCGATCTGGAGCAGCGCCAACTGGTTCGAACGCGAAGCCTTCGACCTTTTTGGAATCATGTTCGAGGGGCATGACGATCTGCGCCGCATCCTGACCGACTATGGTTTCGTCGGTCATCCCTTCCGCAAGGATTTCCCGGTCTCGGGCTATGTCGAGATGCGTTACGATCCGGAGCAGAAGCGCGTCGTCTATCAGCCCGTGACCATCGAGCCGCGCGAGGTGACCCCGCGCATCATCCGCGAGGAAAATTACGGTCGTGGCTGAGATCAAGAACTATACGGTAAACCTCGGCCCGCAGCACCCGGCCGCCCACGGCGTGCTGCGTCTGGTGCTGGAGCTCGACGGCGAGGTCGTCGTCCGCGCCGACCCGCACATCGGCCTGCTGCACCGGGGCACCGAAAAGCTCATGGAGCATCGTACCTGGGTGCAGTCGCTGCCCTACATGGACCGGCTCGACTACACCTCGATGTTCGTCAACGAGCACCCCTTCTGCCTGGCGGTCGAGCGCCTGCTGGGCGTCGAGGTGCCGCTCCGCGGGCAGTACATCCGCGTGATGTTCGACGAAATCACCCGCATCCTGAACCATTTGCTGTCGATCGGCACGCAGGCGCTGGACATCGGCGCGATGGCGATGGTGCTCTATACCTTCCGCGAGCGCGAGGACATCTTCGACATGCTCGAAGCCGTTTCCGGCGCGCGCATGCATGGTGCCTACTACCGGCCGGGCGGCGTTTATCGCGACCTGCCGGACAGCATGCCGAAGTACCAGGTCAACAAGTTCAAGAACGAGAAAACCGTCAAGGATCTCAACAAGGCGCGCGAGGGTAACCTGCTCGACTTCATCGAGGATTTCACCGATCGCTTCCCCGGCTACGTCGATGAATACGAGACCCTGCTGACCGGCAATCGCATCTGGAAGCAGCGCACCGTCGGCATCGGCGTCGTTTCACCCGAACGCGCGCTGCAGCTGGGCTTCAGCGGTCCGATGATCCGCGGTTCGGGCATCGCCTGGGACCTGCGCAAGAAGCAGCCCTACCTGGTCTATGACCAGCTCGACTTCGACATCCCGGTCGGCTACAACGGCGACAGCTATGACCGTTATCTGGTGCGGGTCGAAGAAATGCGCCAGTCGAATCGCATCATCCGGCAGTGCATCGACTGGCTGCGCAAGAACCCCGGACCGGTGATGACCGACAACCTCAAGGTGGCCCCGCCCCGGCGCGCAAAGATGAAGGCCAACATGGAAGAACTGATCCACCATTTCAAGTTCTTCACCGAAGGCATTCATGTGCCGCCGGGCGAGGTCTATGCCGCGACCGAGCACGCCAAGGGCGAGTTCGGCGTGTACATGATTTCCGACGGGGCCAACAAGCCCTATCGCGTGAAACTGCGTTCCACCGCCTTCACCCATCTGTCGGCCATGGACGAAATGGCCAAGGGGCACATGATTGCCGACGTGATTACGATCATCGGCACCATGGACATTGTGTTCGGTGATGTGGATAGATAAGCCATGCTGAGTGAAGCCACACTGCAAAAAATCGATCGCGAGGTCGCCAAGTACCCGGCCGATCAGAAACAGTCGGCCGTGATGGCGGCGCTGCATCTTGCCCAGACCGAGAAGGGATGGCTGTCGCGCGACCTGATCGGTTACGTGGCGCAATATCTCGGCATGCCGGAGATGGCCGCCTATGAAGTGGCGAGCTTCTACAACATGTACGACCTCAAGCCGGTCGGCAAGTACAAGATCACGGTGTGCACCAACCTGCCTTGTGCCCTGTCCGGCGGCGTGCATGCCGCGGATTACGTCAGGCAGAAACTCGGCATCGATTTCAACGAAACCACGCCGGACGGCAAGTTCACCCTGAAGGAAGGGGAATGCATGGGCGCCTGCGGCGACGCGCCGGTGATGCTGGTCAACAACGTGCATATGCGCAGCTTCATGACGCCGGAAGAGATCGACAAACTGATCGCGGAGTGCAAATAAGATGGCGATTCTCGAAGCGATCAATCCGGCACTGACGGCGGGCTGGCACCAGCCGGATGCGCGTGACCTCAATAAGGACACCGGCTGGCATCTCAAGGATTACGAGGCACGTGGCGGCTACCAGGCGCTCAAGAAGGTATTCACCGACAGGCTGTCGCAGGATCAGGTGATCGCCGAGGTGAAGGCCTCCGTGCTGCGCGGCCGCGGCGGCGCCGGCTTCCCGACCGGCCTGAAGTGGAGCTTCATGCCCAAGGGCGCGCCGGAAAAGTACATCGTCTGCAACACCGACGAAGGCGAGCCCGGGACTTTCAAGGACCGC
>JAJZSW010000049.1:17381-19889 GCA_021849505.1 Pseudomonadota bacterium
GCGACCTCATGCGGCTCGACCCGCATTCGGTCATCGAGGGCATGATCATCGCCGCTTTCGCCGTCGGCGCCGTGCGCGGCTACAACTACATTCACGGCGAGATCTACGAGCTCTACCAGCGTTTCGAGGAAGCCCTCGCCGAGGCGCGCGCCGCCGGCTATCTGGGCAACAACATCCTCGGCAGCGGTTTCGATTTCGACCTGTTCGCCCATCAAGGCTACGGGGCCTACATCTGCGGCGAGGAGTCGGCGCTGCTCGAGTCGATCGAGGGCAAGAAGGGCCAGCCGCGCTTCAAGCCGCCGTTCCCGGCCCAGGTGGGCCTCTACGGCAAGCCGACCACGATCAACAACACCGAGACCTTCGCCTCGATTCCCTACATCCTGCGCCAGGGTGGCCAGGCCTTCCTCGATCTCGGCAAGGCGAACAACGGCGGCACCAAGCTGTTTTCCGTTTCCGGTCACGTCAACAAGCCGGGCAACTACGAGGTGCCGATGGGCACGCCGTTCGCCAAGCTGCTCGAGATGTGCGGCGGCATGCGCGGCGGCAGGAAGCTGAAGGCCGTGATTCCCGGCGGTTCGTCCGCCCCGGTTCTCCCCGGCCACATCATGATGGACTGCACCCTCGACTACGATTCGATCGCCAAGGCTGGCTCGATGCTCGGTTCCGGCGCGGTGATCGTGATGGACGAGACGGTCTGCATGGTCAAGTCGCTCGAACGTTTGTCCTGGTTCTACTACGAAGAATCCTGCGGCCAGTGCACGCCCTGCCGCGAAGGCACGGGCTGGCTCTACAAGATGATCCACCGCATCGAACATGGCCAGGGACGCCCCGCGGATCTCGACCTGCTCGACGACGTGGCGAAGAACATCATGGGCCGCACGATCTGCGCGCTCGGCGATGCGGCCGCGCTGCCGGTCAGGAGTTTCGTCAATCATTTCCGCAGCGAGTTCGAGTACCACATCGAACACAAGAAATGCCTGGTGCCGCCCGATGTCCAGAAAGCGGGCAGTACCTTCCATACGCGTTTGATGGCGGGGGCGACATGCTAGAGCTCGAGATCGACGGCAAGTCGCTGCAAGTTAAGGAGGGCAGCACGGTCATCGAGGCCGCGCACGCCGCCGGCATCTACATCCCGCATTTCTGCTACCACAAGAAGCTCTCGATCGCGGCCAACTGCCGCATGTGCCTCGTGCAGGTCGAGAAGGCGCCCAAGCCGATGCCGGCCTGCGCCACGCCGGTCGCCAACGGCATGAAGGTGTTCACGCACTCCGAGCTGGCCGTCAAGGCGCAGAAGGACGTGATGGAGTTCCTGCTGATCAACCATCCGCTCGACTGCCCGATCTGCGACCAGGGCGGCGAATGCCAGCTGCAGGATCTGGCGGTCGGCTACGGCGGGACGGCCGCGCGCTTCCAGGAAGAGAAGCGCGTGGTGCCGAACAAGAACTTCGGTCCGCTGGTGTCCAGCGACATGACCCGGTGCATCAACTGCACCCGCTGCGTGCGCTTCACGCAGGAAATCGCCGGCCTGATGGAGCTCGGCCAGGCCTTCCGCGGCGACCGTGCCGAGATCATGACTTTCGTCGAGCGCACGATCGATTCCGAAATTTCCGGCAACATCATCGACCTCTGCCCGGTCGGCGCGCTGACCTCCAAGCCGTTCCGCTTCGCGGCGCGCACCTGGGAGCTGTCGCGCCGCAAGTCGGTGAGTCCGCACGACGCCCTCGGCAGCAACCTGGTCGTCCAGGTACTGCACAACCAGGTCAAGCGCGTCCTGCCGCTCGAAAACGAAGCCATCAACGAATGCTGGCTCTCCGACAAGGAGCGTTTCTCCTACGAGGGCCTGAACAGCGCCGAGCGGCTGACCCGGCCGATGGTGAAGCAGGGCGGGGTGTGGAAGGAGGTCGACTGGAACGTCGCCCTCGACTATGCGGCCCATGCGCTGCGCGATGTCGCGAAAAACCAGGGCGCCGACGCGCTCGGTGCGCTCGTCAGCCCGCATGCGACACTCGAGGAAATGGCGCTGGCCGGCAAGCTGCTGCGCGGCCTCGGTTCCGACAACATCGATTTCCGCCTGCGCCAGAACGATTTCAGCCTCGACGGCCAGCGCAGCGGTATCCCCTGGCTGGGCATGAAGATCGCCGACATCGGCGCGCTCGACCGCGTGCTGGTGGTGGGCAGCTTCCTGCGCAAGGATCATCCGCTGATCGCGCAGCGCCTGCGCCAGAGCGCCAAGAAGGGCGCGCAGGTCTCGGTGCTGCATGCGACCGACGACGATCTCTACATCAAGCTGTTCGCCCAGGCGAGCGCCGCCCCGGCGCAACTCCCCGGGCTGCTGGCCGAAGTGGTCATGGCCGTTGCCCAAGCCAAGAATGTCGCCATGAAAGGCGAGTTGGCGAAAGTCAGCCCCGGCGAGACGGCACGGAAAATTGCCGCCAGCCTCGCTGCAGGACAAAACGCCGGCATCCTGCTCGGCAACTTCGCCCAGCAGCATCCGCAGGCCGCGACGCT
>JAJZSW010000140.1 GCA_021849505.1 Pseudomonadota bacterium
GATCTGCAAGGAGAACAAGGAGAAATGAGCATGAATACCGAAGCCCTGCTGTTGCGCCACGACCATGAAGGCGTCGTCACCCTCACGCTCAACCGCCCCGCGCAGTTCAACGCGCTGTCCACCGAATTGCTGAGCGCCTTGCAGTCCGAACTCGACAAAGTCGGCGCCGACGATACGGCACGCGCGGTCGTCATCGCCGGCGCGGGCCGGGCCTTCTGCGCCGGCCACGACCTCAAGCAGATGCGCGCCAACCATGACAAGGCCTACATGCAGGCGCTGTTCAAGCAGTGCGGCCGCGTCATGACGACGCTGACCGAGCTGCCGCAGCCCGTCATCGCGCGTGTGCATGGCATCGCGACGGCGGCCGGTTGCCAGCTCGTGGCGAGCTGCGATCTTGCCGTCGCCGCCGACGTCGCGAAGTTCGCCGTCTCCGGCATCAACGTCGGCCTGTTCTGCTCGACGCCGGCCGTCGCGCTGTCGCGCAACCTGGGCCGCAAGCAGGCCCTCGAAATGCTGCTGACCGGCGAGTTCATCGACGCGCTCGAGGCGCAGCGGCGCGGCCTCGTCAATCGCGTCTGCCCTTCCGATGCGCTCGACGCCGAGGTCAAGCGCCTGACGGACAGCATCTGCGCCAAGTCTCAGACGGCGATCCGCATGGGCAAGCAGCTGTTCTACCGCCAGCTCGAAATGGGGCTGGCCGGCGCCTACCAGCTCGCCGGCGAGACGATGGCCTGCAACATGATGACCGCCGACGCCGTCGCCGGCATCGATGGTTTCATGAACAAGAAGAAGGGCTGAGAACCCGCCGCGCGCCTACTTCAGGATGCAGTGCTTCGCGTAGTCGACGGCCTCGTTCGTCGTCCAGTCGCCCTTGGGCTTCGCCTTCAGGTTCGCGCACCACTTCTCGCTGCCGACCTCGGGCGCGCAGGCGGCAAGGTTGAGGAGGACAGTGCCGGCCAGCACGGCCGCCAGGATTCTTTTCAAAACGCTCATGAGTGATCGTCTCCATGGAAAAGCCGGTGAATCGTCAACCGATGAATGCTCCTAGTCTAATGCTGCCGGGCGTTGGCTAGCTTGCGCTCCACAGCACCAGGTGCCACAAGTTCTGCAGTTTCAGCGGCGTGGCTTCGCTGATGATCTGTTCAAGCGCCTGCGGCATGCCGAGAGTGATCTTCGGATATTCCATCTGCAGTTTGCGCAAACCCTCGCGCCCAAGGCCCATGCGCCTGAGGTGGTCCTGAATGCGGAAGTAGACCAGGCGGCACTCCGTTCCGGCTGCGCCCATCTCCAGCAGCGCGAAACCCACCGGGAAGGCAATGTCCCGTTCCTTGCCGGATGGGTCGCTGACATGCATCTCCAGGAGGTGAATCCGCAGACGCATGTCCTTCAGGTTGTCGCCTATCCAGGCATTGGCTTTTTCGGCAATCCCGTCCGGGTCCTGTCCCCTGATGGCGTCGGCCGCTCCGGCATAACTGCCCGCGATGATGCGGCAGACATGATCCTTTTCCAGGAAGTTGATCGCGCTATCCCAGCCCTCGGCGCCGACCGTCGTGGTGGCCGCTGAGAGCTTCAGCTCGCCGGTGTCGAGACCGAGGTGCCGCTGGCAGAACTGCTGGAAGCGCGCGCCATAGTTGGCGATGCAGATCGCCCAGGTGACGCGGAACATGCCCGACCCGGCCCAATGGCGGAACAGGTTCATCCAGCCCCGGTTGTCGGGATGGGCAAATTCTTCCTCCAGGCGCAGGTCGGTATAGACGTTCTCCATCAACTGGATCAGCGTGTTGCACAGATAGAAGCCGGCGCGCAGTTCGTCGCCGCTGCCGGGCAGCATGCCGTGCGGGGCCTGCTGCGGCGCCGGCGTGACGCGATCCGCGAGCTTCAGCCATTCGGGATAGATCTGGCTGTCGAGGAAGCGCAGCTTGTCGTCCAGCCGCATGCGGTCGTAAATCTTCTCCAGTTCGCTGCCGTGTCTGGAAAAGGCGGCGCGACCCGCATCGCCGGGCGGATACCACTGCTCGGCCAGCAGGTGGAAGAAGCGTTCCAGATCGCAGGATTGGGCGCCGCCACCGGCATCGTCGCGCGCCTGTTGCAGCGCCTGCCCGGCCACGTGCTCGCCGAGCTTGCGATAGCTCTCGAATTGCGATTCGCTGTACCACTGGTCGCCGGTGCTCTCGTGCGGGAAGGCGCCATGTTCGGACTTGTATTGCCGGACGTCGGTCGGTTCGTTGCCGCTCAGCGACGCCTTGATGTAGAGCAGGTAGCCGGGCGTGGCGACCGGGTCGCGTTGTTCGTAATGAATCCTGCCCACGATGCAGTGGCACCGGCTGTTGCCGGTTTCCCGATCGGGCACGATGGCGGCGGGATCGATGCTGATCTCGATGCCGAGGTCGATCTGGCATTTGCGGATGGCATTGCCGAGGTCCTCGAACGTGTAGTTCGGGTCGCAGCCCGCATCGCTGGCGATGATGTAGCGGCAGCGGCGGCGCACCAGCTCGTAGATGCCCAGGTTCTCGAAATGCCCGCCGTCGCTGACGTAGACGAATTCGTCGGTATCCCGGGTGTTGGCCAGCAGCTCCTTGAGCAGGTAACCGATCGATTGCCGGGGCCCGGGGTTGACCCAGTGTTCGAGTTGGCGCGTGTTCTGGATCCACCAGCCCAGCCGCACGTTGAACACGGTCATCAGGAACGCGGTGGCCGGGTTGGTGTGGTAGCCGGCGTTGGGGCTGGCCGCCGCGCCGGAGATGGTCATCGGCGTGCCCAGCGCAAGCCAGCCCGAGCGGGCTTGCGGCTGTCCGGCTGGCGGCGGCGGCGCCAGAAACTGCGCGGTCTTCTGGTAGGCCGACACGCCGGCGTCGCCGCTGCCCGGCAACTGGTAGCCGCAGAATTCCGGAGTGAATACGAAGGAAGCGGCCTTGCGTTCCTGCCAGGCCAGATTCTTCGAACGCGCGATGTTCAGGGCGGTGTTGATCAGCGGATACGGGCGCTGCACGTGGCCGTTGTGTCTGAGTTCGTCCAGGCGGGGCGAATCGGCCATGTCGAGATCGGTGAACGGCTGGGCATCCCGTTGCAGGTTGCTGGCCCCCAGGTAGCAGCGTTCCAGCCGGTTGCGGTAGAACATGTGAAAGGCGAACACGTTGATGTCGACGCGCCGGCCCAGCAGCCAGGCCAGCAGGCACAAGCCCAGCGGCCAGAGCGGGAAGAGGGGGGCATTCTTTACCGCCTGTTCGGCCTGTTGCGCGTAAGTGGCCAGGCTGCAGCCCGGATGAGGCTTCACCTGCAACACCTCGCCGCTTTCCTTGTCGAAGCGATAGGCGGCGCGCAGGCCGGGGTCGGACCTTTCCGGAAACGGCGTGCAGACGTCGATGCCGGCCGCCCCGCCGCTCCTGACCAGGGTCGTGTGCAACGCCAGCGAAAGCAGGAACAGCAGGCCCGCCACGAACACCCAGGGGGCGATGGCGGCGATCCGGTCCTTCCAGCCGCCTTGTTCCTTGCCGGTCGCCGGGCTGCGCCCGAGGATTACGCCGGCAAGCGTCGCGGCCAGCCAGAGGATGCCGCCCATGGCGCTGACCCAGGCGCCCGCGTAAATCAGGACGTAGCTGCCCAGCAGCGCCACGCCGGTCAGCGCCAGCCAGCCCAGCAGCAGGGTCAGGAGAATGCCGCCGCTGCGGCTCCACCATTCGCGCGCCGCTTCGCGCAGTTTCCTGCCGGCCAGGCCGATGCCGAGGGTCACGCCG
>JAJZSW010000050.1 GCA_021849505.1 Pseudomonadota bacterium
TCGCTGCGGTCGGCGCTGCCGAACACCAGCCTGCCGCCGGGCGGCTCGGCGCGCTTGAGCTGCTGCGGGTCGACGTCGAGCGCAAGGAAGGGGATGTTCTCCGCCGCGAGGAACTCGGCAATGCGGCCGCCGGTGCGGCCGTAGCCGCAGATGATCACGTGGCGGTCCATGCCGATGCCGGCGACGGCGATGTCGTGGATCGCCTTGGCCTGGTGCGCCCAGTCGCCATGCACCATGCGGCCGGTGACGCGCACCGCGCGGTTGATCAGCAGCGGCGCGAGGAACATCGAGATCAGCATGGCAGCCAGCGTCACCTGAAAGACGTCGGTGCCGATCAGCTTGAGTTCATGGGCGAGGCCGATCAGCACGAGGCCGAATTCGCCGCCCTGTGCGAGCTGGGCGGCGGTGCGCAGGGCGACGTTGAGAGGCGTGCGGGTCGCCAGCGCGATGCCCAGCACGACGAGTCCCTTGCCGGCGACCAGCAGCAGCACGGCGAGGAGCAGGCGGTGGAAGTGCTCGAACACGAAGCCGAGGTCGAGCAGCATGCCGACGGTGACGAAGAACAGGCCAAGCAGGATGTCGCGGAAGGGGCGGATGTCCGCCTCGACCTGATGGCGATAGATCGTCTCGGAGATCAGCATGCCGCCGACGAAGGCGCCCAGCGCCAGCGACAAACCAGCCAGTTCGGTCGCGAAGGCGAGACCAATGACCAGCCAGAGCGTTGCGAGCACGAAAAGCTCCTCGGAGCGCTGGTGCGCGACGGCGTCGTAGAAACGGCGGATCCAGCGCTGGCCGAGCCAGATCATGATCGTCAGCACGACGGCTGCCTGGGCGAGGGCAATGGTCAGCGAGTGTGCGAGGTTGCCGGCGGGCTGCGCGAGCGCGGGGAAGAGGATCAGGCAGGGCACCACGGCGATGTCCTGGAACAGCAGCACGCCCATGGTCTGGCGGCCGGAGCGCGAATGCAGCTCGAAGCGCTCGGACAGCATCTTGGCGACGATGGCGGTGGAGGACATCGCGACCGCGAGGCCAACTGCCAGGCCGGCGCGCCAGCCCTGCTCGTAGCCGAACCAGGTGATCAATGCCGTGGCCGCGGCGGTGATCGCCATCTGCGCCGCGCCGAAGCCGAATACCAGCTCGCGCATCGCCTTGAGCCGCGACAGGCTGAATTCGAGGCCGATCGAGAACATCAGAAAGACCACGCCGAATTCGGCGATCATCTCGACCTGATGATTCTCTTCGAGCGCCCGCAGGCCGTGGGGTCCGAGCAGCAGGCCGACCACGAGGTAGGCCAGCATCGCCGGTCCCTTGAAGCGGCGCGTCAGCGCCAGTGCGACGACGGCGGTGGTCAGAAGCAGCAGAAGGATGAAGAGATTGCCGTGCACGCCGGCAATCATACCTGTCGGGTCGCGTTCCTGCCGCGGCGGCGCACTGGTGACCTACGTCTTTGCGCGCAGGTGGGGCGGGGCCGAGCGGGTAGGTCCGACCCTCAAACCGCCACCAGATCGCTGCACCAGACTTCGATGGTTTCCCGCATCGCCTGCGGTTGCTCCGTCGGAATCCAGTGCTGCGCCGGTATCCGCACGATGCGGCCCTGCGGCAGGGGAGCGAGCAGCCGCGCCGTCACCGCCGGGTCGCTGAAAGCGCCGCCCGCCGACAGAAGCGCCAGCGTCGGCACGCCGATCGATGCCGGGGCCGGCAGGGGGCCGGTGACGGCCAGCAGATCCTGCACATAGACCGAGGTCGGCAGGCTACGCAGGTCCTCGAGCACCGAGCTGTAGCGTGCCTCCGGAAAGCGGCCATGCGCCGCCATCGCGGCGCGGGCCTCGCGGTCCAGCGCGGCGAGATCGAGCGTCGCCAGGCGGCGCCGGTGCAGTCCGAGGGTGGCCAGCAGGCACAGCGGCGGTGCCAGCGCGGCGAGCAGCGGTCGCAATGCGGCCACCCGCGCCAGGCTGCCGACGAGCGCCGCGCGGAACATCGGTTCGATCAATACCACCCCGGACACTAGTCGCGATGCCTGTTGGGCGAACCACAGCGCGAGGTTCGCGCCGAGACAGTGGCCGACGAGCACGGCCTGCGTCACGTTCTCGGCGGCCAGAAGCCCCGTCAGGTCGTCGCACCAGGTCTTCATGTCGATGCGACCCCGGTAAAGGGAATCGCCGTGGCCGCGCAGGTCAGGGCGCAGGATGTCCCAGTCGGCGGCAAGCCGGGTTGTCGCGGCGAATTCGGACCAGCGCGTGTGATTGCTGGCGAGCCCGTGCAGCAGGAGTAGCGTGCGGCGCGGCGCACCCGCCCGCCGCAGGCGGTAGGCGATGCGCGTGCCGTCGGCGGCGGTGAATGTCTTGCCGGTGTCCATTCCTCACCTCGTTTCTTGCGAAAAGCCAATGTACATTCTGCCCGATCGGCCTTGATGTCGTGCAAGGCGCCGCGGCTACCGTGGTTACAATCCGGTAATGACTGTCACGTTCACCGCCGAGCAGAAGCGGCTGCGCCTGATCGCCTTGTCGGTGGTCGTGGCGGCCTATGTGCTGTCCTTCTTCCAGCGCTTCGCACCGGCCGGCATCGCGCAGGACCTCGCCGCGAGCTTCCAGACTTCCGCCGCCTCGCTCGGCGTGCTGGCGGCGACCTACTTCTATGTTTACACGATCATGCAGGTGCCGACCGGCATCCTGGTCGACACGCTCGGCCCGCGCCGCATCCTGTTTCTCGGCGGCCTGATCGCCGGCGGCGGCAGCCTGCTGTTCGGCATGGCGGAGACCCTCGACGGCGCGCTGGCCGGCCGCACGCTGATCGGACTGGGCGTTTCCGTGACCTTCATCGCGATGCTGAAGATCATCGCCGTCTGGTTCGAGGAGCACCGCTTTGCCAGTGTCGTTGGCCTGTCGATGCTGGTCGGCAATTTCGGCTCGGTGCTGGCCGGTTCGCCGCTGTCCTGGCTGGCGCAGACCGCCGGCTGGCGCGGCGTGTTCATCGGCGTCGGCATCGTTTCGCTGGTGCTCGGCGTGCTCGCCTGGCTGCTGGTGCGCGACCGGCCCGAGGGTAATAACAATGGCGCTGGCACGAGTGCCGTCGCGCCAGCGCCGACTTTCGACAGAACGGTCATCCTCACCGGCCTGCTGCGGGTGGTGAAGAACCGCGCGACCTGGCCGGCGGCCTTCGTCAATGCCGGGCTGTCGGGCAGCTTCTTCGCCTTCGGCGGCCTCTGGGCAACGCCCTTCCTGACGCAGGGCATGGGCATGACGCGCGATACTGCGAGCGCGCACCTGTCGCTGTATTTCGCCGGCTTCGCCGTCGGCTGCTTGGCTGTCGGCACGCTCTCCGACCGCATGCGCCGCCGCAAGCCGGTGGTGATCGGCAGCTCGCTCGTCCTTGCCCTGATCTGGCCGGTCTGGCTGTCGGGGCTTGCATTGCCGCTGGTTGCGACCTATCTTCTGTTCGGGTTGATGGGTTTGATGACGGCGAGCTTCACCCTCTCCTGGGCCTGCGCGAAGGAGGTGAATCCCCCGGCGCTGTCAGGCATGTCGACCTCGGTGGCGAACATGGGCGGCTTCCTCATGGGCGCCCTGCTGCAACCGGCGGTCGGCTGGGTGATGGACCAGCGCTGGAGCGGCGCGATGGCCAACGGCGTGCGGCTCTATACGCTCGCCGACTATCGCTGGGGCCTGCTGCTGATTGCCGCAGCGGCCTGGCTGGGGGCCGCCGCCGCCTGGTTCATCCGCGAAACGCAGTGCCGCAACATCTGGAAAGAAATCGAGAAGGAGCACGCATGAAAGGCATCATCCTGTTCGGCCACGGCGCCCGCAATCCTGAGTACATCGAGCCTTTCCGGCGCATCCAGGCCGTGGTCGCGGCCAAGCTGCCGGGCGTACCGGTGGAAATCGGCTTCCTCGAGCTGACCCAGCCACCCCTCGAGACCAGCATCGAATGCCTGGCCCGGCGGGGCGTGACGCATGTCAAAGTGGTGCCGATCTTCTTCGCGCCCGGCCGCCATGTGCTGAAGGACCTGCCGCAGCTGCTCGGCAATGCGATCGACCTGCATCCGGGCATCGAGTTCGAGGTGGCGGAGTGCGTCGGCGTAGTCGACGGCGTGATCGAGGCGATGGCCGCGCACGCGGTGGCCGGGACTTGAAAAACATGTATCAGAACATACTTATATACCCCATGAAACTCTTATCTGTATTCCTTGCGTTGGTTGCCGTCCTGTCAGCGCCGAGTTTTGCGCAGACACGCACCCTCGAGCTGCGCGAGGTCGCGACCACGCTACCGGCCGAGGCGGTGATCGAGGCGACGAAGCAGGCCACGGTGGCGACCCAGGTCTCGGGCCGCATCGTCGCGGTGAATGCCGAGCCCGGCCAGCGCGTGCAGGCCGGACAGGTGCTGATGCGCATCGATGCCCGCGAGGCGGCCGAGAACGTCGCCGCCGCGAGGGCGCAACTCGCGCAGGCCGAGGCCAATTTCACGCGCACCCAGAATCTCTTCAAGCAGAAATTCGTCAGCCAGGCCGCGCTCGACGCCGCCGAAGCGACGCTCAAGTCGGCGCGCGCACAAGCCGCCGCCGCCGGCGCGGGCGCTTCGCACGCCACGGTGACCGCCCCGATCGGCGGCATCGTCGCCCAGCGCCATGCCGAACTCGGCGATCTGGCGACCCCCGGCAAGCCGCTGGTCACGATCTTCGCCCCGGGCGGATTGCGCGCGATCGCCAGCATTCCCCAGTTCAAGCTCAAGGACGCGCAGAAGGCGACGGCGGCCAGGGTGGAGTTCACCGAAAGTCGGCGCTGGCTGGACGGCACCCGTTTCGAGGTGCTGCCGACCATCGACGCCCAGAGCCATACCGCGACGGCGCGCATCTACCTTCCCGATGCCGAAGGGCTGGTGCCCGGAATGGCGGCGCGCGTGCATTTCGTTACCGGACGGGCCCAGAAGCTGACCCTACCGCCGCAGGCCGTCCTGCGCCGCGGCGAGATCAGCGCGGTGTATGTGCTGAAGGACGGCAAGCCGGCCTTGCGTCAGGTGCGGCTCGGCGAACCGGTTGCCGATGGCGAGCTCGAGGTGCTGTCGGGCATCGCGGCCGGCGAGACCGTGAGCCTCGATCCGGTCAAGACCGGCATCGAGATGAAGCAGCAGAAATAAGATGGGCATTTCGGGCCGCATCGCGGAGTTCTTCCTCCGCAACGCACTGACGCCGCTGATCGCCTTCGTGGCGTTGCTGCTCGGCATCTTCGCCACGCTGATCACGCCGCGCGAGGAGGAGCCGCAGATCAACGTGACGATGGCGAATGTCTTCATTCCCTTCCCCGGCGCGGCGGTCAAGGACGTCGATAATCTCGTCGCGCGGCCGGCCGAACAGGTGCTCGCGCGCATCGCCGGTATCGAGCACGTCTATTCGGTATCGCGCCCCGGCATGGCGGTGATCACCGTCCAGTACGAAGTCGGCGAGGACCCGATCGGGGCGCTGGTGCGCCTTTACGACACGCTCAACGCCCACAGCGACTGGGTCTCGCCCAACCTCGGCGTGGGCCAGCCGATCGTCAAGCCGAAGGGCATCGACGACGTGCCGATCGTGTCGCTGACCTTCTGGAGCGCCGATCCGGACAAGTCCGGCTTCGAGATGCAGCAGGTGGCGCGCGCGGTCGAGATCGAGCTCAAGCGCATCCCCGGCACGCGCGACGTCGTCACCATCGGCGGGCCGGGCCATGTCGTGCGCGTGCTGATGGATACCGAGAAGATGGCGGCGCGCGGCGTCACCGCGCAGGATCTGAAAGCCGCGCTGCAGGTGTCGAACGCCTCGCAGCCGGCCGGCAGCCTGGTCGCCGGCAACCGTGAAATCCTCGTCCAGACCGGCACCTACATCGAAACGGCCGCCGACGTGAAACGGCTGGTGGTCGGTGTCTTCAACAAGAAGCCGGTGTTCATGGAGGATGTCGCGCAGGTGATCGACGGCCCCGACCAGCCCTCGCGCTACGTGTGGCACGGGGAGCAGGGCGTCGAGCATCCGGCCGTGACGTTGGCGGTATCGAAGAAGCCGGGGGTGAACGCCGCCGACGTGGCGGGAGGCGTCATCCAGCGCATGGAGTCGCTCAAGGGCACCGTGATTCCCGAGGGCGTGGCATTCACGGTGACGCGCAACTACGGCCAGACGGCCACCGACAAGGCGCAGCAACTGATCGGCAAGCTGGTGTTCGCCACCGCCTTCGTCGTCCTGCTGGTGCTGTTTGCGCTCGGCAAGCGCGAGGCCGTCATCGTCGGCGTGGCGGTGGCGCTGACGCTCGCCGCCACGCTGTTCGCCTCCTGGGCCTGGGGCTTCACCCTGAACCGCGTTTCCCTGTTTGCCCTGATTTTCTCCATCGGCATCCTCGTCGACGACGCCATCGTCGTGGTCGAGAACATCCACCGCTGGCATGGCCTCTACCCGGAGAAGAAACTCTGGGAGATCATTCCGGGCGCGGTCGACGAGGTTGGCGGCCCGACCATCCTCGCCACCTTCACCGTGATCGCGGCGTTGCTGCCGATGGCCTTCGTTTCGGGCCTGATGGGCCCCTACATGAGCCCGATTCCGATCAATGCCTCGATGGGCATGTTCATCTCGCTGGCCATCGCCTTCGTCGTCACGCCCTGGCTGGCGCTGAAGCTGATGAAGCCCCAACCCCACGATGGGCATGGACATGGGCCGGCGGAGAACGCGACCGACTCCAAGCTCGACCGCCTGTTCCGGCGCGTGCTCGCCCCTTTCCTGCATCCGCATTCCGGCCGCAAGGCGCGCGCCATGCTCTGGATCGGTGTTGTTGCCGCCATTCTCGCCTCCGTGTCGCTGGGCTATTTCAAGCTGGTGGTGCTGAAGATGCTGCCCTTCGACAACAAGAGCGAATTCCAGGTGGTGCTCGACATGCCGGTCGGCACGCCGGTCGAGGAAACGGCGCGCGTGCTGCGCGCGATGTCGGCCGAACTGGCGCAGGTCAAGGAAGTCAAGGATTACCAGGCCTATGCGGGAACCGCCGCGCCGATCAACTTCAATGGCCTGGTGCGCCAGTACTACCTGCGCGCCAATCCGGAAATGGGCGACATCCAGGTCAATCTCGTCGACAAGAAGCATCGCGACCGCCAGAGCCACGAGATCGCCGTGTCGATCCGCGACCGGCTGATGGCGGTGGCCAGGGCGAGCGGCGGCAATGCCAAGGTCGTCGAGGTGCCGCCCGGCCCGCCGGTGCTCTCGCCGATCGTCGCCGAGGTCTATGGCCCCGACTACGCCGGCCAGATCGCCGTGGCGCAAAAGGTGCGAGCGGCTTTCGAAGGGACGGCCGACATCCTCGGCATCGACGACAGCATCGACGAGGACGCGGGCAAGATCGTCCTCGAAGTGAATCAGGCCAAGGCGGCCCTGCTCGGCGTGGCGCAAAAGGACATCGTCGAGACGGTGCGCATGGGTTTGAGCGGCGAAGACGTGACGCCGCTGCACGATGGCGAGGCGAAGTACGAAATCCCCGTGCGCATCACCCTGCCGGCGGAACGGCAAAGCTCGCTCGATTCGCTGCTCAATCTCAAGGTGCGCGCGCTGCCGGCCTACGGGGGGCAGCTCGTGCCGATCTCGGAACTGGTCGAGGCGAAGCCGGCTCTGCGCGAGAAGGTCGTCTATCACAAGGACCTGCTGCCGGTGGTCTATGTGACCGGCGACATGGGGGGCAAGCTCGACTCGCCGCTCTATGGCATGTTCGACATCCGCGCCAAGCTCAAGGACCTGAAACTTGAGCAGGGCGGCACGCTGGGCGAGTACTTCATCAGGCAGCCGAATGATCCCTACGCCGGCTACGCCGTGAAATGGGACGGCGAGTGGCAGGTGACCTACGAGACATTCCGCGACATGGGGGCCGCCTACGCCGTCGGCCTCGTGCTGATCTACCTGCTCGTCGTCGCCCAGTTCAAGAGCTACCTCGTGCCGCTGATCATCATGGCGCCGATCCCGCTCACCATCATCGGCGTGATGCCCGGCCATGCGCTGTTCGGCGCACAGTTCACCGCCACCTCGATGATCGGCATGATCGCGCTGGCCGGCATCATCGTGCGCAACTCGATCCTGCTCGTCGATTTCATCAACCAGCAGGTGGCGGAAGGGATGGACTTCGCCGAAGCGGTGATCCAGTCCGCCGCGATCCGCGCCAAGCCGATCGCGCTGACCGGCCTTGCCGCGATGCTCGGCGCGCTGTTCATCCTCGACGACCCGATCTTCTCCGGCCTCGCGCTGGCGCTGATCTTCGGCATCTTCGTCTCCACCGTGCTGACGCTGGTGGTGATCCCCGTCCTCTATTTCGCGGCTTTCAGGAACCGCTTCCAACCTCAAGGAGAAATTTCATGACCGTCAATCGCATCGTCCGCATCGTCGCGGGATTCTTCATCATGCTCTCGCTCGGCCTCGCCCACTTCATGGGCCAAGTCGATCTCTCCCAGATGAGCTGGCTCTGGTTCACGCTGTTCGTCGGCGCCAACCTGTTCCAGAGCGGCTTCACCACCTTCTGCCCGCTCGACACGATCCTGAAGAAACTCGGCGTTCCCGAGACGGCAGCAAACTGCAAGACCGGCGGCTGCGGCTGATCGCCAGGCAAGCCGCGGGGCGGGCATAATATGCCGCCATGTCCGTCCCGCCATCCTCCGCCGAGGCTTCCATCCCGGAGCGCCAGCTCGCCGAGGAGCGCTTCCGCGATCTGCTTGCACTGTCGGCGGACTGGCTTTGGGAGCAGGATGCCGACTTGCGCTTCAGCTGGTTCTCCAGCAACTATTTGCAGGGCGGGGCTAATCACAAGTACTACCTGGGGCTGCACCGCTGGGATCTCCCCCTCGAGCTGACGGCCGAGGCCATGGCCGCGCACCGGGCGCAGCTGGCGGCACGCCAGCCCTTCCGCGATCTGGAGTACAGCATCACGACGCCGGACGGGCAGAAACGCTGGTATTCGATCAGCGGCCTGCCGATGTTCGAGAACGGCAAATTCGCCGGCTATCGCGGCATCGGTCGCGAGATCACGCGGCACAAGCGCCTCGAAGCGGAACTGCGCGAGCACCGCGACCACCTCGAGGACATGGTCAGGGCGCAGACCTCCGACCTGTTGCGCGCCAAGGAGGCGGCCGAGCGCGCCAATCAGGCGAAGTCGGAGTTTCTGACCAACATGAGCCACGAACTCCGGACGCCGCTGCACGCGGTGCTCGCCTTTGCGCGGCTGGGGCACCAGCGGGCCGGCAAGACCGAGTCCGACAAGCTCAAGGAATACTTCGAGCTGATCCGCACCAGCGGCAACCACCTGCTGGAACTGGTCGACGACCTGCTGGACCTGGCGAAGCTCGAAACCGGCAACGCGCGGTTCGCCTTCGAGCGGCTCGATCTCCGCGCACGGCTCGAGCAGGTCCTCGACGGGCTGTCCGCCTTGCTGGAGGACAAGCAGCTTGCCTGTCAGGTCAGTGCCGGTGATATCCCCGCGCTGGTTGCCGGCGACCCGAAGCGCATCGACCAGCTGCTGCGCAACTTGATCGCCAATGCCATCAAGTTTTCGCCGCCAGGGGGGGGCATCCGGATCGAGATCGCCGCAGCCGGCATGCCGCGCGGCCGGCGCCAGGGCGATGTCGGCGAGAGTCCGGCGCTGCGGCTGAGCGTCATGGACCAGGGCGTCGGCATCCCCGCCGGGGAGCTGGAGACGATCTTCGACAAATTCGTACAGAGCAGCCTGACCGCCAGCGGCGCCGGAGGCACCGGCCTCGGGCTCGCGATCTGCCGCGAAATCGTCCAGGCCCATCGCGGTATCATTCGCGCACGCAATCGCGCCGAAGGCGGCGCCGCCTTCGAAGTCCTGCTCCCGCCAGCCACTCAGGACCACCCATGACGCAACGCCGGATCCTTGTTGTCGACGACGAGATCATCAATCTCCAGATCATTCGCGAGTATCTGGAAGATACCGGCCACCAGCTCGAACTCCTCACCTCCGCGGAGCAGGGCTGGGAGCGACTGACCGCCGGCGTGCCGGCCTTCGACCTGGCGATTCTCGACCGCATGATGCCGGGCATGAGCGGCATCGAGCTGCTGCGGCTGATGAAGGGCGACACGCGCTTCGCGGCGATTCCCGTCATCATGCAGACGGCGGCGACCGCGCCGGACCAGGTGCGCGAGGGGATCGAGGCCGGCGCCTACTATTACCTCGCCAAGCCCTACGAGCCGGAAACCCTGCTCGCCATCGTGCGCGCGGCCCTGACGGACGTGGCCGTGCGCGAAAGCACGCGCCATGAAGCGCTCGCCCACGTCAAGGCGATGGAGCTGCTCGACCATGCCGAATTCCGCTTCCGCCGGCTCGACGAGGTAGGGCCGCTGATCCGGGTGCTGGCAAGCCTCTGCGCGCAGCCGGAAACCGTCGCCTCCGGCCTCAGCGAATTGCTCGTGAATGCCGTCGAGCACGGCAATCTGGGCCTCAGCTATGAGGACAAGAAGCGGCTGCGCATCGAGAATACCTGGGAAGAGGAGGTGGAGCGGCGCCAGCAGCTGCCCGAATATGGCGGGCGCAGCGTGCTGGTCCGCGTCGCGCGCCTGCCCGATCGCCTCGAATTCACCGTCTGCGACGAAGGGCAGGGCTTCGACTGGCGGCGCTACCTGGATTTCGATCCCGAGCGCGCCACCGACCCGAACGGCCGCGGCATCGCCATGGCCCGCATGCTGAGCTTCCACAGCCTGCATTACAGCGGCTGCGGCAACACGGTCACCGCCACGGTGCGTGCCTGAGATGAACGCCCCGACCGCAACGGCCTTGCCCATGGAGCAGCATTGCCGCGTGCTGGTCGTGGATGACACCGCGACCAACCGGCAGATCCTGGCAGTATTCCTGAAGAAGATGGGCCATGCCGTCGACCTCGCGGTGGATGGCGCCGACGCGGTCGCCAAGTTCGCGGCCGCGGCCTACGACATCGTGATCATGGACGTGATGATGCCGGTGATGGACGGCTACGAGGCGACGCGGCGCATCAAGGCGATGTGCGGCGATCACTGGGTGCCGGTGATCTTCCTGTCCGCGCTGGACAAGGACGAAAACCTCGTGGCCGGGCTCGATGCCGGCGGCGACGACTACCTGCACAAGCCGGTGAATTTCGTCGTCCTCGAGGCCAAGTTGCGCTCGCTGGCGCGCACCCTCGCCCTGCGCCGCGAGCTGGAGGCGACGCGGCGCAACCTGCAGAGCTACCACGACGAACGCGAGGCGGAGAACACGCTGGCGGTGGAGATCCTCGAGCAGATCATGCAGCGGCCCGGCCTGTCCGATCCGCGCCTGCACTACTGGATCAGCTCGGCGAGCAATTTCAGCGGCGACATCCTCGCGGCGACGACGGCGGTCAATGATCGCTTCTATGTCCTGCTGGCGGACGCCACCGGTCACGGCCTCGCCGCCGCGATCAGCGTCCTGCCCCTGCTGACCCAGTTCTACGACAGCGCCGGCGCCGGCGTGCCGCTCGAACGCATCATCTATCGCATCAACACCCAGCTCTGTGCGGCGTTGCCCGCCGGCCGCTTCATCGCGGCCACCTTCGTTTGCCTCGAGCGGCAGGGAACGGGCAGCGAACTCTGGATCGGCGGCATGCCCGCCGCGCTCGTGATCGATGCGGCCGGGACCGTCATCAGGCGCTTCGACGCCGACAACCTGCCGCTGGGCGTCGATTACCAGTTGCAGGATGCCATTGCGACCACGCGGCTCAATTGCCGGTATCCGCAGGGTGCGCAACTGGTGCTCTATTCCGACGGACTGATCGAGGCCCGGAATGCGGCGGGCGAAGCCTTCGGCAGCGAGCGGCTCGCGGCAGCGCTCGCCGCAGCCCCGGGCGCGGCGCGGCGCGATGCCGTGAAGGACGCCGTCAACCAGCACCTGGGCACGGGACCTGCGCACGACGACATTTCACTGCTGATCATCGACTTGCCCCCCTGTGCGGGCGGCACGGGCAACTAGCTGAATTTTTCACTCACTCTCCGGAGACCATAATGACAAACTCACTCTACGAAAATACCGTCGCATTGATCGATGCCGCCAATGCGGAAGACCCGCGCATGGACACCGTGGACGGCAAGTCCGTCCCGCGCGAACTGCTCTACGGGCAGCGCATGGCCGAGATGATCGGCCGCTACGCGCCCGAGGCCGACGACGTGATGAAGCTCGCCGTGCGCGGCCAGCACATCCAGCGCTGGAAGACACCGCGCAGCAGCTACCCGATGACGCGCGAAGGCTACCTCGCCTGGCGCACCGGGCTGTACAAGTTCCACGCCGAGACGGTCGGCCAGCTGATGAAGCAGGCCGGCTGGGACGACGCCAGCATCGAGCGCGCCAGGCAGGCGGTCGGCAAGCGCGCGCTCAAGGTCAATCCCGACACCCAGATGCTCGAGGATGTCACCGACCTGTGCTTCATCGAGCATTACATGCTCGAGTTCGCCGGCCAGCATGCCGAGTACTCGGAAGAGAAGTGGCTCGACATCGTCCGCAAGACCTGGAAGAAGATGTCGCCACGCGCCCATGAGTTCGCGCTGTCGGGCAAGCTGAAGCTGCCGGCGCCGCTGGTGCCGCTGATCACCAAGGCGGTGACGGGAGCGTAAATCTTGCGCATCGGCTTCATCGGGCTGGGCGGCATGGGCCGCCCGATGGCCGGGCACCTGCGCGCCGCGGGGCATGCGCTGACGGTCTGGGCGCGGCGCGCCGAAAGCGCCGCGCCATTGCTCGCGCTGGGCATGCGCTGGGCGGATACCCCGCAGGAACTTGCCCGGGGGTGCGAGATCGTGTGCACCAACGTCACCCATGACGCCGACGTGGAGGGTCTCGCCGCACAGCTCGCCGACGGCCTCGGTCCCGACAGCATTCACCTCGACTTTTCGACCATCGCGCCATCGACCGCGCGCCGCATCGCCGCGCGCTATGACGCGCGCGGCATCCATTTCGTCGACGCGCCGGTGTCCGGCGGTACGGCCGGGGCGGCAGCGGCGACGCTGGCGATCATGTGGGGCGGAAAGTCGGCGCTGGCGGGACGGCTCGAGCCGCTGTTCCGCTGCCTCGGCAAGACCGTCGTGCATGTCGGCGACGTCGGGGCGGGGCAGGTCGCCAAGGCCAGCAATCAGCTCGTGATGGTGGCCGCCATCGAGGCCTGTGCCGAAGCGGCGCGGCTGGCGCAGGCCGCCGGCGTCGATTTCGGCAAGGTGCGCGCGGCCATGCTCGGCGGCTCGGCCGGCTCGCGGGTGCTGGACCTCTTCGGCGGCAAGATGGCGCGGCGCGACTTCGCGGCGGGCGTACAGGCCCGCCTGCATCACAAGGATTTCGCGATGGTGCTCGGCGAGGCGACGGCGCAGAGCATTCCCCTGCCGGTAGCCGGCACCGTCATGCAACAACTGGATGGCCTGATGGCGGCCGGCTGGGGCATGGACGATACTTCACGGCTGCTGTGCGTGCTCGAACGCGCCGGCACCGATTTCAACGAGAGGAGCACATCATGAGCAGTGAATTGATTATCGAAGACATCGTCGTCGGCACAGGCGCCGAAGCCGTGGCCGGCCAGCACGTCTCGGTGCATTACACCGGCTGGCTGACCGATGGCAGGAAGTTCGATTCGAGCAAGGATCGCAACGATCCCTTCGACTTCCCGCTTGGTGCCGGCCATGTGATCCGCGGCTGGGACGAGGGCGTGCAGGGCATGAAGGTCGGCGGCACGCGCAAACTGACGATTCCGCCGGCGCTCGGCTACGGCGCGCGCGGCGCGGGCGGCGTCATCCCGCCGAACGCGACGCTGGTGTTCGAAGTGGAACTGCTCGGGGTCGGCTGATGGCGGCAGCCCAGTTGCCTTCGCGCCTGCCGAGCGTCGGCACCACCATCTTCACCGTGATGTCGCGGCTGGCCAGCGAGCACGGCGCGATCAACCTCTCGCAGGGCTTTCCCGATTTCTCGCCCTCATCCTCGCTGCTGGAGCGGGTGACGCATCACATGCAGAACGGCGCGAACCAGTACCCGCCGATGGCCGGCGTGGCGCCGCTGCGGGAAGCGATCGCCGAGAAAGTCGAACGGCTCTACGGCGCGCGCTACGACGTCGAGAGCGAAGTCACCGTGACCGCCGGCGCGACGCAGGCGCTGTTCACCGCCATCGCCGCCTGCGTGCGGCCGGGCGACGAGGTGATCGTCTTCGCGCCGGTGTACGACAGCTACCTCCCGGCGATCACGCTGCAGGGCGGCACCGCGAAAGTCATCAATCTCGCGCCGCCGGCCTTCCGGCCCGACTGGCAGGAAGTCGCCGCAGCGGTCAATGCCAGAACGCGCATGATCATCCTCAACACGCCGCACAACCCGACCGGCACCGTCTGGACGGCGGAGGACATGGCCGCGCTGGCCCGGCTCGTGCGCGACACCGACATCGTGCTGCTCGGCGACGAGGTTTACGAACACATCTTCTACACGGGCCGCCACGAGAGCCTGGCGCGGACTGCCGAACTGCGCGAACGCAGCTTCGTCGTCTCGAGTTTCGGCAAGACCTATCACATCACCGGCTGGAAGATCGCCTACTGCCTCGCGCCGGCGGCGCTGACGGCCGAGTTCCGCAAGGTGCATCAGTTCAACGTGTTCACCGTGCACCACCCGTCGCAGCTCGGGCTGGCCGACTTCATGCGCGCCGATCCGGGCTTCGCCGACGGGCTGGCGAGCTTCTACCGGGCCAAGCGCGACTTCTTCCGCCAGCAGCTGGAGGGCTCGCGCTTCGAGCTGCTGCCCTGCGACGGCACCTACTTCCAGCTCGCGCGCTATGACCGGATCAACGATATGCCCGACACCGAGTTCGCGCGCTGGCTGACGATCGAGAAGGGCGTGGCGGTCATCCCGGTTTCCGCGTTCATGCCGGACGGCACGGACCACGGGCTGGTCCGTTTCTGCTTCGCGAAGAACGAGGCGACGCTTTCCGCCGCCGGAGAAAAACTCCGGGCAGTGTAAATGCCGTCTCGCGGAAGCTGACTTTTATCTGGAAATAGGCTTGTAGCGCAGCCGGTGCGGACCGGCGGCATCCTCGCCGAGGCGCTTCTTCTTGTCGTCCTCGTACTCGCGGTAGTTGCCCTCGAAGAACACCCACTGCGAATCGCCTTCGGCGGCGAGGATGTGCGTGGCGATGCGGTCGAGGAACCAGCGGTCGTGCGAGATCACCAGCACGCAGCCCGAGAACTCGAGCAGCGCATCTTCCAGCGCGCGCAGCGTCTCGACGTCGAGGTCGTTCGACGGTTCGTCGAGCAGCAGCACGTTGCCGCCCTGGATCAGGGTCGAGGCGAGGTGCAGGCGGCCGCGCTCGCCGCCGGAGAGGTTGCCGACGAGCTTGCCCTGGTCGCCCCCCTTGAAGTTGAAGCGGCCGAGGTAGGCGCGCGCGGGCATCTCGAACTTGCCGACGGTGAGGATGTCCTGCCCCTGCGCGACGGCATCGAAGACGGTCTTGTCGTTTGCCAGTCCCTCGCGTGACTGGTCGACCGAGGCGATCTTCGCCGTCGGGCCGATGACGATCTCGCCGCTGTCCGGTTTTTCCTTCTGCTGGATCATGCGGAACAGCGTCGACTTGCCGGCGCCGTTCGGGCCGATGATGCCGACGATGGCGCCGGGCGGGATGCGGAAGGACAGGTTGTCGATCAGCAGCCGGTCGCCGAAGGCCTTGGAGACGTTCTTGAACTCGATGACCTCGTTGCCGAGCCGTTCGCCGGGCGGGATGAAGATTTCCTGCGTCTCGTTGCGCTTCTGGTAGTCGAAGCTGGCCATTTCCTCGTAGCGGGCGAGGCGGGCCTTCGACTTGGCCTGGCGCGCCTTCGGGTTGCTGCGCACCCACTCGAGCTCGACCTTCATCGCCTTCATGTGGGCGTCGACCTGCTTCTGTTCCTGTTCGAGGCGCGCTTCCTTCTGCTCGAGCCAGCTCGAGTAGTTGCCCTTCCAGGGAATGCCGTGGCCGCGGTCGAGTTCGAGGATCCACTCCGCCGCGTTGTCGAGGAAGTAGCGGTCGTGCGTGACGGCGACCACGGTGCCGGGGAAGCGCACGAGGAACTGCTCGAGCCACTCGACCGACTCGGCGTCGAGGTGGTTGGTCGGCTCGTCGAGCAGCAGCATGTCGGGCTTTTGCAGCAGCAGCTTGCACAGCGCGACGCGGCGCTTCTCGCCGCCGGAGAGATTGCCGATCTTGGCGTCCCAGGGCGGCAGGCGCAGCGCGTCGGCGGCGATCTCCATCTGGTTCTCGACATCGGCGCCGGCCACGGAAATGATCGCCTCGTATTTCGCCTGCTCCTCGGCCAGCTTGTCGAAGTCGGCATCCGGCTCGGCGTAGGCGGCGTAGATCTCTTCAAGCTTTTGTTTCGCCTCGACGATGGCGCCGAGGCCGGCCTCGACTTCTTCCCTGACGGTCTTGTCGGCGTCGAGCGCGGGCTCCTGCGGCAGGTAGCCGATCGAGATGCCGGGCAGCCACTGCACCTCGCCGTCGAATTCCTTGTCGGCGCCGGCCATGATCTTCATCACGGTCGACTTGCCGGAGCCGTTGAGGCCGAGCAGGCCGATCTTCGCGCCGGGGAAGAAGGACAGCGAAATGTCCTTGATGATCTGGCGCTTCGGGGGGACGATCTTGCTCACGCGGAGCATCGACATTACATACTGGGCCATGAATCAGAATCCTGTGAAAAGAAAATCGAGGGCGGCGACAATCTCGTCGCGCTGATGGGAAAGGTTGGCAACGGGGGCTTTAAGCATGCGGCGTGGCACGGTGGCAATATCCTGCACCCGAACGACATATTTCTCGCCATTGACGTCGACGACAGGGTTCAGATGGAGCACGGGAATGACTGAGGCGTCCTGTCTGGGGCGCAGCGGAGCGACGACATGGTTCTCGGCGGCATCGAGAAGGTCGGATTGGAGAATGACGACAAACGGTATCCTGACCCTGCTACCCGGATCAGGGTTGTTGCAGACATCGAACTGGCTCATCGGCAGTAGTCGCGGAACGCATCGCTGAACAACCCATACTCCGCGATTTCACGGTTATAGGCTTCAATGGCGGCGCGGTTCTCCTCCAGCCAGCGCCGCTCCTTTTCCTTCTTCAATTCGACCTGCAACGCCGCCTCCAGCGTCTGCGACAGGTTGATCTTGTAGGCGCGCGCCTCCTCGAGCAGATCGGCGCGAATGCTCAGGTTGGCGGCTTTCTTCGCGGTGCTCATGGTGAAATCCTTTGTGATCGATGCGCATAGATTACGCGCATGCAGATTGCGCGTCAATGCAAAAGTCGGCGCTGGTTGGACGGCAGTGACGGCCAGGAACTGCCTCTCGGTATTTCCATTGATACGTCATTCAGGTGGCTGGTCTGCAATAGTATCGGTCATTGACGACCGCATCATCCACCTTGCCACTTGGCTTCAATTCGTCAAACCAGTTCTGAGGAACTTTGAAGTAGACTCAATATAACTATGATTACGATATGGTTATTTTCTTGGGTATGGGTTTGCGACCAGATTACCAACCCGGTCAATCCGGACATGCTGTATGAGACCTCGCTGACATGGCTCTCACCCTGAGGTCTAGAAAGGTAGAGGATGACCGAAACAACTAACGGGAGTTACCTATGCCTGCCTCTTCAGGCGGGTTCCAGATTGATCCAGCGTTTTGCATGGCAGTGTTTCTGCGCCCTACCTTTGATCCTCAGCCTGACGCTGACGCCGGCCCACGCCGCCGAGAAGATCGTCCTCTCTTCCGGCGTGCTTGAACCCTACACGACGCCAGACCGGAAAGGTTTTCTCGACCGGTTGATCGTGGCGGTATTTCGCGAGATCGGCATGGAAGCCGAGTTGCTGATCTACCCCACGGCGACGGAGCGCGGCTTGCTGAATGCCAACGAGGGCGTGGATGATGGCCTGGCAATGCGCGTCGCCGGCCTCGAAAAACAGTATCCGAACCTGATCCGCGTGCCCGAGGAAGTCGCCGTCAACGATTTTGTCGCCTACACCACCGGCCTGCGCTTTACCACCAACAACTGGGACTCCCTGAATCCCTACGTGGTGTCTTACATCATTGGCTGGAAGGTGTTCGAGCAGAACGTGCCGAAAGGCAAGGAAATCACCCTGGTGCGCGATGCCGACCAGTTGTTCGGCCTGCTCAAGTCGGGGCGTGCCGACGTGGCCCTGTACGAGCGCTGGCAGGGGCTCGCCAAGTCGCGGGCGATGGGCCTCAAGGTCGAGGTACTCGAACCGCCGCTGGTGCGCACCAAAATGTATATGTACCTGCACAAGAAGCATGCGGCGCTGGTGCCCAAGGTCGCCGCCGCTCTGCTCAAGCTGAAACAGAACGGCAGCTACCAGCGTATCGCCGATGGCAGCCTGAAGCCTTATGCACCCTGACCAGCCATGCTGAATACGCTCCTGCATCCGGGCCGACTGGCGCTGCGACTGGCGGTCTATGTCATCCTGTTCGGTTCGCTGCTCACCCTGGTGATCACTGCGGTTGGACTGATGACGACACATCGGCAGGATCTGCGCCAGATCGACGAACGCATGCAGCAGATCGAGACGGCCTATGTCGAGAGCGCCGTCGAAAACCTCTGGGTCATGGACAAGGACAGGCTCGACACCCAGTTGCTTGGCATTACGCGCCTGCCCGACATCGTCTGGGCGGAAATCCGCGTCGATGGCAAGCCGCTGCTCGCCCGCGGCCAGCCGCTCCCCGGCACCGGCGTGACGCGCAGCTTTGCCCTGCAGCGCCTGCATCGCGGCCAGCAGCAGGCGATTGGCGAACTCGTGGTCTCCGCCTCGTACGCCAACGCCGACCGGCGCGCACTGGATCGCCTGTTCGTGTTGCTGCTCACCAATGGCATCACGATCCTGCTAATTGCCCTCTTCATGCTGCTCATTTTCTACCGGCTGATCGGCCGCCATCTCGAACGGATTGCACGCTTTTCGCTCGATCAGGCGCGCACTCCTAATATGGAAATCCTGTCGCTCCAGCGCCGGGAACCGCGCAAGCCAGATGAACTGACGGTGCTTGCCAGCGCCATCAACACCATGCGGTCCCGTCTGCTGGACTTGAGCAAGGCAGAGAGCCAGCGGGCCGACGATCTCGAAATAACCGTTGCGGAACGCACGGAACAATTGCGGACTGCCAAGGAAGCGGCCGAAACTGCCAGTCGCGCCAAGAGCACCTTCCTGGCCAACATGTCGCATGAACTGCGCACTCCGATGAACGGCATCATCGGCATGACCGACCTGGCGCTGCGCCATACCGAAGACCCGAAGCTCAAGGACCAGTTGGGCAAAGTCATCCAGTCGTCGAACCACCTGCTCGCTGTCATCAACGACATCCTCGACATTTCCAAGATCGAAGCCGATCGCCTGACCCTCGAAACCATCCCCTTCAGGTTCGGCGAAGTACTGGAAAACCTCCTCAGCCTGCTTGGTCAAAAGGCCGAAGAAAAGCAGCTCAAACTCCTGATCAATCTTGACCCTGAAATTTCTCGTCAGGCCTTTCTGGGCGACCCACTACGCCTCGGCCAGATCCTGCTCAATCTCGCCGGCAACGCCCTTAAATTCACCGAACAAGGCTCGATCACTGTCCGCGCCCGCCTGCTGGAGGACAACCCGAATAACGTCCTGCTGCGCATCGAAGTGGCCGACACCGGCATTGA
>JAJZSW010000141.1 GCA_021849505.1 Pseudomonadota bacterium
GCGCGCTACAACGTCAGCCTCGCCGGCGTGCCGGTGGTCGGCGATTCGCTGCGCGATCTCGAGTCGGCCGTCGCGGTGGGCGCGCAGCCGATCCTCGTGCTGACCGGCAAGGGCCGGAAGACCGAACAGGATTCCGCCCTGCCGAGCCACAGCTTCATCTTTCCCGACCTCGCTTCCGCGGTCGCACACCTGACGACATGACCGTCCTGCGCTCCGCCCTGTTCATGCTGGTGATGGCGGTGACGACCGTGCTGATCGTCCTTGCCCTGTTATGCGTGTTCTGGCTGCCGACCCGCCGGCGCCGACTGTTCGTCATGCCCTGGATCCATTTCGTGATGTGGCTGATCGAGCATCTGCTCGGCATCCGGACGCGCATCGAGGGCAAGGAGAACATTCCCGCCGTGCCCTGCGTGATCCTCAGCAAGCACCAGTCGGCCTGGGAAACCTTCGCGCTGCAGACGATCTTCACGCTGACTTCCTTCGTCTACAAGAAGGAGCTGCACTGGCTGCCCTTCTTCGGCTGGGGCCTGAAGCTGATGCCCTTCGTCGGCATCGATCGTGGCGCCGGCAAGGCCGCGCTCAACCAGGTGGCCGAGCGCGGCAGGCAGCGGCTCGCCGAGGGCTACAGCGTCATCGTGTTTCCCGAGGGCACGCGCGTGCCGCCGGGGCAGAAGCGCCGCTACAAGATCGGCGGTGCGTATCTGGGCACTGCCGCGGGTGCGCCCGTCGTGCCGGTCGCGCTCAATTCGGGGGAATGCTGGCGCCGCCAGGCCTTCCTCAAGACGCCGGGCACCGTCACCGTGAGCATCGGGCCGGCCATCGATCCCGCCGGCAAGACGGCCGAGGAAGTGAACGCTCTCGCCGAGCACTGGATCGAAGCCGAGATGCGCCGCATCAGCCCGCATCGCTATCGCCATGCCACATCACACGCCTCAGCTGAATCTGCGGCTTGATGCCGCAAATCCGCTCGACGATACGCCCTGGCAGGCGGGCGGAACGATCGTTTATCTGGATACGCGTTTGACGCTGGTGCTCGACACCGCGGCCCGCGAACCGCTGCGGATCGGCAGCGAATTGCATCTGCCGCTGCCGCCGGCTGCCACCTCGCGCCAGATCCGCGACGCGGCGGAAAGCTGGTTGCGCGACGAGGCGCTGCGGGTGTTCGCCGCAGCGCTGCAAAAGTCAGCTTGCGCGAGACGGCACCTGGATGCCGTGCCGCGCGTCGTGCTGTGCTTTGGCAAGCGGAGCGACTGGGCCCGACGTGATGGTGGCGAGGGCAATGTGCTGCGCTGCCACTGGCGGCTGATCGAGCAGCCGCTGGGCGTCGTCGAACAGGTGCTGGGCCATGCGCTGTCGCAGGGGCAAGCGGCCCAGGTCAGCGACGACCTCTTCGCCCTGATCTGATGGCCGATCAGCTCGAACTGTTTCGCCTCCCGCCGACCGCAGCCCAGGCGATCCGCCACGTCATCCTCGGCGGCCGCATCGTCGCCTACAGCCTGCGCCGCGACCGCCGCCGGCTGGCGATGCGCATCGACGAGCGCGGCCTCGCCGTCGGCGCACCGCGCAGCGTGCCGCTGGCCGCGATCGAGGATTTCCTGAGCAGCCATGCCGACTGGGTGTTGGAAAAACTCGACGAATACGCCGGCCGCGTAACGCTGCGCCATCTGCCGATCCACGATGGTGCGCGCCTGCCGGTGCTGGGCGCCGAGGTACGCGTGCGCGTCACGCCCGGCGGCAACCGCGGTTATTTCAGCGCGGACGAATTGTGGCTCGCCGCGCGCCCCGCCGCGGACCTGTCCCTGCTCGCCCGGCGCGCCTTGCAGCGGCGCGCCCTCGAGCATTTCCAGCCGCGCCTCGCCGAGATGGCGGCGCGCATCGGTCATCAGGTTCCGCCGCTCGGACTGAGTTCCGCCCGCACGCGCTGGGGCAGCTGCAGCACGAAGAGCGGCATCCGTTTGAACTGGCGCCTCATCCATCTGGCGCCGGCCCCGATCGACTATGTGATCGCCCACGAAGTGGCGCATCTGGTCGAGATGAATCACGGGCCGCGCTTCTGGCGGCTGGTGGGGAGCCTCCATCCGGACTGGCGCGCCGCGCGCGCCGCGCTCAAGCGGGACGGCGCCGCGCTGCCTCTGATTTAACGCGCGTCGGGCGTCACGCGCGCGGCGAGGAAACGCTCGAGGTGGCGGTCGGTGATGTTGATGTGGCTGATGAACCAGTCCAGCAGCAGAAACTGGCAGCGGAAGGCAAGCCGCAGCGTCGAAGTGCGGCCGGCGCGAATCTCGGCGAACAGCGCATCGATAAACTCGCGGAACTTGGCGTGCTGCTGGCAATGCTCGGCGCGCGGCGAGCGCGGGTAGCCATGCGCATCCATCAGCCGCTCCTCGACGTCGAAATGCTCCACTGTATCTTCGACCAGCTTGCCGACAAGCTGTTCGGCCCTGCCGGCCGCGCCTTCCTGCAGGGCATCCGCCAGCGCGACGATGTGACCGAAAATCACCTGATGCATCTCGTCCAGCCCCGCGAAACCGATCAGGTATTCGGGATGCCAGCGGGCGAGGCTGTCGCTCTCGCCGGCCTCGACGAGGTGATTGCGGTTGGCCTGCCGACAACGCTGCCAATACACGGCCGCCGGGGTATCGCCGGGAGTGTGTTCGAGGCAATCGCTGAACAAGGTAAGCGCCTCGTCCATGCGACGGAAATGATAGTGGGCCAGCGCATCCTCGAAGGTGTCGCGGCTGGCCAGCTTGGCGGCCTTGAGCGGAGGCGGGTCGGCGTCGAACACCTCGTAGATCGACTGGGCGAGGTGCTTGCCGCGCACGCGCACGCGGTCGACGAAGCGGATCGAGAAGTCGGCGGGAGAGCGAATGCTGTTGAGCGTGTGCTGGGTCAGCAGAAGCGGCGTCTGGTAGGTCTTGGTTAGCGTCTCGACGCGCGAGGCGAGGTTGACCGCGTCGCTGATCACGGTAACTTCCATGCGCTTGCTGCCGCCGATCACGCCGAGCATCAACAGGCCCGAATTCAGGCCGATGCCGATGCGGATGTCGCTACCGCTGCTGCTGCGCCGCTCCGGGTGATCGACCGGTAGTTCGGCCAACTGGACTGCCCGCTGGGCGTTGAAGTTGTTCAGTTCGGCGAGCATGTCCAGCGCGGCGTGCAAGGCATCGTCGCCGCGCGACGGAAACAGCGCCATCACCGAATCGCCGATGTACTTGTCGATGAAGCCGCCATGCGCCAGTACCACCGGCTCCATGAAGCTCAGGTAGGCGTTGATGAAGTCGAAGCACTGCTGCGGCGACATCCGTTCCGATAGCGAGGCGAAGCCGCGGATGTCGGAAAACAGGATCGTCATCTTTTTTTCGGCCTGGTTGCCCCAGTCGACGTCGAGGATGCTGTCCTTGCCCAGCAGCTCAACCAGCTGCGGCGGAACGAAGCGCGAATAGGCCGTCTGCAGGTCCGCGAGGCGCTGTTCCACGCCCTGCCGCGTGGCGATTTCGGTATCGAGGCGCGCGCGCAGGCGGCGCAACTCGTCTTCCGCGCCGGTCGGAGTCGAAAAATCGGTGTCGCCAAGCTTGGGCATGGTTGGCATTGTAGTAACAATGCCCTGCACATGGCGGGGAAATTGGTGGGCCCGCTGGGACTCGAACCCAGGACCAAAGGATTATGAGACCAAAT
>JAJZSW010000142.1:0-394 GCA_021849505.1 Pseudomonadota bacterium
AGCAGGACGCGGAACTCGCGGCGCGCGTCGACGTAGCGCTTGTCGCCCGCCAGCGCCCGTGCGTAGGCGAGCCGCGCCTCACGCGCCTGCGGATTGGCCGCGATGAACATGCCGAGCCCCATCAACGCCTCGTTACGGTCTTCGGTCAGCTGGGCGCGGAACAGCGCAGCGGCTTCCCAGGCGGGCCTGAGCTCGAGAGCCTGCCGGATCGACGCGCGCGCGGCGGGCAGGTCGCGCACCTCGAACGCCGCCTGCGCCCGGGCGTAATGGGCCTCGGGCAGGTTCAGGTGCGGTGCGGTAACGCTGTCGATGATCTCGCGCACGGCCTTGCGGTCGCCGCCGCGCGCAAACAGCCGGTTGAGGTGGAGCAGGTTGCGCGGCAGGAATTGCGGTT
>JAJZSW010000142.1:404-3654 GCA_021849505.1 Pseudomonadota bacterium
GTCGCCTTCAGCTCGTCGAACTGGCCGACTGCGGCCAACAGCCCGATCATCGCCTGGCGTGCCGCCGCGGATTCCGGATCGGTTGCGCGCCAGATGCGCGCGGCTTGCAGCGCCGTTTCCAGCCTGCGGCTGTGCAGTGCGATTTCGGTGGCGCGCCGGGCGATGCGCGGATCGCGCGTCTCCCGCGCCAGCTCAAGATAGATCTCGGCGGAATCGCCGACCTGCCCCCGCTGGCCGGCCACCTCGGCGAGCAGCAAACCATAGAGCAGCTGCGGCGTCAGCTCGACATGCGGCAGCTTCGCCAGCGCCTTTTCCTGCTCCTCGGCCTCGGCCTTTTCCAGGTCCGCCTGCGATGAGGCTGCAGCCGCCGGCACCGCCGGATCGGGACGCGACTGCTGCGCCAGCGGCGCACAGCCGGCAGCCAGGGCGGCAGCGAGGAACAGGGGCAGGAGCGGTTTCATGCTTCAGGCGGCGGGACCAAACGTGCGTCTACAATGTTGTCATGTTAGCAGTTTCCAAACCGTGCCATGCCTGAGCTTCCCGAGGTCGAAGTCACGCGCCGCGGCATCGAAAAGCGCGTGGGCGGCTTACGCCTCGAGCATGCCGTCCTGCGAACGCCGACTTTGCGCTACCCGATCCCCGCCGGCCTCGCGCGCGCACTCGCCGGCCGTCCGCTGGTGGAGGCAAAACGGCGCGGCAAGTACCTGCTGCTCGACCTCGACGGCGGACACCTGCTGATCCATCTGGGCATGTCCGGCAGCCTGCGCTTCGTCGCGCCCGACACGGGGCCGGAGAAGCACGATCATGCCGATTTCGTTTTCGGCGCCAAGGACGAAAAGATTGCGTTGCGTCTGACCGATCCGCGCCGCTTTGGCGCCCTGCTGTGGCTGACCGGCGATCCGCTGCAGCACCCGCTGCTGGCGAAACTGGGTATCGAGCCCCTGACGCGCAGCTTCACGGCCGGCTGGCTGCATGCCGAGCTGCGCGGCAAAGCGGTGGCCATCAAGCCGGCGCTCATGGACAGCGGCCTGGTCGTCGGCGTCGGCAACATCTATGCGGCGGAAAGCCTGTTCGACGCCGGCATCGATCCGCGCCGCGCCGCCGGGCGAATTTCCCTGGCCCGACTGGAAAGGCTGGTGCCCGCGGTCAAGCAGACGCTACGGGCCGCGATTCACGCCGGTGGCAGCACGCTGCGCGATTTCTGCAACACCGAGGGGGGAATGGGCGACTTCCAGACACGGCACAAGGTCTATGACCGCGCCGGGGAGCCGTGTCCGGCTTGCGGCACGCCGATCAGGCAGATTCGGCAGGGGCAGCGCTCGACGTACTTTTGCCCGCGCTGCCAAAAATAGGTCTCAGCCGCCGTCTTTCATCCACCCGTCAGCTTCTTGAACTTCGCCATCAACTGGTCTTGAGATTCCACGTGGTTGGGGTCCTGCGGGATGCAGTCCACGGGGCAGACTTCGCGGCACTGGGGGGTGTCGAAATGGCCGACGCATTCGGTGCATTTGTCTGGGTCGATGATGTAAATCTCGTCACCTTGCGATATCGCGCCGTTGGGGCACTCGGGCTCGCACACATCGCAGTTGATGCATTCGTCGGTGATGATCAATGCCATTGCTTCTTTCCTCTCGATTCAAGAACTTTTCCGAAACTTTTCCGCCAGTTTTTCGGCCACCAGCGGATGCACGAATTTGGAGATGTCGCCCCCCAGGCTGGCGATCTCCCTGACCATTGTCGCCGAAATGAACATGTACTGCTCGCCCGGCGTCAAAAACAAAGTCTCGATATCCGGATGCAGGCTGCGGTTCATGCCCGCCATCTGGAATTCGTATTCGAAGTCGGACACGGCGCGCAGGCCACGCATGATCACGCGCGCGTTGCGCTCGCGCAGGAAATCCATCAGCAGGCCGTCGAAGCCGATCACCTTGACGTTCGGCATGTCGGCACAGAGCTTCTGCGCCATCGCGACGCGTTCCTCGAGCGTGAAGATCGGGCGCTTGCCATGACTGGCGGCGATGCCCACCACGACGTGCGCGAACAACCGCGCCGCGCGCCGCACCAAATCCTCATGACCCCGCGTGAAGGGATCGAAGGTGCCCGGATAGACGGCGATGCCGTTGTTCATGTGCATTCCTGCCAATTCTGCGAGTGTTCCAGCAAATGATAGAAAACCTGCCCCGCCTGTCCCCGCTTCACCGTCCGCCAGTCCCCGAGCGCTTCGACGCGGTACTCGGCTTCCGCATAGACCCGCATCCCCGGCCGCGCCAGCACCGGCAACAGCGGCGCAATCTTGTCCAGCCAACCATGCCGGTAGGGCGGATCGAGCAGCACCATATCGAAAGTCATGCCCGACTGGGCGGCAAATTCTAGCGCATCAGCCTTGACGAGCCGCAGCCGGTCGCAGGCGAACAGGGCGGCATTCTGCTTGAGCCGGGCGAACGCGCCTTGATCGCGCTCAACCAGAACGACATTCGCAGCACCGCGCGAGGCGCACTCGAAGCCGAGGATGCCGCTCCCGGCGAACAGGTCGAGGCAATGCCAGCCCGTCAGGTCCTGTCCCAGCCAGTTGAACAGGGTTTCGCGCACGCGGTCGGGCGTCGGCCGCAGGCCGGGCGCGGCGGCGACCTGAATCAGCCGGCTGCGCCACTCGCCACCGGTAATGCGGATGCGGCTCATCGCAAAATGCTCATACCCCCGGCAGCGCCGGATTGATGTCGGTCAGCGGGAAATCGTCGCCCTTGAAGAGCAGGGGCTCGTTTCGCAATTTCGCCAAGGCGTAGGAAAAACAATCGCCGTAATTCAGCCCGGCCGGGTGCCGCCCCTTGCCAAAGCGCCGCCAGCCTTCGAATGCGCCTTCGACGAGCAATCGATCCGCGGGAACGATCTCGATGTGCAATTCATCGATGAAACGAGACAACTCGCGATACCCATCGTCGCCGCTGCGCACCGTCGCCACCATCGCCGTCTCAAGCCATGTCGGGGCCGCCATGCGCAACTCCGTGGCCAACCCGAGAGCCTCCGCATAAACCGCTGCATCGTCTTCCAGCAGCAACACCGCCAGCAAGGCGGAAGTATCGACGACCAACGAGCCGGTCACTTCGGCAACCCATCGGTGTCGTAATCAATCATCTCCGCTGCAGAACGCTTGTCGAGCACGGGAAGGGCGGCAAAACGGCTCGCTTTGGCGATCACCTCCACTGCCGAGAGTCGTGGCTTGCCGTCGGCATTGCCCTTCATTGCGCGCTCG
>JAJZSW010000143.1 GCA_021849505.1 Pseudomonadota bacterium
CCGGCGCAGTTCAAGCAAGACCTAAAATAGGCCAGCGGGCGCCACGGCACCCGGTTCTGAGGGAAAATTGCGGTTTTGCATCACCACCCTGACGGGAAAGCGGGCAACCCATGCTGTTGATGATCGACAATTACGATAGCTTCACCTACAACCTCGTGCAGTATTTCGGCGAGCTCGGCCAGGACGTGCGCGTGTTCCGCAACGACGCGATCACCCTCAAGGAGATCGCGGCGATGGCACCCGACTACCTCGTCATCTCGCCCGGCCCCTGCTCGCCGAAGGAGGCCGGCATCTCGGTCGCCGCGATCCAGGAGTTCGCCGGCAAGCTGCCCATCCTCGGCGTCTGCCTCGGGCATCAAAGTATTGGTTATGCCTTCGGCGGCGAGATCGTGCATGCCAAGCAGCTGATGCACGGCAAGCTCTCGTCCGTGCATCATGCCGACGTCGGCATCTTCTCCGGCCTGCCGAATCCCTTCACCGCGACGCGCTACCACTCGCTGGCGATCCGCCGCGAGACGCTGCCGGACTGCCTCGAGGTCACCGCCTGGACCGACGACGGCGAGATCATGGGCGTGCGCCACACGGAATATCCCATCCAGGGCGTGCAGTTCCATCCCGAATCCATCATGACCGAGCACGGCCACGCCCTGCTCGACAACTTCCTCAAAGGGAAATGAGATGATCACCCCGCAAGAGGCGCTCCAGCGCACCATCGAGCATCGCGAGATCTTCCACGACGAGATGCTGCACCTGATGCGGCTGATCATGAAGGGCGAGGTCTCGCCGGTGATGACCGCCGCCATCCTCACCGGCCTGCGCGTCAAGAAGGAGACCATCGGCGAGATCGCCGCCGCCGCGATGGTGATGCGCGAGCTGTGCACCAAGGTCGACGTCCCGCACAACGCGAATTTCGTCGACATCGTCGGCACCGGCGGCGACAGCTCCCACACCTTCAACATTTCCACCTGCTCGGCTTTTGTCGCCGCGGCGGCGGGCGCGACGGTGGCCAAGCACGGCAACCGCAGCGTCTCATCCAAGTCCGGCGCCGCCGACGTGCTCGAGGCGCTCGGCGCGAAGATCGACCTGCAGGCGCCGCAGGTCGCCGCGTGCATCAGGCAGACCGGCATGGGCTTCATGTTCGCGCCCAACCATCACCCGGCGATGAAGAACGTCGCCCCGGTCCGCAAGGAAATGGGCGTGCGCACGATTTTCAACATCCTCGGCCCGCTGACCAACCCGGCCGGCGCGCCCAACACGCTGCTCGGCGTGTTCCACCCCGACCTCGTCGGCATCCTGGTGCGCGTCATGCAGCAGCTCGGCGCCCGGCATGTCCTGGTGGTGTATGGCAAGGACGGCATGGACGAGATCTCGCTCGGCGCCGCCACGATGGTCGGCGAGCTCAAGGACGGGAAGATCAGCGAATACGAAATCCATCCCGAGGACTTCGGCCTGCAGATGATCGCCACGCGCAACCTCAAGGTGGCCGATGCCGCCGAATCGAAGGGCCGGCTGCTTGGCGTGCTGGAAAACCAGCCCGGGCCGGCGCTCGAGATCGTCTGCCTCAACGCCGGCGCGGCGCTCTACGCGGCCAACCTTGCCGCCGACATCGGCGCGGGCATCCGCCTTGCCCGCCAGACCATCGAGAGCGGCAAGGCGCGCGCCAAGCTCGACGAGTTCGTGAAAGTGACCAACGCACTGTGAGCAGCGACATCCTCGACAAGATTCTCGCGGTGAAACGCGAGGAAGTCGCCGCCGCCTCGGCCGCCAAGCCGCTCGCCGCCATCCGCGCCGAGGCTGAAGCGCATCCCAAACCGCGCGATTTCGTCGGCGCCATTCGAAACAAAATCGGCGCGAAAGTCGGCGCTGGCGGGACGGCAGTCATTGCCGAAATCAAGAAGGCCAGCCCGTCGAAAGGCGTGATGCGCCCGGACTTCCGCCCTGCCGAGATCGCGGTGGACTACGAGAAGCACGGCGCCGCCTGCCTCTCGGTGCTGACCGACCGCCAGTTCTTCCATGGATCGCCCGATTACCTGCAGGCCGCCCGCGCCGCCTGCGCCCTGCCGGTGCTGCGCAAGGACTTCATGATCGACCCCTACCAGGTCTATGAAGCCCGCGCGATGGGCGCCGACGCGATCCTGCTGATCGTCGCCGCGCTCGCCGACAGCGAGATGGCCGAGCTCGAAGACCTCGCCCTCGCGCTCGGCATGGCGGTGCTGGTGGAGAGCCACGACGCCGGCGAGCTCGACCGCGCGCTCAAGCTCAAGACGCCGCTGCAGGGCATCAACAACCGCAACCTGCGGACCTTCGAAGTCAGCCTCGACACCACGCTCGCGCAACTGTCCCGCATCCCGGCCGACCGCATCGTCGTCACCGAATCCGGCATCCTCGCGCCCGCCGACGTTGCGCTGATGAAGCAACACCACGTCAATGCCTTCCTCGTCGGCGAGGCCTTCATGCGCGCGCCTTCGCCCGGCGCCGAGCTGGCGCGGCTGTTCCAGTTCTAGCTGCCGTCCCGCCAGCGCTGACTTTCGATGACGCAACACATCTTCCGGCTGGAAAGGGAGTTCATCGAACTCCACGCGCTGCTCAAGCTGCTTGCCCTCGCCCCCTCCGGCGGCACCGCCAAGGCCATGATCGCCGCCGGCACAGTCAGCGTCGACGGCCACACCGAAACGCGCAAGGCGTGCAAGATTCGCGCGGGTCAGGTGGTCAGGGTCGGGGATGACGAGGTGCGGGTAACGTAACTGCCCTGCTTAAGGCCGCCGGGGCAGTTTGTCGGCCGTGGAAGTTCAGTTCTCCGCAGCCGCTGGTCAGAAAGGCGGCGGGCAGTCGATGCGCAGCGGCGCGCCCGTTTCCGGATGGCCAAGTTCGATCTGGCAGGCGTGCAGCATCAGGCGCTCCGCCTTGGCGCAGGAGACCGGCGTGCCGTAGAAGTCGTCGCCGAGAATCGGATGTCCCAGCGCTTCCATGTGCACCCGCAACTGGTGGGAACGCCCGGTAATGGGCTCGAGCTCGATGCGCGAGACCGCGTGTGTTGTGCCGGCCTCCAGTACGCGATAGCGGGTCAGGCTCGGCCGTCCCATGGCGTGGTCGACTTTCTGCTTCGGGCGGTTGGGCCAGTCGACGCAGATGGGCAACGCGATCTCGCCCGCGGCGGCAGCCGTCCAGTGCCCGTCGACCAAGGCCTGGTAGCGCTTGCGCACCCTGCGCTCCTGGAACTGGATGCTGAGCTCGCGCTGCGCCTTGGCGCCGCGTCCCATGACAACGATGCCCGACGTGCCCATGTCCAGGCGATGGACGATCATGGCGTCGGGAAACTCGGCCTGCACCCGGCGCGACAGGCAGTCCTCCTTGCCGGCGCCGCGCCCCGGCACGCTCAGCAACCCGCTGGGTTTGTCGACTACGATCAGCTGCTCCGAGAGATGGATAACGGAAAGCCCCCGGTGTGCAGGTGGCTGGTAAGGAGTGGATGCCATGCCGCGGATTGTCTCATTGAGAGGCGATGCGCGTTGCCGTCCCACCAGCGCCGACCTTGCACCAGCGCCTCAGCGCTCCCCGCCGAGCAGCGTCTTGATCCAGCCATAGCCG
>JAJZSW010000144.1 GCA_021849505.1 Pseudomonadota bacterium
GTCCTGCCATTTCAGCGATTCGGTCAGGTTGTGCAGCACCTGCGGCAGGTTGCCGGTTTCCTCGCCGGCCTGGACCAGGCTGACGAACACCCCGTCGAAGACCTGCGGGTGTCCGGCCAGCGCCTGCGACAGGGTCTTGCCGCCTTCGACGCTTTCGATCAGGTCGGCCAGCACTTCGCGGAAACGCGGATTCTCGAGGCTGTCGCGCAGATCGCCGAGGCTTTCGATGATCGGCACGCCGGCGCGCGCCAGCTGGTCGAGATGGAAGCAGAAGGCGATCAGTTCGCGCCGGCCGATCCTGCTGCCGCCGAAGCCGCCCGGCTTGACCTGCGCGCCGTTGATGAGGTCGAGGTCCATGCGCCGCAGGCGCATTTCGAGGTCGACCAGATTGAGCGCGTCCATGCGGCCGTGGACGATCTTGCCGCCGGTATCCATCGCTTTGTAGGCGTGCAGGGGCATGTCCGGCCAGCTACATTCGTTCGGTGAGGTCGATCACGCGCATGACCTCCTCGAGCGCGGTGACGCCTTCGACGACCCGCCGCAGGCCGTCGTCGGCCAGCGTGCGGAAACCCTTGGTGGCGGCCGCCATGCGGATCTCGCGATGGGTGGCGCGGCGCAATACCAGGTCGTCGAGATCGTCGTCCATGCGCAGGATTTCCAGGATCGCGATGCGGCCGCGATAGCCCTGGAAGTCGCACAGCTGGCAGCCCGCGGGATGGTAGAGCACCGGGGCCTGGCGCGGCTGTTCGATGCCCAGCATGCGCAGCTCCTCCTTGCCCGGCGTATGGGGCTTGCGGCAGTGCGGACAGAGCTTGCGCACCAGCCGCTGGGCGATGACGCCGATGATGTTGCCGGCCATGATGTCCGGCAGCACGCCGATGTCCAGCAGCCTGGGGATGGCGCCCAGCGCCGAGTTGGTGTGCAGGGTCGAGAACACCTGGTGGCCGGTCATCGCGGCGCGGAAGGCCATCTCGGCGGTTTCCGCGTCGCGGATCTCGCCGACGAGGATCACGTCCGGGTCCTGGCGCATCATCGAGCGGATGCCGTTGGCGAAATCGAGCTTGGCGGCCTCGGCCACCGAGGTCTGGCGGATCAGGGCCATCGGGTACTCGACCGGATCCTCGAGGGTCATGATGTTGATGCCCTCTTCGTTGATGTGGTTCAGCATCGAGTAGAGGGTGGTGGTCTTGCCGCTGCCGGTGGGGCCGGTGACGAGGATGATGCCCTCGGGCCGGGCCATCATGCGCCGCAGTTGCTCCAGCTGCGCCTCGTCGAGGCCGAGCCGGTCGAGCGGGACGATGCCCTTCTGGCGATCGAGGATGCGCAGCACCATGTTCTCGCCGTGGATCGTCGGCTGCGCCGCGCAGCGGAAATCGACATCGCGACCGCCGATCGACATCGAGATCCGCCCGTCCTGCGGCGCGCGCATTTCCGCGATGTTCATGCCGCTCATGACCTTGAGCCGCACGGCCATGGCGGCCCAGTAGGATTTGTGCAGGGCGCGGATCTGGCGCAGGATGCCGTCGATGCGGTAGCGGATGCGCAGGAAGCTGGCTTCCGGCTCGAAATGGATGTCCGAGGCCTCGCGCTTGACGGCATCTGTCAGCAGCGCGTCGACCAGCCGGACGACCGGCTGGCTGTACTCGTCCGACGAGGCGGCGAGGCTGCGGAAATCGATCTCGCCGGTCTCGATCTCGTGCAGGATGCCGTCGATCGAGAGTTCGTAGCCGTAGTGCTGGTCGATGGCGCGGGCGATCTCGGATTCGCCGGCCAGCACGGTGTCGATCAGCAGGTCCGCGGAAACCAGCGCACGCAGCTTGTCGAGCGCGACGATGTCGTTGTGGTCGGCGATCGCGACCGTCAGGCGGCGCAATTCGGGCGCATAGTCGAGCGGCAGCAGATGGTGTCGCCGGGCGACATCCTTGGGCACGAGCTGGAGCGCGGCAGGGTCGACCGTGGCGCGGCCGAGGTCGATGGACTTCTGGCCGAGCGATTCGCCGAGGGCATCGCGCAGCGTCGCTTCCGACACGAAACCGAGGCTCACCAGCAGCTTGCCGACCGGCAGGTTCGACTTCAGCTGCTCCAGCAGGGCGATGCGCAGTTGGTCCTCGCTGATGACCCCCCGTGCGATGAGGACTTGCCCGATGGGCTGGCGATTAGCGCTGGCGCTCATTCCGTAGCGTTCTCAGGCGTTCCTCGACTTGGGCGGGATCGAAGGCCGCGGGTTGCGACCTGGCGGCATCCTGCGCCCGTGCGTAATACTGCGCGGCCAGGCCGGCCTGATGCAGGTGGTCGAGGCTGACGGCCAGGTTGTACAGATAGTCCGGATTCGCCGGATCGGCGACGTGCGCCTTGAAGAAGGCCTGCTGGGCTTCGGCCCAGCGCGAGTCGCTCATGTACAGATTGCCGAGCGCGAAGTGCAGCGGAGGGGAATTCGGCTGTTCCGCCAGCAGGCCTTTCAGCTGGCTCTCCGCGTGACGCGGATCGGTGGGCGCGCTGATCGCCAGCAGCCCGGCATGCGCGACCGCATCCTTGGGGTCGAGCTCGAGTACCCGCCGATAGAGGGCGGTGGTCTGGTCCGGCCTGCCTTCCAGCTGGGCGATGGCGGCCAGTCCGTGCAGGGCGTTGATGTTGCGTGGGTCGGCCTGGAAGGTTTTCATCCAGATCGAGCGGGCGAGGTCGGTTTCACCGCGCGTGAAAGCCTGGTGCGCATCTTCCATCGCCGTGCCGGCAGTTTTCTGCCTGGTGCTGAAACGGATGCCGCTGTCCGCAGGCGCCGCCAGTCGCTCCGGTGCCCCTTGGGGCGGCGCAGGGGCTATGCCCGGGCGTAGTGCCGTGGCGGCGCGGGCTGGCGGGGCTGGGGCCGCCATTTCCGGCGTTGCGGGCGCCGGCGGGGCGGCTTGGACAGCAGCCGGTGCGGGCGGGGGCGTGACCGGCTGCTGTGGCACGGCCAATCCCGGCCCGGCCACGAGACCGCCCCTGGGCTGCATCTGCCAGTAGAGGTAAGCGCCGATCGCCGCGCTGGCGATCAGGGTGGCGATGCCGACGGTGATCGCGAAGCCATGTCCGGCCGACGGGGCCGTCTGTTTGACGGCAAAAACGTTTTGTGCGGCGGCACGGGGGGTGCCGGAAGGTGCGCTGACAGGGGCCGGCGGCGGTTCCGCTGCCCGGGCCTTGGTTTCGGCGAGCGCACGGATCGACTTCTGCAGTACCGGGTCGGCGGTAAAGAACTGGTCATCCAGTTCTTCCAGCCGCTTGGGCAGTTCCGGCAGGCGCCGGTCGAGATCCTTTTCCGCGGCGACGGGCTCGGGTGGTGGTTCGGCGAGGGGCTCCAGGCTCAGATTGCCGCCGCCCGCAGGAACGGCGCTGGAAGCCGTCCCCTGCTGCTTTTGCTGCTCCGCCCTGCGGAGCGCATCCATCAGCAGACTCACCGCGCGCCGCTCCCGAAATCGAACTGTTGCTGCTTGGGACCGACCTTGTTCTTCTCGAAGAAGTCCTGGCCGGGTAACTGGTTGCGGTACTCGGCGTAGTCGCCCTGAATGCTGGCATCCTTGACG
>JAJZSW010000145.1 GCA_021849505.1 Pseudomonadota bacterium
GCAGCAGGCCGATCAGGATGCCGATGCCCAGAACAGCCGGGCTGTAGCGTTTGCCGAAGCGCTCGATGAAGCGCTGGCTGCGCCCCTTGCTGGCCTGCGCCGCTTCCACCAGATGGATGATGCGCGACAGGGTGTTGTCCGCGAACGCCTTGGTCGCGCGCACCGTCAGCGCGCCTTCGCCGTTGATGCTGGCGGCGAAGACCTTGCCGCCGGGGGATTTCTCTATCGGCACCGATTCCCCCGTCACCGGCGCCTGGTTGACCGCGGAATGGCCGTCGATCACGTCGCCATCGGTGGCGACCGATTCCCCAGGCAGGACGATGAAAGTGTCGCCCACCCGCAGCTGTTCGACGGGGATCCGCGACTCCTGGTCGCCCCGGCGCACCAGGGCGGTCTTCGGCGCCAGGTCCATGAGCGCCCGCACGGCGTGCCGCGTGCGCTCCGCCGTATAGCCTTCGGCCGCCTCGGAGATGGAATACAGGAACACCAGCGTGGCGGCTTCCAGCCACTGCCCCATCACGCCCGCGACGACGGCCGCGACGGACATCAGCAGTTCGATGCCAACCGCGCGCTCCTTGATCAGTTCCTCCAGCGCCTCCCGGCCGAAGTAGTAGCCACCGATGACGACCGCCGCCACATAAAGCAGCACCTCGGCGGCGTGGGACAGTCCCAGGTAGCCACCGACGAAGCCCAGCGCGAGCAGAACCCCGGAAGTGGAGGAGGTCACGACCTGCGGGTTTTTCCACGGTCGCGGCATGGTCAGCGGGAGCGCAGCGGAACATGAGCACGCCATCATTCGCCTCCTGCCGCCAGTTCGGGCGTCTGGATGCCGATGCGGCAGCGGCCGGCTTCCCGCAGGCACATCCGGCCGCGGAAATTTTCCAGGTCGCGGGCGAACGACCCGTCGACGTCGGGCAGTGCCTTGAGCGCCTCATGCAGCCGGTCGAGGTAGGGGATGCCCTCGACCAGCCGGTGATAGACCCACCGACCTTCCTTTTCGGCGGACAGCAAACCGGCCTGTCGCAGCACTTTGACATGGCGCGAGAGCTTGTATTGGGGCTCCAGAAGACTGTCCACCAGTTCACAGAGGCACGCCACCTCTCGCGTTTCTGCGAGAAGGCGCACGATTCGGATCCGTGTTGAGTCGGCAAGGGCTTGAAATACTTCGGGGGGCTTGACGTTGATCGTATGCATAGTTGCATGTTAGCGCATACATGCGAGCGCGCAAGGCCGGCCGCGTACCGTGAGCCCGCATTTCACGATTGCGCCTTCACGCAGAGGCGCGACTTGTCTGGCTGATGCCGACGGTCCCGGAGAAGCGTCGGCCGAGCGGTCGACGTGCAGGGCCGCCCGGTGACCATCTGCCCAAGGGGGTAAGATTCACAGGTGGCGGGGCCGGGGGCCTCCCTTGGCACGCCAGTCATAAACCGGAATCATTGCCGAATGGGGCAGATTATGCGTCCTTGGCAACCGAAGCCATCGGCCCAGAGCGGGTGTTGATGACGAATGCCATGACGACCACGAAGAGCACAGCCGTTTGGGCGAGCAGCGTCTGCATCGAGGGATAGATGCCAAGGACGTCGATGCGCGGGGTTGGGGCCGGGCTGGTGTGCAGCCAGCCAGCTTCCTGCAGGGCAGCGATACCCTTGCCTGCCAGCACGACGGCAAGGATCGCCACCAGCGCTGAGCTTGCCGCAAAGAACTTGCCTATCGGCAGCCTTGCGCTCGTGCGCAGCAACAGGACGGCAATGATGCCGAGAATCGACGCACCCGCGCCCAACCCGGCGAGCAGAGGCCAACCATTGCCCTCCGTCCACAAGGCGGCGTAGAAAAGCACGGTCTCGAAGACCTCGCGGTACACCGCTACAAAGGCAAGCGAGAAGAGGAACCACGCCGTACGATGGCTCAATGCGGCCGACATCTTCTGCTTCAGGAACACCTGCCACCGTCCGGCGACGCTCTTCTGGTGCATCCATATGCCCACACTGAGCAGGACGACCGCGGCAAACAGGGACGAGAAGCCTTCGGTGAGCTCCCGGCTCGCGCCGCTGACATCGACCAGGTAGGTTGCGATCCCCCAGGTCACGCCGCCCGCCGCCAAGGCGGCGATCCAGCCTGAGTGCACGTAGACGAGCGTCTCTCGGCGTTCGGCCTTTTTTAGGAAGGCCACGATCGCGACCACGACGAGCAAGGCTTCCAGCCCCTCGCGCAGCAGGATGGTCAGCGCGCCAATGAACGTTGCCGCCGCATCGGCGCGTCCCGGGGCCAGCGCCGCGTCGGCCTCATCCAGCAAAGCCTGGAGCGACTGTTCGGCGGCCCGCACGTCCTCGACGCTCGAACTGGCCACGTGCGCACGATAGGCTGTCATCGCGCTTTCGATCTTCTCGAACAGCGCCCTGTTGCGTGCGGCCAGCGCGGGCTCGACCGGCTCGAACCCGTCGAGATAAGCGGACAAGGCAAGTTTGGTTGCGGCCGCACGATCGCCCCGTTCCAAGGCGGCGAAGCTCTCGGAGAGCTTGGCTTTCGCAATGGACGTACTGCCGGCCCGAGCGCTTGCCAGGGCCTGCGGATTGCTGCGCAGAAAGGCGATCACCTCGGCGGCTTTCTCGTCACCCAGGCGCGCGGCAAGGGCACATTCCGAGGTCTGAGTGAGCGCATCGAGCCCGGTAATGGCTTGCCGCGCTTCGGCGTTGGCTTGCCAGACCTTCGAACCGGCCGCCCTGACGTCGTCCGAATAGGCCAAGGTGCCGACAAAGAAAGCGAGTGCCCAGCGATCGTCGTCGGACAGCGCACGAAAACTGGGCATGGCCGTCCCCTTCACGCCGCCGCCGATGATCTGGTACAGCGCGAACAGCGAGCGCTGCGCGGCGCGATCGCGGTCCGCCAGCGCGATGGGCCTGGGGTTGAGCGTTGCGGCCAATGGCCCGTCGCCGTGTCCCTGGGGTCCGTGGCACATGGCGCACTGTGCCTGAAACAGCTGCGCCCCCCTTCGCAGGTCGGGGGCCGTCGCGGGCGATACCGGGAAGGGATAGGCCTGGAGGACCGCCGCCGCCAGGCCGCGCGCCTGTTCGGCCACTGAGGCGGCTTCGGCTTTGCTGGCTACCGCGTTGCGCAACTGCGAGGCCTGCTGCTTCAAGCGATTGAGTGCCTGGCCGTGCGGCAGCTCGCCCACCTGCCGTTCGGCCTCGGCCGCGAACTCCTGCATCTCGGCGTATTCCGAATCCTTGACGACGGTCCCGCGGGAGACCGCGCCGGCATAGTCCACCGCCATGTAGTCGAGCAGTTGCCACACCTGCTTGGCTTTGGCCTGGTCGGGCAGTTCCGTCGAACTGGGGTGGGCGGTGATGCTCACACAGGAGCCCAGGAGCAGAGCCAGCGTGCGGTAGGAAGCGAGCCAACGCATAAGTAATACCCCAGCACATTTTCGTAATGATAATGATTCTCCTTTATATTTCCGATCTTGACCAGTGCTGCGCAATCGGGTTCGGTGCTAGGCCCCTTGCTGATCTTGCTCGGCCTGATGTGGCC
>JAJZSW010000146.1 GCA_021849505.1 Pseudomonadota bacterium
GTGTGCTCAAGCCCGAGATGGTGGCCGGCATGGCGCGCGATCCGATCATCCTGGCCATGGCCAATCCTGATCCGGAAATCCTGCCCGAAGATGCCAAGGCAGTGCGTCCCGACTGCATCATCGGCACCGGCCGCTCGGATTATCCGAACCAGGTCAATAACGCCCTGTGCTTCCCTTACATCTTCCGCGGGGCGCTCGACAGCGGCGCCACGACGATCAACGAAGCGATGAAGATCGCCGCGGTCAAGGCGATCGCCGAACTCGCCCACGCCGAGCAGTCCGATGTCGTCGCCGCCGCCTACGGCAACGCCAACTTGAGCTTCGGTCGCGATTACCTGATTCCCACGCCCTTCGACCCGCGCCTGATCCTCAAGGTGGCGCCTGCGGTCGCCCAGGCGGCGATGGATTCCGGCGTCGCCAGCCGGCCGCTCGCCGACATGGCGGCCTATCGGCAGCAGCTCAACGAGTTCGTCTATCACTCCGGCTTCGTCATGAAGCCGGTGTTCACCGCCGCCAAGGAGAAGCCGGCGCGCATCGTCTTCTGCGAGGGCGAGGACGAACGCATGCTGCGCGCGGTGCAGACCGTCTGCGACGAGGGCCTGGCACGGCCGATCCTCATCGGTCGTCCGGAAGTAGTGGAGCGCCATCTCGCCAAGTGCGGGTTGCGCGTGCGCGCCGGCGAGCATTTCGAACTGGTCAATCCTGATTCCGATCCGCGCTACAAGGAACTCTGGCAGGACTATTACGAACTCATGTGCCGCAAGGGCATCGGCGTGGAATACGCGAAGCGGGAAATGCGCCGCCGCACCACGCTGATCGGCGCGATGCTGGTGCGCCACGGCTACGCCGACGGCATGCTGTGCGGCACCTTCGGCAAGCATTCGCTGCACCTGCGCTACATCGCCGAGGTGATCGGCCGCAAGCCCGGGATCGACCATTTCTACGCGATGAACATGCTGATCCTGCCCAAGCGCACACTGTTCATCGGCGACACCTATGTGAACTACGACCCGACGGCCGACCAGCTCGCCGAGATGACACAGCTGGCCGCCGACGAGGTGCGCCGCTTCGGCATCGTGCCGAAGGTCGCGCTGCTGTCGCATTCCAGTTTTGGCACCGATGAGACGCCGACCGCGCAAAAGATGCGCGCCGCCTTGCAGTTGCTGCGCGCGCAGGCGCCGGAACTCGAAGTCGAGGGCGAGATGCACGGCGATGCCGCGCTCGACCCGGAGATACGCCGGCAGGTATTTCCCAACGCCAGGCTTGCCGGCGCCGCCAACCTGCTGGTGATGCCGACGCTCGACGCCGCCAACATCGCCTTCAACCTGCTGAAGACTGCGGCCGGCGACGGCCTGACCGTAGGTCCCTTGCTGCTCGGCGCGGCGCGGCCGGTACACATCCTGACGCCGACGGCGACCGTGCGCCGCATTGTCAACATGACCGCGCTGCTGTCGGTCGAGGTCGCCCAGGGGCAGGAGTGGGCAACGACTTGATCCGGACTTCAGAAGTTGGTATAAAACTACCCCATATGTCCTTAATTATTGGTAGTTAAGTCCGATAATTACGCTATTGAAGGGAGCCGTCTTGATTAGCGCCAAGGATATCGAGCAGCCAAAGCTGTTAAGTGTTTTTCACCTGGTTACCTGCCGGATGCCCATGAAATCTACTTTGCGAAATCTGCTCGCACTGTGCGTCGCTTGCGGCGTAACAGTCGGGGCGAGTCAGCCGGCTGCTGCGGCGACGGCGAAGAAACAAGTCGTGGCCAGCAAGAAAGTTGCCACCAAGCCGGTGGTCAAAAAGGCGAAGAAGCCGGCCAAGGCCGTCGCACGCCGCGCCGCGGTGATTCAGGATGACGGAACCGGTTCGATCGACAGCATCAAGTCGGCCGCCGTCGCGGTGATCGACCAGAGCACCGGCGACGTGCTCTTCGAAAAGAACGCCAGCGCGGTCGTGCCGATCGCCTCGATCACCAAGCTGATGACCGCGATGGTCGCGCTCGACATCCAGCCGAGCCTGACCGAAACATTGACCATCGGTACCGACGATCTCGACACCATCAAGGGCACCCATTCGCGCCTGTCCGTCGGTACCCGGCTGAGCCGCGAGGAAATGCTGCTGCTCGCGCTGATGTCTTCCGAGAACCGTGCCGCTTCTGCCCTGTCGCGCCACTATCCGGGCGGCCGCGAAGCCTTCGTTGCCGCGATGAACGCCAAGGCGAAGATGCTCGGTCTGACCGAGACGCGCTTCGCCGACCCGACCGGTCTGACACCGGAAAATGTCTCCAGCGCCCGTGACCTCGTCAAACTGGTGAATGCCGCCCACCAGTATCCGCTGATCCGCGAATTCTCGACCTCCGAGGAATACCAGGTGGCGGTGCGCGGCCGGCCGCAGATGTTCCGCAACACCAATACGCTGGTACGCAACGAGCAGTGGAATATCGGCCTGTCCAAGACCGGTTACATCAGCGAGGCGGGCAAGTGCCTCGTCATGCAGGCCTGGCTCGACAACAAGCCGACCATCATCGTGCTGCTCGACTCCTGGGGCAGACTGACGCGCATCGGCGACGCCAATCGCATCAAGCGCTGGATCGAGTCGCTCGCCAGCAGCCCCCCGACCTTCCGCGGCTGAACGGGCGTTGGTGCCGTCCCGTCAACGCCGACTTTCAGGGTTTTTTGAGTAACCCAACGCCGCCGAGATCGCATCGGCGGTTTGCCTGACCAGCGCCGCCCATTCCGGCTTGTGGCGTTCGGCCGGCGCCGACACCGACAGGCCCGCCACGACATGGCCCGCATCGTCATGCACCGGCGCGCCGATGCAGCGCAGGCCCGGTTCGACTTCCTCGTTGTCGAAGGCGACGCCATCGCGGCGTACCTTTTCCAGTTCGCGTTTCAGGGCGGCGAGGGACGTGATCGAATGTGCCGTTAGCCCCGGCAGGCCGGTATGGCGCGCGTAGGAAGCCACGGCTTCGGACTTGTCCTGCGCGAGAAAGAGCTTGCCGGCGGCGGTGACGTGCAGCGGCGCGCGCGCGCCGACCAGATGCACCGCGCGGACGGTCGAGCGGCCGCTGGAAGTGCGTTCGATGTAAACGATTTCATCACCCTGCCGGATGCCGAGATTGACGCTCTCGCCCAGTTCGCGATGCAGGGTTTCCATCCACGGCAGCGCGGCCTCGCGGATGTCGATGCGCACCTTGACGAGGTTGCCGAGTTCGAGCAGGCGGATGCCGAGGCGGTAGCTGCCGCCGCCGAGCCGTTCGACAAAGCCGGCGCTCGCCATGGCGGCGAGGATGCGATGGGCGGTCGAGGGGTGCAGGCCGGTTTCCAGTGCAAGTTGCTTGAGGCCGAGCGGCTGTTCGCTGTGCGACAGCGCGTCGAGCAGCATGCGCATGCGCTCGATGACCTGGATGCCGCCGCGACTGTCGG
>JAJZSW010000051.1 GCA_021849505.1 Pseudomonadota bacterium
GCCATTTCTCTTCCTCGTCGCCCCCAGGTTCAAGATCATATCGAGGCGACAACTATTCTGACGCGGGGGGGACTGCGTGTTGGCGAAGTGTCTGCACTGCGTTACAGCGATCTCGTTGATGAAACAGGGCGGGTAAAAGACGAGTTTCGCTTGTTGCCAGAGCAAACGAAAGGCAATCAGGCACGCACGGTGTTCATCAGTGAGCGTTTGCGGAAGGAATTACAGGCGTATGTCGATGGCCGCACTTGGTCGAATGGCAGTGCGCCGTTGTTTTACACGCAGAAGCGTGCGGGTTTCTCGCCGAACACGCTGGCGCAGCAGTTCATCAGTATCTATCGCCGTGCAAATATTCATGGTGCCAGCAGTCATTCGGGACGCAGATCGTTCATCACGAACTTGGCGAACAAGGGAATCGGCGTGCGACTGCTGGCAAGTTTGGCGGGACATAAAAGTGTTGCGGTGACGCTGCGTTATATCGACTGCAACGACGAGATGAAACGCAATGCGGTGAATTTGGTTTAGTTGTTACACTTGTTCAACCTGCTCATAAGTTGTTTTAACTTGCTCCGTTGTTCGCCTGTCAGTTTTCCTTGCGTCGTGCTGACATGCTCGCCGTAAAGCAGTTCCAGTGCAGCAGATATCAGCGTGTCACGCTGACAGCCGAGTTGATATTCGTGTTTGCCGGTGGTCGCAATGTCGTTCTTGATGGTGTATTTGCTTTTGCTGCTGCGTAGTCGTGGGACATTGACACAGTCAGCGTTCGGATCATTGCCTATGCTGCAATCAACGGGACGGTCCAGCAGTTGGCGGATATGTTCTGCTTGCCTGTAGTCAAAGAATGCTGCCCTATGCTTGTCATATGGCTCAAGTAAGTCCGCAAGTTCCATCAATGCGCTTTCGTAACTTGTTTCGGCAAGTTGGCCGTATCGTTCAGCTGTTGTCCTGCCGCGATGATCGCGCTTCACTGACTTTCGCTTGCGTGCCGACTGCGCCAATGCTTCATAGCGGTCGCCTTGACGGACATAGTTCAGGTAGCGCACGAATGCTGACGGATATTCTTGCTCTGTCAGCAGTGCATCAAATGAGCTCGGCTGGTTACAGCACTCACGATACTGAGTTAGTTGCGTATCGGTCAGCGCACGCTCAACCAGTCGCTTGGGAACAAGCGTGTTGTCGGCAATGTAGTTCAGTGACGACTTAATGGCAGCAATGCGTTTTGCTGCATCGTCATCGAGAAAGACAAACTGCTCACTGCCAATATCGTAATCGGCAAAGAGTTCTTGCGTATGTTCGTCGCCTGCGTGATGAATGACACGCAGCAGATGTAGCGCAGCGAACTGCGCTACACGATTGGCGTGCTTATTTTCTTTTGGTGCTTCTTTTAGGCGACGCCTTTTTGGTTGTCGTGCTGGCAGTGCGGGTGGTTTTCAGTTCGGGACGCAGGTCGGTCGCGGTGAATCCGTGGAGCTTGATGAGTTCTTTTGCTTTTGCGAGATCAGTCTCTCGTGCTTGTTTCTTGAGTGCTTCTGTCTTCGCGACAAGATCAGCCATCTGCTTTTCTGCTTCCGCGATTTGGTTATGCAGTGTTGCTTCTGCCATATTGTTCTCCCTTGTAAATGTGTGGCACTGGATAAATCGACAGCAAGTGTAATACGATGATGCGAAGTTGGGGCAACTGCGCTGCGATGCGGATGTAAATGACCGTTTACCAGTCGCTCGACAAACCTTCCACTCGCAACAGCACAATCACGCACCGTCGTTGCCGCTGACTGCCAGTTGTCGGTTTGAAATCGTCGGCATCGTTTGCCGCAATGCGTGTTCGTTTGCAGCCGCTTTGCGTGTCAACTGCATCCGTTTAGCGGTGGCCTTTGCATGAAATCACGCGAAACTGCGTTCATCTCTCTGTGCGCAGTGTGCTGCAAAACCAAATACATGACTGCGTAACCGTTTGAATATCTGCGCGAACCGTGCGTAACAACGTCGAGCAGATTTTAGGATGCTGTGGAAAATCATCGCCCTGGCCGTCGCTGGCCTGATGTCCGGCGCCGCCTTCGCGCAAACCAACGTCACCGTCTACGGTGCCGCCGACGTGACCTTCGACAATGTCAAGTCGACTGGCGCGACTACTGCCTCCCAAAACATGCCGTCGCGCAACCGCGTTTCCGGCAACTCCTCCCTTCTCGGCTTCAAGGGCACTGAGGATCTGGGCGGCGGCCTGAAGGCCGTGTTCCAGTTCGAAGGTGGCGTGGCCAATGATGCAGCCGGCGCCTTCAACTTCAACCGCGACACCTTCGTCGGCCTCTCTGGCGGCTTCGGTACCGTCGCCGCCGGCATCCTGACCGGCCCGACCCGTGGTCTGGGCGCTGCGATGGATCCGTTTGTCGGCGCGACCGGCATCACCTCCAATACAGGACTTATCGGCAAGATGGGCGGCGCCGGTACTTCCATTTTCGACACCCGCTGGGATAATGCTGTTGCTTACATTTCTCCCTCCATGTCGGGCCTTACTGTCACCGCTGCTTATGTCGCCAATGAGAACAAGTCTCGCGACGGCGCAACAGCTGCATTTGCACCGGCCGCAGGCGCTGCTACTTGCGTTAGCGTTGGCCAGAACCCGCTGAACGTAGTGTGCTCTATTCCCAACAGCAATGCCGCTCAGCTGAACACTCGCGGCTATGACATCGGCGCCCGTTATGCCAACGGCCCGATCCTCGCTGGCCTGACCTACAACAAGGTCAGCGTTGGCGACACGACAGGTATTGAGGGCTCCGATCTGCGCGCCGCCTTCCGCTACGACTTCGGCATGGGCACTGTCGGCCTGATGCTCGACCGCGTCAAGTGGAGTGACAACGTAGGTTCCGAGAAGCGCAACGCTTGGTTCATCCCGGTCACCTTCAATGTCACCGGTAACGGCAAGATCGTTGCCCAGTACGGCAAGGCCGGCGACATTTCCGGCACCAGCAATACCGGCGCCAAGCAGTTCGCAGTCGGCTATGAGCACAGCCTGAGCAAGCGCACCACCCTCAAGGCTGTCTGGTCGCAGATCAGCAACGAAGCCGACGCCAACTATGACTTTGGTCTCAACCCGGTCAATGCAGCGAGCGCGTCCAACGTATTTGGTGGACGTCTTGGCGCTGACCCGAAGGGCTTCCAGGTCGGCGTGCGTCACTCCTTCTAATTCAGGCCTTACCTGAGTTAGTCAAGACGGCCACCTTCGGGTGGCCGTTTTTCTTTGGTGCCTTCAGAAGTCGGCGCTGGCGGGGCGGCGATGGCTTCTCGGTCTATTTGACAGACCGATATATCGTAGCTACAGTATTGATCGTGCAGATCGAATACGATCCAGACAAACGACAGCAGACCATGGCCGACCGCGGTTTGGATTTCGCCAGAGCAGTTGAAGTCTTTGCAGGGCGCCACTTCACGGCCGAAGACTTTCGCGAAGATTACAGCGAGCCCCGCTTCATTACCGTGGGCCTGCTGGACAGTAGGATGGTCGTGTTGGTCTGGACACCGCGCGGCGAAGCTCGCCGCATCATCAGCATGAGGAAAGCCAATGAGCGGGAACAAACGCGCTACGCCCACAAACTGGGTTGATCCGGACGACGCACCGGAACTGACGGACGAGTTCTTCGAGCGTGCCGACGAATATGTTGGCGAGAATCTCGTGCGTCGTGGCCGTCCGCCTGTCGATCACAAGAAACTGCTCCTGACTGTCCGCTATGACGAGGACGTCGTGGCAGCCTTCAAGGCAACTGGCAAAGGCTGGCAGACCCGCATGAATGAAGCCCTGCGGGAATGGCTCAAGCAACATCCTCAAAAAGCCGCCTGACTCAGCTCCCACGGTTCTTGATGTCGTGGCACGCATATCTCTAAGCACGGCTTCTGGATTCTCCTGCGCGATGAGGAACTGTTCCTGCCGTTTGCCGAGTTTCCGTGGTTTCGCGATGCGGCGGTAGCCAAGATATTGCATGTCGAACTGCCGTCGGAAAATCATCTTTACTGGCCAGAACTGGATGTCGATCTTGCTGTCGATTCGATTCGTCATCCAGAGCACTTCCCCCTCGTCAGCCAACCATCCGCATAGCGTCTAGCAAAAGTCGGCGCTGGCGGGACGGCAACAAAAAAAACCCGCCGGCTTGCGCACGGCGGGCTTTCCCATCGCTGGACTGCGGTTTACTTGAGGATGGGCAGTTCGAAGACGTAGATCACGCCGAGGGCGTAAGCCTTGGAGGACGGATCGTCTTTCTTGTCCACATGGCCGTAATCGAGGTAGGCGTAGGTGTTCTTGTAGATTTCGCGGTTGATGAAGAACTCGGTCGCGCTATCCTTGGTCCCGGTATTCTTGCCGTAGTGCATGCCGACGTTGAAGCCGGCCACCGGGGCGACGAAGCCGACGTTGGGCCCCTTCAATTCCTTATCGTTAAAGACACCGTCCGCATAACCGGCCATGACCTTGACGACGCCGAAGTCATAGCTGCCGGCCACGGCGGAGAAATTCCCGTCGCCTGCAACGCGCTTGGTCTCGCCAACGACGCTGACAGAGAGTTTGCCGGCGGTGTAGGTCAGGCCGGCCGAGGTGGCCTGCTTGGCATTGTCCACGCCGTCTTCCTTACCGGCGAAGCCAACTTGCGCGGTGAAGCCGTTCATGTTTGGAGAGATGTACTGCAGGGACTGCGTCTGGCGGCCAGTGCCCCAGACGGCGACACCGGCGTTGCCCAGCGCCGAGGCGGCGTTGGACATGCCGTTGAAGTCGTAGGCGCCCATGACCTGGAAGGCGACCGAGTCCTGGCGGCCGAAGCGCAGCTCGCCGAAGTTGCCGGACAGACCGGCCCAGGCCTGGCGGCGGAAGAAGGTCTTGTTTTCCTTGCCGATGCGCAGATCGTCGTCGATGCCGCCGGTCTCGAACTTGAAGTTGGCCTTCAGACCGTTACCGATGTCCATGCCGCCCTTGAGGCCGATACGGCTGGTGGAATTGCCATAGCTGCCACCGCCGCTGCCGTCGTTTAATCCGCTATTGCCATCGCCTTCGCCACCGGAGTGGAGGCGGGCGCTCTTGCCGTTTGCATCGTCAGCCAGGGTTTTTCCGTAGCTGAGATCAAAAAGGCCATAAAAATCGACGCCGGCATGCGCCGTGCCCACGGCGGCCAGCAGCAGCGCGCCGGGAATGAGTTTTTTCATTTGCATTTTATTATCCTAGGAATTGTTGACCGTCTGCTCCGCCATTCAGCGACATGGGAAACTGTCGCAGTCGGCAGTTGCAGCGCAGCATTTTAACGGCTTGCCCGGACTCCTTCCCAATCAATCAGCGATTAGGCGCAGAGACTCCCTTGATGCGCGGCATTTGCGCGACGGACGGCTTTGATCTGGCTGCTGCTGTATGCCCCATTCCGAACTTGCTGTCTGACAGACTGGTCTATATACTGGTCTTATTCAAACAGGAGCGGATTATGTCGATGCTTATCGAGGTAGGCGCCTACGAGGCCAAGACCCATCTGGCCGAGTTCCTGCGCAAGGTCAAGAACGGCGAAACCTACCGCATCACCCAACGCGGCGAACCGGTGGCCGATCTCGTTCCTGTTGCGACGCGGGCCAAACAGTCCGCCACCTCTGCGGCAACACGCATGCTGGAATTCATGAGCCAGCAGGCCCCGATCGCGGGTGCCGATGTTCGCGCCCTGATCGAGGAAGGCCGTGACTGATGCGCTTCGTGGTCGACAACTCCGTGGTGATGCGTTGGCTCTTTGCGGATGGCAGCCCGGCTGACTTGGGCTATGCACGGAAGATTCTGGCGTTGTTCCAGGAGCCCGCGACGCTGGCACTCGTTCCCGCGGTCTGGCCGCTCGAGGTCGGCAACGTCATTGCCCGAGCGGAAGCCAAGGGATTGCTGCAGGAGGCGCGAAGCGCCGGCTTCCTCTCCCTGCTGCGCGACATGGCGATCGAAATCGATGTCCGTTCTGCTGAGTTTGCCTTGACGGATGCGTTGCAGCTGGCGCGCCGCCATGGCCTATCGACTTACGACGCTTCGTATCTGGAGCTTGCGCTGCGCGAGAGCATGCCCCTCGCCACCAACGATGCCGCGCTCAGGAAGGCTCTCAGGAAGGCGGGCGGCAAACTGGCCTGAGATCGGAGTCGGCGCCGGCGCCGGCATGACGGCACCCAAATGAAAAAGGGTTTCCGGTCATTGACTGGAAACCCTTTGTTTTTCTTTGGTCGGGGTGGCGGGATTCGAACTCGCGACCCCTTGCACCCCATGCAAGTGCGCTACCAGGCTGCGCTACACCCCGACGCGGCGCGGATTATAGCGCAATCAGACCCGCAGCAGTTCGATGATGCCGAGCAATTCCGCCCGCAGCGAGAAGCCGCCGCTAGCAGGCGCTGGCGCGGGCACTTGGGCTGCATGTTTGGCGGCCGGCTCGTCGAGCCGGTTGCGCGCGCCGCTGATGGTGAAGCCTTCCTCGTAGAGCAGCTGACGTATCCGCCGCACCAGCAGCACTTCGTGGTGCTGGTAGTAGCGGCGGTTGCCGCGCCGCTTGACGGGCTTGAGCTGCGTGAATTCCTGTTCCCAGTAGCGCAGGACGTGCGGCTTGACGCCGCACAGCTCGCTGACTTCGCCGATCGTGAAGTAGCGCTTCGCCGGGATCGGCGGCAGTTCGGAATGCGCGGTCTTATCCGTGCTGGACGTTGTCATGGGCCGTCGCCTCGACGGTGGCCTTCAGCTTGTGGCTGGCATGGAAGGTGACGACGCGGCGCGCGGTGATCGGGATTTCCTCGCCGGTCTTGGGATTGCGGCCCGGGCGCTGGGGTTTGTCGCGCAGCTGGAAGTTGCCGAAGCCGGAGAGCTTGACGCTGTCGCCCTGCTCCAGCGCCGTGCGCACTTCCTCGAAGAAGGCCTCGACCATGTCCTTGGCTTCGCGCTTGTTCAGCCCGACCTTTTCGAACAGGAGATCGGCCAGTTCCGCTTTCGTCATCGTCATCTTGTTATGTCCTCCCTTAGCTGCGCAACGTTGCACCGAAACGCGCCTGCGCGGCCGCGAGCAGGCTGGCCAGCGCGGCGTCGGCATCGCTGTCCGCCAAAGTCCTGCGAGTATCTTGCATCGCGACGCGGAAGGCAAGACTCTTGCAATCCGCCGCGATCCCCTTGCCCTGATAAACGTCGAACAGTTGTATTTCACGCACAAACCCGGGGGCCGCCGACTGCAGCGCGGCCAGCAGCGCGGCGACTTCGCACTGCTGCGGCACGACCAGCGCGATGTCGCGTACCACGGCAGGAAAGCGTGACACCTCGTTATAGATCGGCAGCGGCGTTTGCAGCAGCGCGGCGAGTTCGATCTCGAACACCACTGCCGGTTCTGCGAGCTCGTATTTCTGGCGCCAGCGCGGGTGGATCTCGCCGAGCACGCCGATTTCCTGGCCATCGAGCAGCACGCGGGCGGAGCGGCCCGGATGCAACGCGGGATGGCTGGTGCGTTCGAAGGCCAGGCGGCGCGGGGCGAAGATGGCCTCGAGGTCGCCCTTGAGGTCGTAGAAGTCGGCGGCGCGGCTTGGCGTGCCCCACTGCTCGGGCAGGGCCGGCCCCGCGGCCAGCGCGGCGACGCGCTGCGGCTGGCGGTATCCGGTGTCCTGCGCGGCATCCTGGCTGAAGCAGCGACCGATTTCGAAGACGCGCACACGGCTGGTCTGGCGCTTGAGGTTGCCGACCAGCGTGCCCACCAGGCCGCCAATCAGGCTGGAGCGCATCACGCCCATCTGGCTGGCGATCGGGTTGGCGAGGACCACCGGGGAGGTATTGCCAGCGAAGTCGGCCTCCCAGCCGGCTTCGACGAAGCTGTAGTTCACCACCTCGTGGAAGCCGCGCTCGGCCAACAGGCGGCGCAGCGCCATCGCGCCGCGCTTCGCCTCGGGCAGCGGCAGCATCTCGCAGCGCGCCGTGGGCGGCGGGGCGGGGATGTTGTCGTAGCCGTGGATGCGGGCGATTTCCTCGATCAGGTCTTCTTCGATCACGATGTCGAAGCGATGCGAGGGCGGGGTGACGACGAGGTCGTCGCCTTTACGCTCATAGGCGAAGCCCATGCCGGCGACGAGCTTCTCGATCTGGGCGTGGCCGAGTTCGATGCCCAGCACGCGCGCGACGCGCGGCAGGCGCAGGCGCACCGGCGGGCGCTTGGGCAGGTGCGCGGTTGCGACGGCCTCGACGACCGGGCCAGGCCGGCCGCCGCAGATGTCGATGATCAGCTGCGTGGCGCGCTCGATGGCGCGGCGCTGCAGCTCGAAGTCGACGCCCCTTTCATATCGATACGAAGCGTCGGAGCTGAAGCCCAGCGCGCGCGCCTTGCCGGCGATGGCGTCGGGCGCGAAGAAGGCGCTCTCGAGGAACAGGTCGGTGGTGGCGTCGTTGATGCCGGAATGCTCGCCGCCCATGATGCCGGCCATGGCCAGCGGCTTCTGCTCGTCGGCGATCAGCGCGGTCTCCGCCGTGGGCGTGACGGTCTGCTCGTTGAGCAGCAGCAGCTGCTCGCCGGCCTTGGGAGTGCGCACGTGGATCGCGCCGGCCAGCTGTGCATCGTCGAAGGCGTGCAGCGGCTGGCCGAGTTCGAGCATCACGTAGTTGGTGACGTCGACGAGCGCCGAGATGGCGCGCACGCCGCAGCGCTCGATGCGCTGCTTCATCCAGCCGGGCGTCGGCGCTTTCGCATTCACGCCGCGCACGATGCGGCCACAGTAGCGCGGGCAGGCGGCGGGGGCGTCGAGCACCACTGCGCGGGTTTCGTCATGCACGGCGGCGACGGGTTCGATCGCCGGCAGCGTGAGCGGCGCGCCGGTGAGTGCGGCCACTTCGCGGGCGATGCCGGTGAGCGAGAGGCAGTCGGCGCGGTTGGGCGTCAGCTTGAGGGTGATCAGCTGGTCGTCGAGCGCGAGGTACTCGCGCACGTTCCGGCCGATCGGCGCATCCGCGGGCAACGTCAGCAGGCCGCCGTGGTCTTCGGAGAGGCCCAGCTCGCGGGCCGAGCACAGCATGCCGTGGCTCTCGACGCCACGCACCTTGGCTTTCCTGATCTCGATGCCGGGCAATTTCGCACCAACCAGTGCGCAGGGCACGACGAGGCCGGCCGCGGCGTTGGGCGCGCCGCAGACGATCTGCAGGATGCCGTGTTCGCCAGTATCGACGGAGCAGAGTTTCAGCTTGTCGGCATCGGGATGCTTCTCGGCGCTGAGGATGCGTGCGACGACGACATTCGAAAAGTCAGCGCCGGCGGGACGGCACTCCTCGACCTCGAGGCCGGCCATGGTGAGCAGGTGGCACAGCTCGTCGGTGGAGAGCGGCGGATTGACGAGGGCGCGCAGCCAGGATTCGGGGAATTGCATCTTGGCCTATTGAAACTGGGAAAGGAAACGCAGGTCGCCGTCGAAGAACAGGCGCAGGTCGTTGATGCCGTAACGCAGCATGGTCAGGCGGTCCGGGCCCATGCCGAAGGCGAAGCCGGTGTATTTCTCGGGATCGATGCCGCCAAAGCGCAGCACGTTGGGATGCACCATGCCGCAGCCGGCGATCTCGAGCCAGCGTCCTTCGAGCGCGCCGTGCATGAAGGCGACGTCGATCTCGGCCGACGGCTCGGTGAAGGGGAAGAAGGAGGGACGGAAGCGCACCTTGAGGTCGTCGCTCTCGAAGAAGCGGCGCAGGAAGTCGGCCACCACGCCCTTGAGGTCGGCGAAGCTGACCTGCTCGCCCACCCACAGGCCTTCGACCTGATGGAACATCGGCGAGTGTGTGGCGTCGGAGTCGACGCGATACACGCGGCCGGGGCAGATGACGCGGATCTCGGGCATATGCTCGAGGTGCTTGTACTTCTCGACGTGGGCCAGCATGGTGCGGATCTGCACCGGGCTGGTGTGGGTGCGCAGCAAGACATCCTCGCGCACCCTGCCCCCACGTTCATCTGTGTCGAGCAGGTAGAAGGTGTCGTGCATCGAGCGCGCCGGGTGATTCTCGGGCGTGTTCAATGCGGTGAAGTTGTGCCAGTCGGTCTCGATCTCGGGACCGTCGGCGACCTCGAAGCCGATCGAGCGGAACAGCTGCTCGATGCGGTCGAGCGTGCGCATCACCGGGTGGATGCTGCCGCGCGCCTGGCCGCGGCCCGGCAGCGTGACGTCGAGCGATTCGGACGCCAGCTGGGCGGCGAGCCGGGCGTTTTTCAGGTCATCGCGCCGCGCGGCCAGCGCGGCTTCGATGCGGCTCTTCGCGTCGTTGATCGCCGCGCCGGCGCTCTTGCGTTCCTCGGGCGGCAGCTTGCCGAGTCCCTTGAGCAGGGCGGTCAGCGAACCCTGACTGCCGAGATAGGCGGCCTTGACGTCTTCGAGGCGCGCCAGTTCGGTCGCCGCGGCGAAAGCGGCCGTGGCCTGCGTGACGAGTTGTTCCAGATTTTCCATACCGGTCAGAAAAAAGGGAGGCCTCATTGCAACTGAGGGCCTCCCCTTTTCGCTTGGCTTGCGGTTAAGCGCCGAGCTTGGCCTTGGCCTGGTTCGCCAGGGCGGCGAACGCCGGCTTGTCGAAGACGGCCAGGTCGGCCAGCACCTTGCGGTCCACCTCGATGGAGGCCTTCTTGAGGCCGTTCATCAGGGTGCTGTACTTCATGCCCAGTTCGCGGGCACCCGCGTTGATACGGGCGATCCACAGGGCGCGGAACTGGCGCTTTCTCTGGCGGCGGTCGCGATACTGGTATTGCCCCGCCTTCATCACCGCCTCTTTGGCGATGCGATAGACGTTATTCCGGCGGCCGCGGAACCCCTTGGCCTGGGCGAGAACCTTCTTGTGGCGCGCGCGCGCCGTTACACCACGTTTGACTCTTGGCATGGTGACGTCTCCTTAGCTGTTCGGCAACATCGCGCGAATGGACTGCTTGTCCGACTCGTGCACGGTCTGCATGCCGCGCAGCTGGCGCTTGCTCTTGGTGGTTTTCTTGGTGAGGATGTGGCGCTTGAAGGCGCAGCCACGCTTGATACTGCCGGACCCGCGCACCTTGAAGCGCTTGGCGGCCCCGCTCTTCGTTTTCATCTTCGGCATCGAAGATCTCCTTTTTGACACGGCGCTGGGTGGCTCCCGATCCGGGAACGCTTCGACAACCCACGACCGCTTGTTGGTACTGCCTGCTGCTTTACTGCTTAATGCTTCACCTGCTTCTTCGAGGGCGCCAGCACCATGATCAGCTGGCGGCCTTCCATCTTGGGAAACTGCTCGACGACGGCCTGATTCTCGAGCTCGGTCTTGATCCGTTCCAGCACGCGCATGCCGATTTCCTGGTGGGCCATTTCGCGGCCCCGGAAACGCAAGGTGATCTTCGCCTTGTCGCCTTCCCCGAGAAACTTGATGACGTTGCGCATCTTGATCTGGTAATCGTTCTCGTCCGTTCCGGGACGAAACTTGATTTCCTTGACCTCGACGATCTTCTGCTTCTTCCTGGCCTCCGCGGCGCGTTTCGCTTCCTGATACTTGAACTTGCCGAAATCCATCAGGCGACAGACGGGCGGTGTTGCCATCGGCGCGATTTCGACCAGGTCGACTGCCGCCTCTTCCGCCATTTGCAGCGCCTGACGAGCAGTCACGATACCGAGCTGTTCGCCGTCCACCCCGACCAAACGAATTTCGGGGGCCGTTATCTCTTCGTTGACGCGCTGCGTCTTTTCCTGGGCGATGGTTCAAGTCTCCTAATAATCAAAAATCAGGCCGCCACGCCCTTGCTTGCGCGTTCCTGCAACAGGCGCTCAATCAATGCATCCTGGGACATCTGCCCGAGATCCTGATTGCCCCGGGCATCACGCGCATCGCGCGAACGTACGGCGACCAACCCCGCAGCCTTTTCCTTGTCGCCAACGACGACGAGATAAGGCCGCTTCAACAAGCTATGTTCGCGGATTTTATAGTTAATTTTTTCGCCGCGCAAATCGCAATCGACGCGGAAGCCCGCTTCGCGCAACTTTTTCGCCACAGCTTCGGCGTAGTCGGCCTGCGCTTCCGAAATGTTCATGACGACGGCCTGCACCGGCGCCAGCCAGAGCGGCAGCGCGCCGGCATGGTTCTCGATGAGGATGCCGATGAAGCGCTCCAGCGAGCCGAGGATCGCCCGGTGCAGCATCACGGGGGTGTGGCGCGCGTTGTCCTCGCCGACGTATTCGGCGCCGAGGCGGCCGGGCATCGAGAAATCGACCTGCATCGTGCCGCACTGCCAGGAGCGGCCGATCGCATCCTTGATGTGGAATTCGATCTTCGGGCCGTAGAAGGCGCCTTCGCCCGGCAGCTCCGTCCAGTCGAGGCCGCTGGCGCGCAGGCCGGCGCGCAGCGCCTCCTCGGCCTTGTCCCAGAGATCGTCCGCGCCGACGCGGCTCTCGGGTCGCAGCGCCAGCTTCACCGCGACGTCGCTGAAGCCGAAATCGGCATATACCTGGCGCACCAGGTCGTTGAAGGCTGTGACTTCCGGCTGGATCTGGTCTTCGGTGCAGAAGATGTGGCCGTCGTCCTGCGTGAAGCCGCGCACGCGCATCACGCCATGCAGCGCGCCCGAAGGCTCGTTGCGGTGGCAGGAGCCGAACTCGCCGTAGCGCAGCGGCAGGTCGCGGTAGGAACGCACGTCGGTATTGAAAATCTGCACGTGGCCGGGGCAGTTCATCGGCTTCACCGCATAGTCGCGCTTCTCCGACTCGGTGGTGAACATGTTGTCCTTGTAGTGCTCCCAATGGCCCGACTTCTCCCACAGGCTGCGATCGAGGATCTGCGGGCAGCGCACTTCCTGGTAGCCGTTGTCGCGATAGACCGCGCGCATGTACTGCTCGATCTCCTGCCACACCGACCAGCCATGCGGATGCCAGAACACGAGGCCGGGCGCCTCGTCCTGCAGGTGGAACAGGTCGAGCTGCTTGCCGAGCTTGCGGTGGTCGCGCTTCTCGGCCTCCTCGAGCATGTGCAGGTAGGCTTCGAGCTCTTCCTTCTTCGCCCAGGCCGTGCCATAGACGCGCTGCAGCTGCTCGTTCTTCGAATCGCCGCGCCAGTAGGCGCCGGCAACCTTCATCAGCTTGAAGTGCTTGAGCTTGCCGGTCGAGGGCACGTGGGGGCCGCGGCAGAGGTCGATGAAGTCGCCCTCGCGGTACAGCGAAACGTCCTCGCCGGCGGGAATCGCGGCGATCAGCTCGGCCTTGTAGCGTTCGCCGATCGACTTGAAGAAATCGACGGCCTTGTCGCGCGGCCAGACTTCGCGCGTGACGGGGAAATCCTGCTTCGCCAGCTCGGCCATGCGCTTCTCGATGGCGGCAAGATCCTCGGGCGTCAACGGCCGGCAGGCAAAATCGTAGTAGAAGCCCTTGTCGATGACCGGGCCGATGGTCACCTGCGCTTCAGGGATCATTTCCTTGAGGGCATAGGCCAGCAGGTGCGCCGTGGAGTGGCGGATGATCTCGACGCCTTCGGCGTCCTTGTCGGTGACGATGGCGAGCGCGGTATCGCTCTCGATGCGGTGGGAGGTATCGACCAGCCTGCCATCCACTTTGCCCGCCAGCGCGGCCTTGGCGAGGCCGGAGCCAATCGAGGCAGCCACCTCGGCGACAGTCAGCGGTTGCGGATACTCGCGTTTGGAACCATCGGGCAGCGTGATTACCGGCATTGGCGGACTCCAGCGGACAAAAACGCACCTTGCGGCGCGCCAAAAAACGCGCCTCCCGGCGCGCCAAAGTAAAAACGCGCCTCGCGGCGCGTTTTTGGGTGTTTTTGGCGGAGTGGACGGGACTCGAACCCGCGACCCCCGGCGTGACAGGCCGGTATTCTAACCAACTGAACTACCACTCCACGGTCTTGCGCATCGATCTTCGACAAATCGAAGGGCCGCATTCTAACCAGATTCAACGGATTTCGCCAAGCAATTTTTCAAAAGTCGGCGCCGGCAGGACGGCACCGCTATGCCTTCAATGGCCGCTTGGCAAGCTTGCGTTGCAGCGTGCGCCGATGCATCTTGAGCGCGCGCGCCGTCGCGGAGATATTACCTTCGTGTTCGTGCAGCACGCGCTGGATGTGCTCCCACTCGAGCCGGCCGACCGACAGCGGATCACTGGGCACCTCCCCCTCGCCCGCCTCTTCGAACTCTTCCGGCGCATCGAACACGGCGACGATGGCCTCGACCTCGATCGGCTTGGCGAAATACTGCGTCGCGCCAAGCTTGATCGCCTCGACGGCCGTGGCGATGCTCGCGTAGCCGGTGAGCACGACGATGCGGCATTCCGGCGCGATGTCGAGCAGCGGCCGGATCAGTTGCAGCCCGGAACTGCTGCCGAGGTTGAGATCGAGCACGACCGCGCCCGGCGGCTGCGCACGCGCAGCGGACAGCGCCTGTTCGGCCTTTGTCGCGCTGCTCACTGCATAACCGCGTCGCGTCAGCGCGCGCGACAGCACGGCATTGAAGGTCGGATCGTCGTCGATCACCAGCACATGAATCGTCATGCAGTTTCTCCAATCGGCAGTTCGATGGTGGCGACCCCGCCGCCGTCATTGTCCAGTCGCAAGTTGCCGCCGCGCCGCTCGACGGCGGCACGTGTCAGCCAGAGTCCAATCCCGCTGCCCTCGGCGACCGCGGGCAAGGGTTCCGCCCCGCAACGCCGCAGTATGTCCGGCGGGAAACCGGGGCCGCGATCATGTACGGCGATGCGCAGCACCCGCTCGTTCCAGTCGATGATGACGCGCATGCCTTCCGGCGCAATCTTTGCGGCATTGTTGAGCAGGTTGGTGATGCCCTGCTCCAGGGCGGCCTCGGCAAGAATTTGCGGCACTGTCCCTGCCCCGGCCACTTCGAGCGTACAACTGACCCGGGGCCAGAGCGTACGCCAGCGTGCCAGCAGGCCGTCGAGCCAGGTGGCGGCGGATACCGTCTGCCGCGCCCGCTCGATGCCGGCCTTTTGCGTCAGCCCGCCGACGATTTCCTTGCAGATGCCGATCTGCCGCTGCAGGAGATCGAGATCAGTGCGCGCATCTTCGGGCAAGCGCAAGTCGGCAACGAGCTCTTCCGCGAGGACTTTCATCGTCGCGAGCGGGGTGCCAAGCTCATGGGCAGCACCGGCCGCGAGCTGGCCGAGCGCCACGACCTGCGCATCGCGCAAGGCCTCTTCGCGCGCCGCTGCAAGCTGCACATCGCGCGCGCGCAGCGCCTGCGTCATGCGCGTGACGAACCACGCGAGCAATCCCGCGGAAACGACGAAGGTGAGCCACATGCCGCCGAGATGCAGGCGCGTCGCGCGTTCCGCGTCGGCGATCGGCAACGGCAGGGAATAGAGCATCAGGAAGGAATACAGGCCGATGGCCAAGGCAGCAATGCCGGCCACCCACCGTGCCGGCAAGGAAAAGGCGGCCACGGCAACCGGCAGCAGCAGCAGCGAAACGAGCGGATTGGTCGCCCCTCCCGTCAGGTACAGCAACACGGCCATCGCAACCAGATCGACGGCCAGTTGGCCGGACAGGTCACTGGCACGGGCATCTTCCATACCGGCCCACAGCTGGATGACCAGATTGAAGCCGGCCATCAGCGACAGCAGCGCCAGCAGGGGTGCCAGCGGCAGGGCGATCTCGAGCAAAGTCGGCACTGACAGGACGGCAAGCGTCAGCCCGCCGATCAGCCACCAGCGCAGAACAACCAGCCGACGCAATACCGTCGCCAGGCGGATGGCTTCGTTTGCCTCCATGGGCGCATTATCCGCGAACGCTCGCCGCAAAAGAAAACGCCTGCTGCGTCATTCTGTCGCAGCAGGCGTTGTTGCCGGAACCGCTCGCTTACATCATCGTTACGAAGAATCCGTTCGACACCAGCACCAGCAGCACGAGTCCGACGGTAATCAGGGTCAGGCCGAGGATCACCGAACCGACGTGGAGCGGACGGGACGGTGCATCGACGAGGCGCTGCTGCAGTTCGCCGGACTCGAGCAGACGCTGGTACTGCGCCGGATGCTCGTGGCGGAACTCTTCCAGCGACTGCGTCCCGGTGAACATCACCACGTCGGGCGGCGGCAGCTTGTTGGGCCGGAAGTGGTTGTTGAAGAAGTGCACCGTGAAGAGGAACACCGCCGCGAGGAAGGCTTCCTCGCCATGCACCACCGTGGCGACGTTGAACACCCAGCCCGGGAAGTACTGTGCCGTGATGTGCGGCAGGGCGAGCATCAAGCCGCTCCAGCCGATGATGTTCACACCCCAGAACACTGCCCAGTAGTCGAACTTCTCGAAGTAGGTCCAGCGATCGAACAGCGGCTTCGGACCCATGCCGAAGAACCACTTGAACATGCCGATCATGTCGTCGAGGTCCTTCCAGTTGGGCACCAGGGAGTCCGGGCCGAACCACTTGAAGTTCTTGTCGCGCAGCAGCTTCTGCATCACGTAGATGAAGTGGATCATGAAGATGCCCACGAAGATCCCGGCGGCGACGCGGTGGATGATGCCCAGCACATTCGGTCCGCCGAGGGCCTTGGCCACCACCGGCGCCCAGGCGGTTTCGGCGAACAGCGCCGTCGTGCCGGTCAGCACCAGCGTCATGGTCGTCAGCGCGAACATCAGGTGGCCGATGCGCCAGCCGATCGCGAAGCGTTCGAAGTGCTTGCCGGGCGGCAGGTCGAGACCTTCGACGCGGACATGCGCCTCGGTCTTGAACAGTTTCCGCTCGCGCCACTCGCGGTAGTACCAGAGCGCGGAATGCAACCAGAAGAAGGCGAACACGCCGATCAGCAGCCAGATCATGAACTTGGTGACGACGTACATCTGCGGATACTTGTCGAAGTCATGCGCGTTGGCGTGCGGCGCGAATGTAACAAAGCCCTCGGTGGCCTTCGGCAGCTTCTTGCCGTCGTGACAGCTTTGGCAGGTCTTCAACCGGTTGTTCGGATGCACCTTGGACTTGGGATCATCCACCGCCTTGATGCCGTGGCTGTCGTGGCAGCTGACGCAGCGGGCCGTATACGCCCAGCCGAGCGCGCTGACCTTGCCGTGGTAGGTGTCGCGGAAGCTGGCGATTTCCTCCTTGTGGCAATCGCCGCAGGACTGGACGTTCGCCAGCTTATAGGCGTCGCCCGACGTGCCGGTGACGCTGTGGGCACTGTGGCAGTCGGTACAGACCGCCGCCTTGATGTTGCCCTTGTCGATCACTTCTTCGCCATGGACCGAGGCGCCATAGATCTCGAGCTGGTCTTCGTGGCACTTGGTGCCGCAGGTCTGCGGGATCGACTTGTGCCAGGCGGTGCGCCGCTCGCTGCCCTTGGGCGGCACGTCGAACTCGTGCGAGCTGTGGCAGTCGTCGCACTTGGCGAGCGGCGTGCCGGGAATGTCCTTGTTCTCCCTGGCGTGGAAGGAGTTCTTGTAGGCCTCGATGTTCTTGAAGACCAGTTCGAGCCGCGGGTTGTCCCTGGCCTTGCCTTCCTGCTGTACCTTCGCCCACAGGCCTTCGTGACAGCCGATGCAATCGGCTTTGGCCACGGTCTTGTCGATCTGGTGGTTCTTCCGGCTGTCGACGATGTTCTTGTGGCAGTCCACGCATTGCAGATTGCTATGCACGCTCCTGGCGAATTTGCGCGTGTCGATCTGCCGCAGTTCCCGTTCTTCCTCCTCCCCATCGATGACGATCGGCACCTTGATCGCGTCATGCTTGTTTTCATGACATTTCAGACAGGATTCCTTGTCCAGCTTCGCGTTCGACGGATTGGCATCGCTCTTTGCGACGGCCCCACCGGCGCACGCGATGGACAAACAGAACAGGGCAACCAGCGAACGGCACAAGCGCTGCGGCATTTTCATGAACATCCCCTTAGACAGACCTCGGCTCCGGCTTTTCTGGCTTGTTCTTCTTTGCGGCCGGAGGCAACACGCGCGGGCAGCCGCCCGGAGGCTGCCACCCGCTGTTCAAACTGCTTCCCGCGTCAGTGCGACAGAATCCACCTGGCGAGGTTGGTGAGCGCCTTCTGGTCCTTGGTGTCGACAATCTTGTGATCCTCTTCCGAGCCGTCGTCCAGCTTGACCTTCTTCGGCGTGGTCAGGT
>JAJZSW010000147.1 GCA_021849505.1 Pseudomonadota bacterium
CGGCGAACTGTTCGCCGGCATGAACATCCTCGGCTGCTACCAGTTCCGCGTCACGCGCAACTCCGACCTGTTCGTCGATGAGGAGGAAGTGAAGAACCTGCGCACCGCGCTGCAGGGCGAACTGCCGCAGCGCCACTTCGGCGACGGCGTGCGCCTCGAGGTGCCCGACAACTGCTCGGAGACGATGCGCGAATTCCTGCTCCAGCAGTTCGGCCTCACCCACGCCGACCTCTACCAGGTGCGCGGCATCGTCAACCTCGTGCGCCTGATGTCGGTGCCCGACCGCGTCGACCGTCCCGACCTCAAGTTCCAGCCCTTCTCGCCCGGCCTGCCGAAGCAGCTCGTCGGCCGCTACGACCTGTTCGACGCGATCAAGAAGAACGACATCCTGCTGCACCATCCCTATCAGTCCTTCACGCCGGTCATCGAGTTCCTCAAGCAGGCCGCCGACGATCCGCAGGTCGTCGCGATCAAGATGACCGTCTATCGCACCGGCACCGACTCGGTGCTGATGGAGCACCTGCTGCGCGCCGCGCAGAAGGGCAAGGAAGTCACGGTCGTCGTCGAACTGATGGCGCGCTTCGACGAGGAAGCCAACCTGTCGATCGCCGCCCGGCTCGAAGAAGCCGGCGCCCACGTCGTCTATGGCGTGTTCGGCTACAAGACCCACGCCAAGCTGATGCTGGTCCTGCGCCGCGAGGAGCACGGCTACCGCCGCTACATCCATCTCGGCACCGGCAACTACCACCCGCGCACCACGCGCTTTTACACCGATTTCGGCCTGCTGACCTGCAACGACGCCCTGGCCGAGGACGTCAACGAGGTCTTCAAGCAGCTCACCGGCCTCGGCAAGGCGAGCGCGCTGACGCACTTGTGGCAGGCGCCCTTCACCCTGCATTCGAACATGATGGACGCGATCCACGCCGAGACCGAAAGCGCCCGTGCCGGGCGCAAGGCGCACATCATCGCGAAGATGAACTCGCTGCTCGAACCGGAGATCATCGAGGCGCTCTATGCCGCCAGCCAGGCGGGCGTGCAGGTCGACCTCATCGTGCGCGGCGTCTGCTGCCTGCGGCCGGGCGTGCCGGGACTCTCCGAGAACATCCGCGTGCGTTCCGTGATCGGCCGCTTCCTCGAACACCATCGCATCTACTACTTCCATGCCGACGGCGCCGAAAAGCTCTATCTGGCCAGCGCCGACTGGATGGAACGCAACTTCTTCCGCCGCATCGAGGTCGCCTTCCCGGTACTCGACCCGAAACTCAAGCGCCGCGTGATCAAGGAAGGCCTGAAGAGCTACCTCGTCGACAACTGCCAAGCCTGGGACATGGACAGCGAAGGCAGTTACCGCATCAAGCCCTCGCGCCGGGTGCGCACCTGTGCGCAGAACCTGCTTTTGGCGGAACTGGCCGAGGAATAGGCAACAGGCAGTGCCCCGATCAGCAAGTCGGGCACCCCTCATGCCCGCCTCCGTCAGCGCGCGGCGCCGGCCTGTTGCGCGAACGCGGCGATGCTCGGGAACACGCCGGATGCCCCCAGCTTCTCGATGAGGCCGGCACGCGCCAGCTTCTGGTATACGTTGCCGCGCAATCCGACCAGCACGACACGGCTCTTGTGGCGGTGGAAGTTGTCGACCAGTTCGTCGAGCGCCTGGATGCCGGTTGCATCGATGAAGGGCACGCGCTCCATGCGCAGGACGACCGTTTTCATGTGACTCTGGATTGATTCCAGTGTCTGCTCCAGCTTCTCCGCGGCACCGAAGAAGAACGGCCCGTCAATGCCATAGACCAGGGTATCCGGCGGCAGTGCCGGGGTACCCGCCTCCGCCTGGGCTGCCAGCTCGGCCGTCTCCTCCTGCACGCCGACGGCTTGCGCCATGCGTCGCATGAAGAGCAGCGAGGCGACCACCACGCCGACATTGACGGCGATCACCAGGTCGGCGAAGACCGTGAGGCTGAAGGTGATCAGCAGGATGCTCACGTCCGCCTTCGGCGCGCGCCGCGCCAGGTGCAGGAAGTGGTGGACCTCGCTCATGTTCCAGGCCACGACGAAGAGAATCGCCGCCAGCGTACACAGTGGGATGTAGCCAGCGAGCGGCGCGAAGATCAGCACGATCAACACCAGCGTGATGGCATGCACCATGCCGGCGAGCGGGCTGTTCGCGCCGTTGCGGATGCTGGTGGCGGTGCGCGCGATGGCGCCGGTCGCGGCGAAGCCGCCGAACAGCGGTGCGGCGATGTTGGCAATGCCCTGGCCGATCAGTTCCTGGTTCGAATCGTGGCGCGTGCCGGCCATGCCGTCGGCGACGACGGCGGACAGCAGCGACTCGATGGCGCCGAGCAGGGCGATGGTGAAGGCCGGGCCGATCAGCTTGACGATGTCCGCGAAACTCATCGCCGGCGGAGTAAAACCGGGCAGCGTCTGGGGAATGCCGCCGAAGGCGCTGCCGATGGTCGCCACGCCCTCGAAATTGAACAACGCCTGGATGAGCGTCGCCGCGACCAGGACCACCAGAGGCGCCGGCACGCGCTTGAGCAGCTTCGGCGACACGATCAGCAGGACCAGGCTGAACAAGGCCAGCCCCGTCGTCGGCAGATGGGCGGCCGGCAGGGCCTCGACCAGGTGCAGCAGTTTTTCGTGGAAATGTTCGGCCGCGCCAACCGGGGCAAGACCGAAGAAGTCTTTCCACTGGCCGACAAAGATGATCACGCCGATGCCGGTGGTGAAGCCGACAATCACCGGATCGGGTATGTACTTGATGACGGAACCGAGTCGCGCCGCACCCATTGCCAACAGAATGACGCCGGCCATCAGGGTGGCGATCTGCAGGCCGGCGATGCCGTGCTTGGCCGTGATCCCGGCAAGGATGACGATAAACGCCCCGGTCGGCCCGGAAATCTGCAGACGGCTGCCCCCGAGCACCGAAGTCAGGAAGCCGGCAACGATGGCGGTGTAGAGACCCTGTTCCGGCTTGGCGCCGGAAGCTATGGCGAAGGCCATGCCCAGCGGCAGGGCGACGATGCCGACGATCATCCCCGCCACGATGTTGCGCAGCCAGTGTTCCCGGCCCAGCAATCCTGCCGCACGCGCCTCAAATAGGGCAATCATCGGTTCTTTCAGCCGTATTGACGACCAGTGTATGAAGTGTATGAAAACTTATTGATAATATTATATTCATCTCATGTTAATTATATACTCCTTAATAATGTATCGGATCATATTCAACAATCACTCAATCACGATACCCAAAAACAAATAGCCCTTGTTTCCTTTAACATGCGATAAAGATCAGGCCAAACTCCATGGAAAACCGCACCGCCCGCCTCACC
>JAJZSW010000148.1 GCA_021849505.1 Pseudomonadota bacterium
CCTCCTGCCTGGGCAGTTCGATGGTCAGCGGCGCCAGCAAGGCTCGTTCGGCCACTTCGGCGGATTTCCGGTTGCTCATGGCCTGGGCCATCTCGTCGCCGATACGCTCGCGCACGGTGTCAGGACGTGGCTGCGGCGACCCGCAACCCAGGAGCACAGCCGGTGCGACCAGCAGGAACAGGGCTCGCATGACTCCACCTCTCATTTCTTTTCCTTCCTCACGACCTTCTTTTCGACGTCGGGCGTCAGCCGCAGGATTTCGTTGCCCAGGGCACCGCGCAGCACGACGAAGTCGTCGCCGATTCTCACCAGCCGGGCTTCGCCGACTTTCCCGCCGAGTTCCACCATCGCGCCGTTGATCAGCGCGGCGGGTTTGCCGTTCCTGCGCTGAATGATCGACTGCAGGCCTGCCGTGGCGGGCGCCGCCGCCACGCCCGGCGCGGAAATTCCCGTGTCGATCGCCGGGCGCGTAGGATCGGCGCTCTGCGCCAGCGCCGCGCAGGAGACGAACAGCGGAAGGAGAAGGGTCAGACCACGAGCCATGTCGAATCCAGGCTGAGCGTATAAATCGTCAAGGTCAGCTCGCTGACTGGATGCTGCCGGACGACGAGGCGCATGCCGCCGCGCAGCAGTCTCTGCGGACTGGCGTCGAGCTCGGCGACGTAGGCGAGCAGATCCTGATAGCCGCCGGCAAGCTTGATCTCGATGCCATGCTTGTACAGATTGCCCTCCGGCAGCGGGGCAGCTTCCTCCGCCGGTGTTGCGCCGGGCTTGCCGCTCTTGTCGCTGGCGGGCAATTCGATCAGCGGCTGCGGTGGCAGGGTCGCCAGGCTAACCAGCGTCAGGCCACGATGCCGCGCGAGCAGGGTCTGCAGCAGCGCCGGGATGCGCTGCGGCGGCACCAGCGTATTGCCGAAGGCGCCGATCTCGCCCTCCGTGGCGGCCACTTCCGCGCGCAACTTGTGCAGGGCGGCGCGATTGGCGGAATCCGGATCGCCGTTGCGCGCGGCGAGCGCCGCCACCTGTTCCTGCAACTGGGTCTGCTCGGCCTGCTGCTGCGCCAGGGTTTTCTTCAGACGCTCGGCTTGCAGCATGCCCGGCTCGATCCAGAGGCTGTAGCCGCCGAACAGGATCGCCACCGCCAGCGCCGCGACGATCAGGGTTTTCTCGCGTTGCTGCAGGGCGGCGAAACGCTTCGACCATTCCTGCCAGCGGGCTTGCAGGGCGCTCATCCCTGCCTCCCGGCCGCAGCCCCGGTCGCTGCACCGCGTTTGACCGGCACCAGCGTGAATTCGTGGAAGAGCGCTTTCTGCGCCGACGGGATCGGTGCGGCGCTGCCGGCAACCGTATCCGGCTTGCCTTCGGCGACTGTCAGCGCGGCGAAGGCTTGGCCGCGAAAGGCCGGCTCCCGGTTGAGACGACCGATGTATTCGGGCAGCAATGCCGGGTCGGTGGTGCGGCCGCGAATCTCGAGTCCGTCGCTCGCCGCGTCCCAGGCGAAACCGGTGATCCACAGGCCGGTCATCGACTGGCGCGCCAAGCCGCGCAGATAGTCGGCAAACGACGGTTCGCCGGACGCCAGACGTTGTCGCAGGGCCTGCAGCACCTCGCCGCGGGCGGCGGCGAGCTGGCGCGCGGCGGCCAGTTCCTGCTCGATGCGCGGATCGGCCTTGCGTTCCGCAACGCGCTGGCCGAGTACCAGCACCTGATCGCGCATGGCTTTCAGCTGGGCCTCACCCGTGGTCGTCTGCGCCTGCAGTTCGGGCAGGCCGCTGCGGACCAGCATGCCGGTGGTGGCGACCAGCAGCGCCGCGATGCCGGCGCCCAGCACGAGGTTCGATAGCGCAAACCAGTCGCGCTTCCTCAGCAGGGCGGGATCGTAGAGGTTGATCTGCTGGGCCATGGCGCGCTCAGCCCCTCAGGGCGGCGCCCAGCGCCAGCCAGGCATCGGCCTGGTCCGCTGGTTTGGCCAGTTCGGGCGCCTGCGCGAGATCCATCACGTCGGCGAGGTTTGCGCTGGCCACCGGCAGCGACAGGTTGGCGCTCAGATAATCGACGAACGCCTCCCCCCCGGGGAGAGGCCCGACCAGGAGGCGCGACAGGCTGATCGCGCTGTAGTTGCGGTCGAAGTTGTCGAGCGAGCGCTGGATGTCGAGCAGGACGCGCTCGTACAGTGTGCCGGAGTCCGCTCCGGTCAGTTCGGCGCAGCCGACCTCGATATGGCGCGTCATGTACAGCTCGCCGCCGAAGGTGATGGTGAGCCGCCCGCCATGGCGATCGCAGGACAGCAAGGCCAGTCCACGATTGGCTTCCTCGAACAGCCCGGCGAGGTTGCGCTGCGCCAGCTCGGGAATGTCGATCGCCGCGAGTCCGACCCTGGCGTCCTGGAACTGGCGGATGCGCGGCTGCAGCACGTCATGGCTGGCCACGACCACCCACAGCTGCGGATTGCGGTTGCCGGCGGCCGGGATGTCGAGCAGGTCGATGCCGGCCCGCTCGACCGCGAAATCGACCATGTCCTTGACGCGCCAGCGCAGCGACTCGCGCAGCTCCGTGCGCGCCAGGTCGGCAGCATTGCCCGGCAGGTCCACCTGCAGCAACTGGTACTGGCCCTCGTCCAGCAGCGTGGTGCAGCGGTTGCGAGCCAGCCGCCTGGCATTCCTCAGCCGCTTGAGGATGTCGAGCTCGCTGCCTTCGCGGGCAAAGCTCTCGCAGGAGTGCAGCCGGGGCCGGCCATCGGACTCGCGCGCTACCTCGGCAATGGTCACGCGGTCGGTGCCGAAAACCACCGCTGTCCATGCGTCGCCGTTTGCTTTGCTTTCCCCAAATGCCATGTCCGGACCTGATTAACCGTGTCCCCGGAGTCTAGCGGCGCACCCTGGAGCGAAATGTCTGATAAGAGGGACAAAAGCCCGCCAGATAGTGCCCGAAAGGAGAGTATGAAAGTCGGCGCCGGCGGGATGGCACCCGCGTCCGCCTCAGTCGAGACGGACGCGTCCTTGCGGAGTCTCCAACAGGGCTGCCGGACCCGCAGGGTCGAATTCCAGCAGCGTGCAGCCGGAGACGGGCAGACGCTCGGCCGGATGGCAGGGCACGTCCCACTGGATCAGCGTCGGCTCGCGGCCGCCCGCGGGCAGCCTGCCGTCGGCCGGCACGGCGATGCGCCAGCGGAAATCGCCGCGCTGCATGGCGAGGATCTCGCCGTGCGCCGGGGCGACATCGCGGGCGAGATCGTCGCTGCGGGCCACCCAATGGATCAGCCGGGGGCGCTCGGCCAGCCGGGCCTGCAGGGCCGGGCCGTCGAGTCCGAACCAGCGCGGCC
>JAJZSW010000002.1 GCA_021849505.1 Pseudomonadota bacterium
GGAACGCCACCTCGCCATGCAGCAGGCCGAAACCCGAGTCGATGTAGGTCGAGAAGACATCGAGGAAGTGGTCGATGACCGACAGGTTGTTCATGGCTCAGTCTTTCGGTGCGGAAGCGGGCGCGGCCGGTGGCGCGGGCGTGTACGGCGTGCCGCTGCCCATGAAGCGCCGCCGCGTCGCCTCACTCGCCTTGTTGCACAGGGCGTCCCCCATCTTGTCGTGGTCGGCCTTGCACTGCGCGTGGACTTCCTTCAGGCGCTCAGGATTGGCCAGCAGCGATTCAACGGTGTCGGTGGGTGCCGGCTTGTTGCACGCGGCGAGTAGCAGGGTGCAGGCGATTAGGGGAAGGAGGGTTTTCATATGGGTTCCTCAGTTGCCGTAGAAGTTGACGGGGGATGGCGTATACGGTGTGCCGGTGCCATGGAAGCGGTCGCGCACCTCGACGGCACGCGCATGCACCGCGACCTGCCGCGCCTGTTCGAGGGCGACGGCACGGTCTTGCGTGACCTGGAGCTGCTGCGCCTGGATCGCCTGCCGGGCCTGCAAGGCCAATAACTGGTTCGTCACCTGGGTAGCCTGCAAGGCGCCCACCGCCGACTGGCTGCTGTTCACGAGGGCGCTCAAGGTCTGCTCGTCGGAAGCGAAGTTCTGCACCGACTGCGACTGCACCTCGGCCGCGGTGCGCAGTGCTTCCAGTGCGTTCTGCCAATGCTGGCTGGCGTCGAGCGCCATCTGGTTGGCCGGGGTCGAGGCGGTGTAGGCAGCGGGATAGAGCTGCGCAAACTGGGTCTCCATCTGCGTCAGGTTCAATGACAGCCCCTGTGCCTGCTGCAGCAGCTGGTTCGTCGCGGACAGCGCAGATTGCAGTTGATTGAGCGCGCTGAAGGGGAGACTGGTCAGGTTCCTCGCCTGGTTGGTCAGCATCTGCGCTTCGTTCTGCAGCTGCTGGATCTGGTTGTTGATCTGCTGCAGGGTGCGAGCAGCGGTCAGGATGTTCTGCACCAGATTGGCCGGATCGATCACCACCCATTGCGCCTGTGCTGCGGGCATCACGGTCATGAGCATGGCGGCGGCGATGGCAGGCAGGGGATTTTTCATGACGGATTCTCCTTGGGAGCGGACGGGACGAACGGGAAGGACGGAATGAGGTCAGCGGCCCAGACCAGGCCGCGATAGCGCAGCCAGGCGGCTGCGAAGTCCGTCGGCGGCACCGACGCGGAAACGGCGTCGATGGCGCGCTGGTCCTCAGGTCTGGCCGCACCGGCGAACGCCAGCGTCACCGGCCCGAGCCCCAGATCGAAGACCCGATTGCCGAGCCGCGACTGGTAGTAGTAGTCGCGCTTGGGCTGGGCCTGCGCCACGATCTCGATCTGCCGTGCATTGAGGCCGAAGCCTTCGTAGATGACGCGAATCTGCGGCTCGGTCCCCTGCGGGTTGGGCAGGAAGATACGGTTCACGCAGCTCTCGATAATGGCTGGCGCAATGGTCGAATCCTTGATGTCCGCCAGCGACTGCGTGGCGAAGATCACCGACACGTTTTTCTTGCGCAAGGTTTTGAGCCACTGGCGGATGCGCGCGGCGAACACCGGGTCGTCGAGGAACAGCCAGGCCTCATCGAGGATCAACAGTGTCGGAGCACCATCAAGGCGTTCCTCGAAGCGCGCGAACAGGTAGCGCAGCACCGCCAGCGCCGCTGCCTTGCTGTGCATCAGCTCTTCCATCTCGAACGCTTGCACGTCGGCGACACCGAGCCGGTCATGATCGGCATCGAGCAGCCTGCCGTGCGCGCCACCCAGCACATAGGGTTGCAGCGCCTGGCGCAGTGCGTTCGACTGCAGCAGCACGGATAATCCGGTCAGCGTGCGCTGATCGAGCGGCGCGCTGGCGAGACTGTTCAGCGCTGACCATACGATTTCCTTCTCGTCCGGCCCGACGGCCACGCCTTCGTGAATCAACAGGCCCTGGACCCACTCGGCCGCCCAGGCGCGGTAGCTGTCCTGGTCGATGCGGGCTAGCGGCTGGAAGGCGATCGCGCCCTCCGCGCCCAGGTCGTAGTGCTCGCCGCCGAGTCCGAGCACGGTGGCGCGAATCGAGCACCCCATGTCAAACGCGAAGATGCGCGAGCCGGCATAGCGGCGGAACTGCAATGCCAGCGTCGCGAGCAGCACCGATTTGCCCATGCCGATGGGGCCGACGACCAGCGTGTTGCCCACATCGCCGATGTGCGTGACCAGCCGGAACGGTGTCGCGCCATCGGTGCGCGTCACGATCAGTGGTGGGCCGTCCAGGTGGGTATTCCGCTCCTGTCCGGCCCAGACGGCGGAGACCGGCATCATGTGCGCGAGGTTCAAGGTCGAGACGATAGGCTGGCGCACGTTGGCGTAGGCGTGTCCCGGGATCGACGACAACCAGGCATCGACCGCATTCAAGGTCTCGGGGATCGTAACGAAGCCACGGCCCTGAATCGTTCGCTCCACCCCGCGCAGCTTCTCGTCGGCAGCGGTCGCGTCGGAGTCGAGCACAGTGACGGTGGCCGTGACGTAGCCGAACGAAACCTGATCGCTGCCCAGTTCCTGCAAAGCGGCATCGGCATCGGACGCCTTGTTCGACGCATCGGAATCGACCAGCTGGCTCTCCTGCTGAAAGATTGTCTCGCGCAGCAGCGCGACGATGTTCTTGCGTTTGGCGAACCACTGGCGGCGCAGCCGACCCAGCTCGCGCTCGGACTCGGCCTTGTCGAGGCACAGGAAGCGGGTGCTCCAGCGGTAGGCGAAGCCCAGGCGGTTGAGGTCGTCGAGCAAACCGGGCCAGGTCGAGGTCGGGAATCCACGCACCGACACCACGCGCAGGTGTTGGCTCCCGAGCATCGGTGCGAGGCCACCCGTCAATGGCTCGTCGGCCAGCAGCGCATCGAGGTGCATCGGAACCTCGGGCACGGCCACCGGATGCCGACGGGTGGATACGCAGGCATGCAGATAGGTTAGGGTCTGACCATCGTCGAGCCACGCGATCTCCGGCATCACCCCTTCGAGCAGGCCGAAGAAGCGTTCGGTCTCCGACACGAAGCCATCCAGCCGCTCGCGCCAGTCCACGCCTTCGATCTTGGTGTTCTCATAGAGCAGCTTGGCGGCGCGGGCCGTCGATTCCTCGGGCGGCAGGTGCAGCAACGTCAGGTGGTAGGCGCTCTCGAAGTGGCTATCGGCCTCCTCGAACGCAGCACGGCGTTCTTCATCTACCAGCCAGGACAATGGCTCGGGGAACGTGGAGTTTGGATAGTCAGCCGCTTCACGCCGCTCGGCCTCGACGAACAACGCCCAGCCCGACCCAAGGCGACGCAGCGCGTTGTTCAGTCGCGCAGAGGTCGCGACCAGTTCGCCCTGAGTCGCGCTGTCCAGATCAGGCCCGCGAAAGCGTGCCGTGCGCTGAAATGAACCGTCCTTGTTCAACACGACGCCGGGTGCGACCAGACCGGCCCAGGGCAGCCAGTCGGCCAGCAGCGCGGGACGCTTGCGGTATTCGGCGAGGTTCATCATGGGATCGTCCTCACACGTCCAGTAGCTGCCGGTGCTTGATGTGCCGGGCGAACACGGCCATGAACTGCGCATCCACTCGCGCGCCCCACACGGCCAGCGAGTGCCCGACGATCCACAGCACCATGCCGGGCAGCCAGAGTTGCAGCCCGAGCCCCACGGCGGCGGCCAGCGTGCCGTTGGCAATCGCCACGGTGCGCGGTGCGCCACCCAGCAGAATCGGTTCGGTCAGCGAGCGATGCAGCGGAATCTCGAAACCATTCGCGAAGCTTGCTGTATTAGTGGTTGGCGCATTCATGCCAGCCGCGTTCATGCGATCACCGCTCCGCCCGTGAAGCTGAAGAAGGTCAGGAAGAACGAGGACGCGGCGAACGCGATCGATAGGCCGAACACGATCTGCACCAGCTTGCGGAAGCCGCCGCTGGTGTCGCCGAAGGCCAGCGTCAACCCGGTGGTTATGATGATGATTACCGCGATGATGCGGGCCACCGGCCCCTGGATCGAGTCCAGCAGGGATTGCAGCGGCGCTTCCCACGGCATGTTCGAGCCTGCGGCGTGCGCGGGAATGGCGATGGCCAGCAGCAATGCGGCGAGGGCTACGAACTGCAAGGCAGGTTTTACGGAAATACGTGAAGTCGTCATGACGGTTCTCCAGGGGTTGAGGAAATGGATGGGAAGGACGGCATCAGCTCGCTACTGAGCTGGTAGCGGTGGCTGTCGAAGCCGGTGACACAGGCGATTTCCTGCACGCGGCGCGCATGGCCGCGACCGGCGATGTAGACGATGACGTTGACCGCTTCCGCGATCAGCGCACGTGGTGGTGTCACCGCGACTTCGAGGATCAGTTGTTCCAGCCGCAGCAGCGCGCCCGCGGCGGAACCGGCATGGACAGTGGCGATGCCGCCCGGATGTCCGGTTCCCCAGGCCTTGAGCAGGTCCAGCGCTTCGGCGCCGCGCACTTCACCGACGACGATGCGGTCCGGGCGCAGCCGCAGCGTCGAGCGCACCAGCTCGGTCATGGTCACGACACCGGCGCGGGTGCGCAGCGGGACGTGGTCACGTGCCGTGCATTGCAGCTCCACCGTGTCTTCGAGCACGATCACGCGGTCGCCGGTGGTGGCGATTTCGTCGAGCAGGGCATTGGCCAGCGTGGTCTTGCCGGTGCTGGTGCCGCCTGCGATCAGGATGTTCTGGCGTTCGCGCACCGCGTTACGCAGGAATTCCGCCTGAGCCTCGATCAGGATGCCGTCGGCCACGTAGGCGTCGAGCCGGATCAGGCCGACTGCGCGCTTCCTCAGCGCGAAGACCGGTCCTGGCGTCACCGGTGGCAGCGCACCCTCGAAACGTTCGCCCGTCTCCGGCAACTCGGCGGACAGCAGCGGCTTGCCCGCATGCACCTCGGCGCACACATGCGCTGCGACCAGGCGGATGATGCGTTCGCCATCGGTGTGGGTGAGGCGGATACCCAGCGGTTCGCGACCGCTGCCCAGCCGGTCCACCCACAGCAAACCGTCCGGGTTCAACATGACCTCCACCACGTCGGGGTCGTCCAGGGCTCTGGCGATGTCCGGGCCCATCGCCGTGCGCAGCATGCGCACACGACGTTCCTGCGCCAGCGAGGCCGATTCGTCATGATCACGCAGTTCGCAGATCATGACGGGACTGCTCCTGATTCGTCGTCAGGCGCTGCGGTGGGAACGTCTTCTTGCTGGGTGAAGAACTGGCTCTGATCGGGCTGGATTTCCTCGACCACATCCTTGACCAGGCTGCGTCCGCGCAGCAGATGCCGGCCGAGCTGTTCGATGAACTGCTCGAAGCGCGCCCGGCCCTGGGCGCGCGCTGCCTCCTGATGCGCTTCCGGCACGGGTGTGCTGACGGTGAGGAAGTAGCGCACATAGAGCGCCAGCGTCTCGATCAGGATGTTCTGGTCGCGTTCCAGCTTGTCGAGCTGGCGCGACAAGCGATCCAGCCGTTTGGCGATGGCGGCTTCGCGCTGGTCGCCGGAATCGGGCGACAGGAACGAAGCCAGCGCGGCGGCGACGATCGAGGACTTGGACAAGCCCTTCATGGTCGCCAGCTCGTCGAGCCGCCTGGCGTGCCCGGGTTCGATGAAGAGGTTCAGGCGGGTGCGGCTCATAGCGCGATCCCGTCGTCAGGGTCGAGAGCGGCCAGCCGCGCCGTGCGTTGCAGGCGCGGATCGAGCTGGGCGGGCAAGGGCAGCGGCAGGTCGTCGTCATCGAGGAGAATCAGATCGTCTGCCGCGTGTTCGGGCTCCGGCGTGACCGTAACTTCTGCCAGTTCCGGCTGCTGCTGGTGACCGCCGTCGTCGATGGCCTCACCGTGTGCGGGGAAGATCAGACCAGGAATCGGTGCGTCGGGGATGGCCCGTCCGCTCCAGTCGTCGGACCGTGGCGCCGGACCATCGGCATAGTGACCCTGCACAAGTTGCGGTGGCGCCTGGATGCGCGTCTTGAAATTCGCATCCAGGTAGTAGCGAATTTTCTGGGCCTTGATCGGTGGATGGCCGGACACCATCACCACCTCGTCATCGGGCGGCAACTGCATGACTTCGCCGGGCGTGAGTAGCGGCCGTGCGGTTTCCTGCCGCGACACCATCAAATGACCGAGCCACGGTGCCAGCCGGTGGCCCGCGTAGTTGCGCTGTGCGCGCAGCTCGGTGGCCGTGCCCAAGGCTTCCGAAATGCGCTTGGCGGTGCGTTCGTCGTTGGTGGCGAACGTGATGCGCACATGGCAGTTGTCGAGGATGGAATGGTTCTGCCCGTAGGCCTTGTCGATCTGGTTGAGCGACTGCGCGATCAGGAAGGCGCGCAGGCCGTAGCCCGCCATGAAGGACAGCGCCGACTCGAAGAAATCCAGCCGACCCAGCGCAGGAAACTCGTCCAGCATCAGCAGTAGCTTGTGGCGGCGCGCAATGCCGTCCGAGCCGTCGAGCGATTCAGTCAGGCGTCGGCCGATCTGGTTGAGGATCAAGCGGATCAGCGGCTTGGTGCGACTGATGTCGGATGGTGGTACCACCAGGTAGAGCGATACCGGATGATCTGCGTCGATCAGGTCGGCGATACGCCAGTCGCAGCGCGAGGTCACTTCAGCCACCGTGGGATCGCGGTACAGGCCGAGGAAACTCATCGCGGTGGACAGCACACCCGAGCGCTCGTTGTCGCTCTTGTTGAGCACTTCGCGTGCGGCAGACGCGACAACCGGGTGCGGTGCTTCGCCTAGATGGTGCGTCGTCATCATCCGGTGCAACGTGACCTCGAAAGGGCAGGCCGGATCGGACAGAAAGTTGGCGACGCCGCGCAATGTTTTATCGTCGCTGGCGTAAAGCACATGCAGGATCGCACCAACCAGCAGGGCATGCGAGGTCTTCTCCCAATGATTGCGGCGCTCCAGCGCGCCTTCGGGATCGACCAGGATGTCGGCGATGTTCTGCACGTCGCGTACTTCATGCATGCCACGTCGCACTTCGAGCAACGGGTTGTAGGCCGCCGAGCACGCATCGGTCGGGTTGAACAGCAGGCAGTGCGAGAAGCGCGAGCGCCAGCCGGCAGTCAAGTCCCAGTTCTCGCCCTTGATGTCGTGGATGACGGTGGAGCCGGGCCAGGAGAGCAGGGTAGGGATGACCAGACCGACACCCTTGCCGGATCGGGTGGGCGCGAAGGCCATCACATGTTCGGGGCCTTCGTGGCGCAGGTAGTCTCCGGCCTTGCGACCGAGGAACACGCCGGCAGGGCCAGTCAGCCCGGAACGGTGGATTTCAGCGGGCAGCGCCCAGCGTGCCGAACCGTAGGTCGTGACCAGCCTGGATTGCCGGGCGCGCCACACCGACATCGCAATAGCGGCGAGGGCACCAGCGAAGCCGCTGCACGCCGCGATGGCGCCGCCGCGTAGGAAGATGTCGGGCGCATAGGCATCGAAGAAGTACCACCACTCGAACAGCTTCCATGGGTGATAGACGGGTGTACCCATCAGGTCGAACCACGGCATGCCGAGTCGCATCTGGTATCCCAGTGCAGCCGCCGTCCACTGGGTGGCACTCCATAGCCCCAGTAATACGATGGTAAACACCATCATGATCTGGCCAGTCAGCACGCCGGTCGGCACCATGCCCCTCCCCCCTCCTCTGGATTACGCGATCCAGTCCCTCGACGTGCCGTCAGCGTGGCACCTGCGAATCAGGATCGGCCTGTTGTCAAGGTTCGGGCGGCGCCGATCCAGCACCGCTTTTGACATCACAAGTTTGAGAGCACCGCGCGCAGGAGAAAACCTGCTCCGGCGTAAGTCAGCCAAGAGGGGAGTGCAACGATGATTGTTGCTGTCACGGTCAGTGCCGCTCGTCCGTCGGCTCGAACGGACGACTTGCAACCAAGCGCGGCTATAAGGCGGGACTTCGCCTTTGACGCGGCCTTTGATTGAGATTTCGCCCGGGCCGTGCGCCAGCGGTTTCCCCTCCGATTGTTTGATTGGGACGATAAGTGAATGGCGTGACGATCATGTGTGTAATTGTCTGTCGCTGCATGACCAAAACGTACCTTAAACTAAAGTTGTATTGACAGATTTTAGTTTGGCGAAACGGTCCGGTTCACGTGGCTTGGCACGCTGCTTCAGTTTACAGAGGTTGCTTTTTGGAGCATGAACTCAACCGCCACTGCCGGGCAGATGTGGGAGTTCGGGTCGGTGGCTCAACCGACTCTTGACCACCCACCTCAGCCGTGGTCTGCTGTCAGCTAATTGCGGTGAACTACATAAAACAATGAAACAAGATGACACCATGGGCCGCAGTAGTCCTTGCTTGCGGGTTTACTTAATCGGACGCGCTCTCGCGCTATTCGGGTTGCTGGTCATTATTGGATGGATCAGCCGTGAGCCAAGACTGATTCAGGTCGTTCCTGGGTTTTCCGGGGTGCCCTATTCGACCGCGTTCGGCTTTGTGATGTTGGGATTGACTCTCCTTGCCGCCGGAGCGCGTTCCAGGTCCAGGATTGTTCGCCATGATGCGGCACCCGTGTGGGGCTATTCGCTTTCACGCATCCTCACGGCAATTCTGCCAGTATCACTCATCGTCCTGGGCTTGCTGGCACTCGTCGAATGGCTGACAGGCATTCGCCTGGGGCTCACTCCGAATCCGGATGCTGTCCGGCAGTGGTTCGCCGACTCGAACCCTTATTCGAGCCAAATGCGTCCGATGGCGGCGCTTGCGTTTGTTGTTGTCGGACTTGCGATGGGATTGGTATCGTGGACCCGCGGGCCGCGAGCAGCCGTTCTTGCCCATGGCCTCACTTTGCTTGCCATGTTTCTTGGTCTTGTGGGCGTCGTTGGAGACGTTGCCGGGCTTGGTCGTATCTCTCCGTGGTACGTTGGCCCCGGATTCTTGGAGGGCATCGCTTTCCTGGCAGCAGGCTTTGCGATGCTTGCCATACTGCGTCAGCACTCTATCCACCGCTTGCGTTGGGACAGCGAGGACGCAGACAAGATCGGTTTAATCGCGGGCGCGATAATCCTCATCACGGGGATAAGCGGCGTCTTTGGCGGCTTCGCCGTACTATATCCGCAAGCCGTTGGCGAACTGGAAAGCAATCTTGCCATTTCCCTGAAGAGTCGAAGCAACATACTCGAGGCCGACATCCAGCAAGCCCGGACCGACAGCTATAACTTTGCCAATCAACCGCTCCGTGTCGATGCCATGCGGCGGCTGGATGCGGATCCCAAGGACACCCATCAGTGGGGCAAAATCCAGGAGGTGGCGGCCGGATTTCGGGCATTTGGCCTTTCGGGGGTGGTATTCCGAGACGCAAGCGGCGTCGAAATTGCCCGAGCTGGTTCCTTCGCCGCCGCCCCTGCACTTTCCGTTTTCCTGGCTACGTCTACACCAAGCCAGTTGCTTTGGGATGCAGGATACGTCCTGCACACCCATGTCGATATGGTAAGCAAAGGGAGCGTAGTCGGCTCGCTCGAAGCCGAGCGGCGGTTACCCGTGCGGCAGGACCTGAATGACACTACCCATTTCGGCAATACCCTGGACTTCGCCGTCTGTGCTCCTGCTGGCCGCGATGCGATGAACTGTTTCCCCTTCCGCTCTACAGGTGGAAAGGTCTTGCGAAATCTTCCAGTATCCTTCAATGGTAAGCTGATTCCGGCGGCGCATGCCCTTACTGGACAGACGGGGATTATCCATACGAGGGACTATCGCGGCGCCCAGGTCATTGCTGCTCACCAGCCCATCAATCCACTGGGGCTTGGCGCGGTCCTGAAAATCGACGCGGACGAGTTATACAGTCCCATAGCGAATCGACTCAAGCCGTTGCTCCTGCTGGTTTTTATCCTGGGTGTCTCGGGGATTTACCTGCTCCGCCTCCAGGTTATGCCGCTGATGCGCAAATTGACCGAAGAGATCAACGAGCGCAGAAAGGCCGAGGCCAGACTCGAACAGGCCCGCGCCGAGCTTACGGAAATCACCAGTACCTTGGGCGAGGGCGTATATGTCCTTGACGAGAAAGGGATCGTGACCTTCGTTAACCCGGAGGCGGAGCGACTGTTGGGCTGGACGTCCCCCGAACTCGTCGGTAAGAATGCCCATGATACGTTCCACTACAGAACGCCGGAGGGAACCACAATACCGGCCGAAGCCTGCCCGGTCCATCAGACGATCAGGGACGGCCAAGTCCACCGCTCACTCAATGACTGGATCATACGTAAGGACGGCAATTTTGTTCCTGTCTCCATCGTCTCCAGCCCGATTCTTCGTGACGGTGCGGTCAAGGGGGCTGTCGTGTCGTTTTATGACATTACGCAGCGCCTCACTCAGGAGGTGGCACTGCGCGAAAGCGAAGAGCGATTCCGCCTTATCAGCACGGTCGCCACGGAGGGGATCATTACCATGGGCCCCACGGGGGAAATTGGTTACTGGAATCCGGCAGCGGCCAAGATATTCGGGTACAGCGAGAGTGAGGCCATCGGTCAGCAGTTGCACGATCTAATAGCGCCTTCACGGCATCTCGCGGCCTACCATGGAGGATTCGAACAGTTCCGGGGAACTGGCACTGGTCCGATCGTCGGCAGGACCTTCGAAATTACGGCCATGCACCGAAATGGCCAGGAATTTCCGGTCGAGTTATCCGTCTCCGCGCTTCGCATCAAGGATCAATGGCACGCCTTGGGCTTGATCCGCGACATCAGCGAGCGCAAGCAGACGGAAGAACAGATTCGCCACCTCGCGTACTACGACTTTCTCACCAATCTGCCAAACCGTCGCTTGTTCATAGACCGGTTGAATCAGGGACTCATGCAGGCGAAACGCAATCGACGGTCTCTTGCCGTCCTCTATCTCGACCTTGACCGCTTCAAGGTGATCAACGATACGCTAGGGCACGATGTGGGAGACGGTCTGCTGGTCGCCGTCGCCAGCCGGCTGCGCGACTGCGTGCGCAGCAGCGACACGGTCGCTCGCCTCGGCGGCGACGAGTTCGCCATTGTGCTGGTGGAGATTGCCCAGCCGCGAGACGCCGCTATTGTTGCGGAAAAAGTTCTTGAAAGCCTGCAGGAAACGATCCTGGTCGGCGACCACCATCTGGAGATATCCACGAGTATCGGAATCGCCATCTATCCGGTTGATGGAATAGATAACTCCCAGGCTCTCATCAAGAAAGCCGACATCGCCCTGTATGAAGCGAAGGGGGCTGGCAGGAAACGGTATGTCTTCGCCACAGATGTCGGTGCAAACTAATGCCAAGAAGCACACCAAGAAGCGGTAGGGGTACATCTCGAACCTCCGTTTGCTCATGGCGTCTCCCGGCAAAATGCCGGGAGGGTAGGCGCTTTTAGCGATCTCTAGACGCAGGCAATGTGAGTTGGAACCGTGTCATCCCGTTTGCAGACGTCACGGTAATTGCCCCCTCATGCGCGTCAATGATGGACTTGACGATGGCAAGTCCCAGCCCGGCACCATCGCCTTTGCGCTGCCGAGATGGGTCGACACGGTAGAAGCGGTCGAACAGTCTGGGAAGGTGCTCTGCCGGAATTTCCGGGCCCGGATTCTCGACCGTAACGATGACCTTGTCGCCATGCCCAGATAGCGATACCCGCACGGCCTGGCCGGGCGGCGTATGTCGGATGGCGTTCGATATGAGGTTGCTGAGTGCACGCCGCAGCATCAGCCTGTCTCCAAAGGTGGTGGCCGATCCCATCAGAGTCAGCGAAACGCCGCGTGCCTCCGCCCAGGCTTCAAAGTAATCAAACAGCCCTTGTGTTTCATCGGCCAGATCGACGTTATCCGGCCCCGGTCTTAGCAGGCCGTTGTCTGCCTGAGCAAGATAGAGCATGTCGCCGACCATCTGGGCCATGCGTTCGTACTCCTCCAGACTGGAATACAGGACTTCCTTGTATTCGTCCTTGTCGCGCGCACTGGAAAGCGCCACCTGGGTCTGGGTCATGAGATTGGAGATGGGGGTACGCAGTTCGTGCGCGATATTGGAAGAAAACTCCGAAAGCCGCCGGAAGGAGTCATCCAGGCGGGCCAGCATGGCATTAAAGGCGGCCGCGAGAGGTATGAGTTCGGTAGGCAAGTTTGCAACCTGCAGGCGATCCGACAGACGTTCGGCGGAAATGTTGGCCACTGTATCGGTGACCTGGCGCAAGGGGGAAAGACCCCATCGGGTAACAATCCAGCCCAAACTGGCTGTGGCGAAAGCGGCCAGGGTAATGGCAATGGCCAAGACTGACCGGAACTTGCCAATGAAGTGCTCATGGTCCTGGATGTCCTGGGCCACGATTACGGTATAGGGCTTGCCACCGCCAGCGGTTATCGATAAGGCCATCCCGCGATAACTTCCCCCGGCCTGCTTCCATTGCTGCAGGGTACCGGGCGCACACCCTCTTGACTGAGTCTGGCACTCTTGTAGCAGCGCGCGCGGGAAATCCGATCCTGACGTAACGAACCAGAGGCCCCCAGCCGCATCCACCACCACCACCGCAAGACCGGGGTGCCCGACCAGAGCGTCGTCCAGCTGTTGAGGCAGTTGGTCCAGCTCTTTATTGCTTGTGGCGTGCTTGAACAGGTTCTGGATGAGTTCCAGCTTGCCAGTGAGTTCGTGCCGATCCTGATCTTCAAAATGCGCTTCTACTACTTGTGTCAGGATATAGCCCGTTACAAGCAGAACCAGCGAAGCGGCTACCGCAAAGAGCAAGCTGATCCGGGTAGTCAGTGACAAGGATTTCATGGGGCCGTGCCTCTCGGGCCAGCTTCCAACACATAGCCCATCCCTCGCACGGTGTGGATGAGCTTGAATTCAAAGCCATCGTCAATCTTGACCCGCAGCCGGCGCACCGCGACATCGATGACATTGGTGTCGGAGTCGAAATTCATGTCCCAGACCTGGGAGGCGATCAGGCTGCGTGGCAACACCTCACCCTGACGACGTAGAAACAGCTCCAGCAGAGCGAATTCCTTGGCTGTCAGTTCGACCTTGCGTCCCGCCCGTGTGGCGCGTCGCCGCAACAGATCCAGTTCAAGATCGGCAGCCTTGAGGAAAGAGGATTCCATGCCGGCATGCCCACGGCGCACCAGACTGCGCACCCGGGCCAGCAGTTCGGCGAAGGCGAAGGGCTTTACCAGATAATCGTCGGCACCCGATTCCAGCCCTTTGACCCGGTCCTCGACCCGATCGCGTGCGGTCAGAAACAGTACCGGCACTTCGATACCTGACCGGCGTATGCCTTCGAGCACCTGCCAGCCATTGAGGCCGGGCAGCATTACGTCCAGGATCATCAGGTCGTAATGACCCGCTTTGGCGAGTTCAAGCCCCTCCCATCCATCGCGTGCCAGATCCGTGACAAAACCGGCCTCGCTGAGACCTTGCTTCAGGTAATCGCCTGTCTTGGGTTCGTCTTCGACGATCAGGATTTTCATGTGAGGATATTCAGGCCGAGAGTGAAACATCCTGCCACAGCTAGCGCAACCGGTGGGCGCATTACAGATTTGTAATTCAACCGTCAGATTCGTGTTGGGTGTGCACATGCAGGATGCTGGGGCTATATTTCATGAGTCCATTTATGTCACCACATTGGATCAACAAGGGTGCATGGCACCTCTTCATTTTTCTTGTCGGTAGTGTCTTGTTGGACGGCTACAGTCCGAGCGCCAGCGCGGCAGAACTGACACTACCGCAAGCAATCGATCTCGCTGTTCAAGGCAATAAAGATCTGCAAGCCGTGCGTTATGCCGTGGATCAAGCGCGTGCACGTTTGCTGCAGGCGGGACTGCCGCCGAATCCACGGCTGGATATTGCTGCGAAAAATGATTTCATTTTCAGGAACGAGGGCGAGTACGCCGCCAGCATTGGCGTAAGCCAGCAGTTTTCTGTAGCGAACCGTATTGGTCATCAAAAAGAAGTTGCGCGCGTGGATGTGGCCTTGGCTTTGGCCGAGATCAGACAGGCCGAGCTTAAGCTGGCAGGCGAGGTGGCGTCCCGATTTTATAGCCTTCTGACGCTGAATCGGCAGATCGAGGCACGCGAACGTTTGATTGATGTCGATCAAAAACTGGTGCGGGGCACCCGTAACCGTTTCAAAGCTGCCGAAGTTTCCGAGCTTGACGTCAATACGGCCCAACTTGATCTGCAGCGGCTAACTCAGGAACGCGCGCTGTTGTTGAGTCAACGGGCAACCCAATTGGCCCAGTTGAATCAGCTTCTCGGACGGCCTGCAACACAAGCCATAGAGCTGGAAGATAACCTGCCCATCAGCGACTCATTGCCAAGTTTGGCGGACCAGCAACGCCAGGCATTGTCGTCACGACCCGACCTGCATTTTGCGCTGCTGAACGCGGACCGCGCTCAGGCTAACCGGGCATTGGCGCATACGCAACGCTGGGAAGACTGGACTGTGGGCGTGGGGCTGGAACAAGGCCGCCAGGTAATCGACGGTGCTCCACCCCAGGGAACCAGCCGCGCCCTGGGCTTGAGCCTGTCGATTCCATTGCCATTGCGGAATCAGAATCAGGGGAACATTGCTGAAGCAGCCGCTACCGGCGCACAAGCCAACGCGCGTATTGAAGCGCTCAAGCTCAGTATCGGCAACGAGGTGGCCAGCGATTATGCGGAAACCAAGCGTTTGCAGCAGGCGTTATCGGAATACCAGCGCAATATGTTGGCGGTGAGCACGCGCAACGTACGTCTTGCCCAGCAGGGATACAACCAGGGGCTCATCCCTATCAGCGACGTCGTTCTGATACAGCGCCAACAGGGCGAGCTGAATATTGCCTATCTGAATACGCTCGATCAATACCTTCAGGCATTGGCGAGATTGCATATCGCTACTGGGGATTTAATCAGAAATGTGCCCGAACAAAAGGCACCCTGAAGTCAATCAGCCATCCGGAATGAATAACATGCAAAATTTTTCGAAGCGACTTATGCGCAGTCAGTTGCTGAGGCGGTTACGCGCTCTGCTATTTCTGGCACTATTTCTTGCACCCGGCGCATCGCCTTCTGCTTTTGCGCATGGCGGGGAGATCGAAGTGGGCGGTGGCGTGCGCGGGCCGGTGCAATTGAGCGCCGCACAGCAGAAGGCGATCGCCTTGCAGTTGGCATCGGCCAGTCTCCGTCCGCTTTCCACCGAGTTGAATCTGAACGGTGAGGTACAGTTGCTCCCGAATCGCCAGGCCGACGTCAGCTTGCGCATCAGCGGCCAGGTCAAGGCGCTTTACGCCAACCTGGGAGAGACGGTTCGGGCCGGCCAGCGTTTGGTGCGGGTGCAATCCCGTCTGGTGGGCGACCCGCCTCCCAGCGTGACCATCAACGCGCCCATGAGTGGGGTGATCGACGCCCGTAACGCAGTTGTTGGTCAAGCGGTGGAACCCAACACGGTATTGTTCCATATCAGCGACCGTTCGCAGCTTGCCGTCGTCGCTCGAGTGTACGAAGAGGACATCGGCAAGATCAAGACAGGTCAGGAAGCCCGCGTCCGGGTGTTGAGCGAACCGAAGCAGGTCTTCGCCGGCAGGGTCACCTTGATCGATCCCAATCTGGATCCGTTGAACCGCACCGTGAAGGTGTGGATACAGCTCGCCAATCCGCAGGGCTTGCTCAAACCCAACATGTTTGCCCGTGCAAGCGTTATTTTGCGGCGCAACGGGGCAGCGCTGACCATCCCCAATAGCGCCATTATCGAAGCCAATGGCGAGAAATTCGTGTTCGTGCGCGATGGGAATAAATATAACCGTGTGGAAATAAGCCTTGGCGCCAAGGACGACGAATACAGCGAAATCACCGATGGCCTGGTGCCCGGAGACGAGGTCGTGACACAGGGCAATCGCCAGATCTATACGATGTGGCTTACCGGCGGTCAAATGAAGGCGGATGAATAAATCATGTTCAATCGCCTGATTGCCTGGTCGCTCCACAACCGCCTGATTGTCCTCGCTGTCACGCTGGTCTTGTTTGTCGCGGGTGGATACGCATTGCAGCGGATGCCGGTAGACGTCTTCCCCGAGTTCGCCCCCCCTCAGGTGGTGATACAGACCGAAGTGTCAGGAATGGCGCCGCAGGATGTGGAATCACTGGTGACCTATCCGCTCGAAAGCGCGATCAACGGTACGCCGGGTGTGACCGACGTACGTTCCAAGACCTCCGTGGGCCTATCCACCATTACCGTCATATTCAACGCGAATACCGATGTCTACCTGGATCGGCAACTGATTAACGAGCGTATCCAGAACGTGCTCAGCCGGCTTCCCGCGGGAGCCAAGCCGCCGGTGATGCTGCCCGTCACATCGGCAGTGGGATGGCTGGTCAAATATTCACTGACCAGCGATACCTTATCCCCGGAGGAACTGCGCACGCTGTCCGATTGGGAAATCCGCCCGCGTATCCTTGCGCTGGGTGGCATCGCATCGGTGGTATCCATTGGCGGCGAGGTCAAGCAATATCAGGTGCGCCTGGACCCAACCCGGATGCTGGCCTATCAGATCAGCGCCGAAGAAATACGCAAGGCTTTGGAAAGATCCAACACCAACGTACCGGGCGCCTTTCTGCAGCAGCCCGGACAGGAATTGATTGTCGGCGGCGTCGGGCGCATTACCTCACTGGACGACCTGAAAAATACCATTGTTACCATTCGTAATGGCGCCCCGATCACGATCGCCAACGTGGCGGAAGTCGCCTTCGGCGGCGAGATCAAACGCGGCGATGGCGCATTCGCCAGGAAGAATGCGGTGATCGGAACCATCTCCAAGGCCTACGGCGCAGATACCCTGACCACGACGTATAAGGTGGAAAAAGCGCTGGCCGAAATAAAAAAACAATTACCGGCGGGCGTCCGGATGGATGCGCAGGTATTCCGGCAGGCGAATTTCATCGAGACGGCGATTCACAATCTGAACGTATCCCTGCTGGAGGGCGCGCTGGTCGTGATCGGGGTGCTGTTCCTGTTCCTGATGAACTGGCGCGCCTCGTTCATTACTTTTTTGTCCATGCCGGCCTCCTTCGTCGGCGGCATCCTGGTGATGCATGCCTTCGGCATCGGCATCAACTCCATGACCCTGGGCGGCCTGGCGATCGCCATCGGCGAAGTGGTGGATAACGGCATTATCACGGTGGAGAACGTGGTGCGGCGATTGCGGCTGAACCGCAATGCGGTGCGTCCGTTGCCGCCGATCGAGGTGGTGTTCGATGCCGTGCAGGAAATCCTCAACTCGGTGGTGTACGCGACGCTGATCGTGATCATGATCTTTCTGCCGATCTTCTTCCTTCAAGAACTGGCTGGGCGCATCTTCAGTCCCCTTGGTGTGGCCTATATCGCTTCGGTGACGGCCTCTCTGGTGGTGGCGGTGACCATGATCCCGGCCCTGTGTTATCTGCTGCTGGTGCGAAACCAGGAAAAAGCACAGGATGAAGGCGTGGTGCTGCATGCCACGAGCAGCCGCGAATTGCTTGCCGATACCACGCCGGTGAATGAAGCCGGGGAACAGGAGACCCGCTTTGTCCTCTGGCTGAAACGTCATTTTCTGCGCCTCCTGAACCTGGCATTGCGCAAGTTCTGGTGGGTGGTCGGGCTGTCGCTGGCAGCGCTGGTGTCGTCGCTGGCCTTGCTGCCGTATTTCGGCCTGTCTTTCCTGCCCGAGTTCCGCGAAGGCAACTACATCATTGCCATGACTACATTGCCCGGCACCTCGCTGGAAGAATCGATGCGTCTGGGCGCCCTGGTGCGTCAGGATCTGCTCAAATATCCACAAGTGGTCTCGATTGATCAGCGCGCAGGCCGCAGCGATCTGGACGACGATGCACAGCCTCCCAATTTCAGCGAGTTCGATGTTCGGCTTGATTATTCCAAAAATCCGGATATGCCAGCAGAAGTCCTGCTTGAGAAAATTCGCCGGGATCTGGCCGACATACCGGGTGTCGTATTCAACGTTGGGCAGTTCATCGCGCATCGGATGGATGAGGTGCAATCGGGAGTGCGCGCCCAGGTTGCCATCAAGATTTTCGGGAGCAACCTGTCCACGCTGTATCAGCTGGGACAGGATGTCCAGCAGGTATTGCATGGCGTACCCGGTGCGGTGGATATCAATCTGGAACAGCAGATCAGTGTGCCGCAAGTGACCATCAGGATTGACCGCGCGAAAGCCGCCCGTTATGGCATGACGGTCGGAGACATTGCGCAGGACATCCAGATGTCATTGAACGGGGAAACCTTGTCCAGTGTGCAGGAAGGAAGCCGGACTTTCGATCTGTACGTGCGTTTGGAGCATAAGGCACGTAATAGCGTGGATGCAATCCGTGACATCCTGGTGGATGCACCCGGCCTCAACCCCGATGGAAAAGCCAAGATACCGCTACGGGAAGTGGCTGATGTGGCGGTACAGGACGAACCCTATTCCATCAACCGCGAAAGCGTACAGCGTCTGATTGTCGTCGGCTTCAACGTGCAGGGACGGGATTTGGCAAGCGTTATCCGGGACACGCAGTCGAAAATCGACACCCGGGTAAAACTGCCGGCAGGGTACTACATCGAGTATGGCGGCCAGTTTGAAAGCCAGCGCCAGGCCAACCAAACGCTATTAAGCTTCGGCGCACTGGCTCTGCTTGGTGCCGTCATCCTGCTGTACAAGGTATTCGGAACATTCCGCGAGGCGCTGCTGGTACTGTTCAACCTGCCGCTGGCCATGATCGGCGGCATCGTCTCGCTCTATCTCGCCGGTGCGAACATGAGTGTGGCCGCAGTGATCGGCTTCATCACGCTATTTGGTATCGCTACCCGCAACGGGATCATCCTGGTCACCCATTACAACCAACTGCGCAAGGAGGGGAAACCTTTACAGGAAGTCGTGGTGCAAGGCACCCTCGACCGCCTGGTGCCCGTCTTGATGACGGCGGCCACCGCGGCATTGGGGCTGATCCCGCTATTGTTGGGCTCGCCGGTCGGCAAGGAACTGGAACAACCCCTGGCGCAGGTGGTACTGGGCGGTCTGGTGACATCTACTTTTCTGAACATGATCGTCGTGCCCACGGTTTACAACCGCATCGAACACTGGCGTGAACAGCGCCAACACCGCCATGCATCGTTGTCATCTATGCAGGAAGAGCCGTTGACCTGAGCGGGTGCTTATGTAGGAGCGCAGTTCTTACTGGCAATCCAGAACTTCCCTGATTTATCTACCAATGGAGAAAGTGCCATGAACCTCAAGAAAACCCGTACCGCAGTATTTACCGCCCTCCTGCTCACCGGCACAGCCGTCATCTCGCCAGCCCAGGCCAGCGAAGAGGCGCCCGTGCAGATACCGGCGACGAGTGCCGCCATCTGGCAAGCAATAGACCAACAGGTTGCAGCGTTACGCAAAGCCATCCAAACGGGGGGATTCGACGAGGTGCACCATCGCGCTTTTGCCATCCGCGACCTGGTGGCGGCCCTGCCGGCGCGTTCCGGCTCGCTGCCTCCCGAAAAACTCGCACAGATCAAAACAAACGTACAGTTTGTCGCTACCCTGGCACAGCGGCTGGATGCCACTGGCGATGCCAAGGACAAGGCTGGAACGGAATCGAATTTCAAAAAATTGCAGGGGATACTGGGTGTGATCCGTGCGGATTATCCAAAAGCCGCCGGTAAATAGTATTGGAGGAGGGTAGTCCATGCACTGTACTTTCCGGGAAAAACAAGACCACCGTAAAACTCGCCTCCGCCGGTGAAATGCCTTGAGGGGCGCGTCCCCGGCACAGCCCGTGCCGGGGACGCATTACATATTTGTAATTCATCCGTAAGACTCGTGTTGGGTATGCCCCGGCAGAATGCTGGCAACACTAAATCAGAGGGTGGTTCCCGCATGAAGCATTATTCGATGTCCAATTCTTCATTTCCTTTGGCTATGCCGAATTTGCCGCGCCGCCGATTCGTTCAGGGGCTTGCCGCGGGTGGCCTGCTGCTCGGCTTGCCGTCGCTTTCTCCACGGGCTTGGGCGGATGCACCCGCGACCCAGACGGGTAGCGCCCCGGTCCTCCGGGGTACGGAATTCGACCTGGTGATCGCGGAAACGCCGGTCAACTTCACCGGTGCGCCGCGCATGGCCACCACCATCAACGGCTTGATCCCCGGCCCCACGCTGCGGCTGCGCGAAGGGGATACCGTGACCATCCGTGTCCACAACCGGCTGGCCGAAGATACCTCGATCCACTGGCACGGCATCCTCCTGCCCTTCGGCATGGACGGCGTGCCGGGCATCAGCTTCAAGGGCATCCCGCCGGGGGAGACCTTCACCTACCGCTTCAAGGTGCGGCAGACCGGGACCTACTGGTACCACTCGCACTCCGGCATGCAGGAACAGACCGGCATGTATGGCGCGATCATCATCGACCCGGCTGACGACGAACCGCGTGACGAGCGCGACTACGTGGTGCAGCTGTCCGACTGGACCGACGAGGACCCGATGCGGGTGCTCGCCAAGCTCAAGATGCAGGGCGACTACTACAACTTCAACCAGCCCACGGCGGTCGACTTTTTCCGCGACGTGGCGAACGAAGGCCTCGGCGCCGCGCTTGACAAGCGCAAGATGTGGAACGAGATGCGAATGAGCCCAACGGACCTGGCCGACGTGTCCGGCTACACCTACACCTACCTCATGAACGGCACCGCACCTGCCGGCAACTGGACCGGGCTGTTCCGTCCGGGCGAAAAGGTGAGGCTGCGCTTCATCAACAGCGGTGCGATGACCTTCTTCGACGTCCGCATCCCGGGGCTCAAGATGACCGTGGTCCAGGCCGACGGCCAGGACGTCGATCCGGTCACGGTGGACGAGATCCGCATCGGCGTGGCCGAGACCTACGACGTGATCGTCACGCCGAAGGACGAGGCCTACACGATCTTCGCCCAATCAATGGATCGCACCGGCTACGCGCGCGGCACGCTGGCGCCGCGCGTCGGCATGGCGGCGGCGGTGCCCGCGCTGGACAAACCGCAACCGCTCGAGATGGAGGACATGATGGGCGACATGACCGGGACGGCACGCGCGCACCATGCCAGGACCGAATACGGCCCGAGCGTGGATATGCGCGTGGACACGCCCCGCACCGACCTCGACGACCCGGGCGTCGGCCTGCGTGACAACGGGCGGCGCGTCCTGACCTATGCCGACCTGCACACGATCGGCGGTCCGCTTGACAGCCGGGGGCCTGGGCGGGAAATCGAACTGCATCTCACCGGCAACATGGAACGCTATACCTGGTCAATCGACGGAGTCGAATTCGGCAGGTCCACGCCCGTGCATTTCCGTCACAACGAGCGCCTGCGCGTGGTGTTCGTCAACGACACCATGATGACCCATCCCATGCACCTGCACGGCATGTGGAGCGAACTGGAAAGCCCCGAGGGGCGCTTCCAGGTACGCAAGCACACCATAGCCGTGCAGCCGGCGCAGCGCGTGAGCTTTCTCGTCACCGCCGACGCGCTGGGCCGCTGGGCGTGGCACTGCCATCTGCTCATCCACATGGACATGGGCATGTTCCGCGAAGTGGTGGTGGCATGATGCGGCCCGAACGTGCGACGGAGAACCGAACCATGATGAAGCAACCCGTTTCCCTCCTTGCCGCCGTGGCGCTGGCGCTCGTGTTTAGCCAGGCATGGGCGCAGGGTGCCGGAAAAGACATGCCTGACATGGCCGACATGAAACAGGGCGATAGCATGGACATGGGTTCCATGTCCATGCAGGGCGGCTCGCCTCCGCCCGACGCCCGCGATCCGCATGCCTATTCCGGTGGCTACACGCGGGGGCCGCTACGACTCGCCGACGAACACCGCTACGGCTCGTTGCTGGTCGACCGGCTCGAAGGCATAGGCGGGGGCGACAACACCTCGACGGAATACGACCTGCTGGCCCGGTATGGCACCAACTACGATCGCGCCGTGCTCAAGGCCGAAGGCGGCATCGATTCCGGAAAACTTCAGGATGCCCGCACCGAACTGCTGTGGGGGCACGCGGTCGCCACCTACTGGGACACGCAGCTCGGGGTGCGCTACGACAGCGGAACCGGGCCTGATCGGGGCTGGCTCGCCTTCGGCGTCCAGGGCCTGGCGCCCTACTGGTTCGAGGTGGATGCCGCCGCGTATGTCGGCGAGCAGGGGCGCACGGCGTTGCGGTTCTCCGCTGAATACGAACTGCTGCTGACCCAGAAGCTGATCCTGCAACCGCGCTTCGAGGCGAATGCCTACGGCAAGCGTGACGCCGGGCGCGAGATCGGTTCCGGCCTGTCAGACCTGGCCCTGGGGCTGCGGCTGCGCTACGAAATCCGGCGCGAGTTCGCCCCCTACATCGGCATCGAACGCGTCGCCTTGTCTGGCGAAACAGCGGATTTCGCGCGCGCCGCCGGCGCGGACACCCAGGAGACGCGCTGGGTTGCGGGCTTGCGCTTCTGGTTCTGAGCAATTTTTCGGACGGTGTGATTTTATGGAGAAACGAGTATGAAGAAGACGATGTGGGTTCTTGGTCTGGGTATGTTGCCTGTGTTCGCCCTGGCCGGCGGCATGCACGAAGGCGGGCACGGACACGAGGAAACCCTGGCCTACGGCGAACCGGGCGACGCCGGGCGCGTCACCCGTACCGTGGTGGTGGCGGCTACGGACAGCATGCGCTACCAGCCGGATGCGATTACGGTGAAGCGTGGCGAGACGGTCAGGTTTGTCGTGAAGAACACCGGGAAGCTGTCGCACGAGTTCGTGCTGGGCGATGCGGAATCGCTCAAGGAGCATGCCGAGACGATGCGCAAATACCCGGATATGGAGCACGCCGATCCCAACATGACGAAGGTGGCACCGGGCGAGACCGGAACCCTGGTCTGGAAATTCACTCAAGGCGGAAAAGTGCAGTTCGCCTGCCTGGTGCCCGGTCATTACGAGGCCGGCATGAAGGGCAGCATCCAGGTGAGTCGATAGGAAAACGACGAAAGGAGTATGAGCATGAAAAGCACGATGTGGTCAATAGTTATCGCGGCCGCCCTTGGCATGGGCACGGGCGGAGGTTCGGTTGCTCTCGCCGGTGAGGCCGCGCAGACGCAGGCGCAGACCGTCTCGGCGACCGGTGTCGTCCAACAGGTGAATACCGCCAATGGCAAGGTCAAAATCGCACACGATCCCATCCAGGCATTGGGTTGGCCCAAGATGATGATGTTTTTCCGCGTGAAGGACGCCGCGGTGCTGGAAGGCGTGGCCCAGGGCGATGCGGTGCGCTTCGAGTTGGAGAAGGGGCCGACCGGGATGGTGATCACGCGCATCGAGAAGGCAGCCAAGTAAGTCGAGCCCTGCTGCGCCCGGCGCATCTCCCAGTCCGGTGGGGGACAGGCATCGGGCGGCAGTTTAGCTCGGGTAGTACTCGCAGATGAAGCAAGGCTCTTCGGACCGGGCGTATTTTCGAGGATGGAAAATCAGGGCCAGCAAAGATGACGCAAATGTAATTCATTTGTCAGGTTGATATGCGAAATCTTGTTCCATACTGAATTTCGTTTTCCCAAGAATGCCTCGTATGAAAAGTATCGTTGCCAGTTTTCTTGCCATTGCCCAGATGTCCTGGGCTGCCCCGGCAGTTCCGGTGATTGATGTCTACAAGAGCCCGACTTGCGGGTGCTGCAAGGGGTGGATCGATTATCTCAGGGAAAATGGATTCTCCGTCAGAAGCCACGACACGGACAACGTCGTTCAGCACAAGGTTCGGTTCGGCGTACCGTCTGGCTACGGTTCCTGCCATACCGCTGAGATTGGTGGTTATCTGGTCGAAGGTCACGTCCCGGCCAGGGAAATCAGGCGCCTGCTCAAGGAAAGCCCGCAGGCCCGCGGCCTCACCGTGCCGGCCATGCCGATCGGCTCGCCCGGCATGGAAGCGGATGGCCGCAAGGATCCCTATAAGGTTTTTCTCGTGGAGCGGGATGGGTCCGTCCAGACCTACGCCCAATACTGAAAGAAAAAACAAACCGTAATTCTCTCTTTACCCACGCAAAGGAGTCACCATGAAATGCCACGCACTGTTTGCCACCCTGATGCTTTCCACCTTGGCCATGCAGCCTGTTTTTGCGGACGACGCGCACCATCCCGATCAAAAAGCCGGTGCGGCAGCACCCACTGCCGATCAGACGATCCAGAAGATGGAGGCCAATACCAAACGAATGCAGCGTCAGTTGGAGCAGATGGCCAAGTCCAAAGACCCGAGTCAGCGCCAGAAATTGCTGCAGGAGCACATGCAGACCATGCAGGAAAACATGATGGCGGCGAAAAGCATGATGGGCGGCATGATGGACTGTCCGATGATGAAAGGCGGGATGATGGGCGGCGGCATGGGCATGATGGGGGGTGGCGGGATGATGGGCCAGGGCATGCCGGGTGGCATGGCTGGGCAGGACGACATGATGGCCAAGCGCATGGACATGATGGAGAAGCGCATGGACATGATGCAGATGATGATCCAATCGAATAGGGGCAAGCCTCAGGGCAGCCCTGAGGAACCGGCCAAATGATGGCCGTTCGCGACGGAAATTGCCGTCGTGTTTAGTTAGCTAAAGTGAAGGAGCAAGTCATGAAAGCTGCTATTGCATTCGCTACCCTGGCCTTGCTGGCCACCCCGGCATGGGCTTATCACCAAGACAGCGACCCCGACATGAAACAGAGCATTACCAATGTGCATGACAGTCATTTCCCCCACGTTGACGGGGACAGCCATGATCCGGAAAGGGGGAGCGGCGATACGTATGGTTCGATCCTGCTCGATGTTCAGGCGGGTGAGCGACATGTGCCGCACAAGCCTGGCGATAGCCATGCCCCCGGGAAAGGTAGCGGCGATACTTATCTCGACAACTGATTTATAAAACAGCCAATAGAAAGCACCCAGCGGTGCAAGCCGCTGGGGTCTGAGGGTGTATCGCGTTGCCATGTGCCAATCAGAATAAGGGTCGGAAATGTGGGGCTTTGAACACTATGGTATGGGATGGGAAATGATCCTGGTCTGGCTTATCCCGATTCTGCTGGTCGCACTTGTCATGCTCTACGGTATCCGCGGCCGGAATGGGAAACCTGAGCGCACAGCCCTGGACATCCTGGAAGCACGTTATGCACGTGGCGAAATCGACCGGGAAGAGTTTCTGAAACGGCGCGCCGATCTAGCAGGGTGATGTTGTGACCATTTGGCCAACGAATGAACCTGGAGGCCAAATTCGGCGTCGGCAGCCGTTGGCGGCTTGGTATGCAAGCCACACCTTCTCTGTGCGCCCGGCGATCCAGGACACTGGCCGATCGGGGTCGGGCAAAGCGTTACGGTGCACATTGAATAGTCGCAATTGCATCTCAAGCAACCGAAGGAGGATGACAATGAAATCTATTCTAAATGTACTGCTGGCACTGACCACGGTCGTGGCAACCGCTACCCTGGCAGGGAAGTTATCCATGCCCCCGAACTTCAGCGAGCAGGCGGGCCCGGAAACCGTGTTGCGCGCCTATCCCCTCGGTGTCATCACCAAACAAGCCGCTTTCATCCACCATGGCAAAGCCGTCCGTACCTTGATCCTGCCCAACGGCAAGGAAGGTTGGGTATACGAGGTGGGTGGCAAGCAAGCCAAAACCTACCAGCATCCCACAAAGGAAAAGCAAAAGCACACTGTCTATGAAACCGAGCCGGGGAACGGTGTGCGCACCTATACCCTGGTGTTCGACAACAAGGGTGTGGTCATCGACGTGCTTTACAACGAGCAAGGGCGACACGACGGCCTCACTGCCCTGCAGGTGCAGCGCAAACTTCGCGGCGAGGGAACTCGCAAAGACGAAGGCGACGGCGTGAAATGACAAAGGCCATGATGCATAGGCAGATGATAGGGGCTGAACAATTTATGAAACCAATAATATTTAAGGAGGTGCGTCATGGCCGGCTTCTGGAAAGTGCATGCGTTTTCGCTGGCGACCACTCTGGGTATGGCTTACATCCTCTGCGCCATTTTCGACGTACTATTCCCGCCCTTTGGACTGCTGGCCGCGCTTGCACCGGCCAGCCCGTGGCCGATTTCCGGCAGTCCCATCGCTTTCCTGGCGGGGTTCGCGCTGTTCACCGCCACAGGTTTTGTGCTTGGCACGCTCTATGGAATCGCGTGGGGGTTCTGGAGCAAAAAACTGCGGTGAGAAGCGTCGTGGATAGGGATATCCTGGGAAAAGGTCGGCTGGTCACCACTCTGGGTCGTCGCGCTTTTCGTGACGCGCAACGATAACGGGCAGTCGGATAAGTGAAGTTTTTACCCATATAGGAGATCAAGTTATGAACGTCAGGATCATTGCTACACGCAGTTGCAGCCACTGCCACAACCTTGAACGCGAGCTCAAAGATTTGGCTGTCGCCTACGAAGTGCTGTTCGTAGAGGACCATCCGGAAATGGTGCAGCGATATAGCATCCGGCACTCACCCAACCTGGTTGTCGATGACGAAGTGGTGTTCCGCCGCCAGCCAACCGAAGGTGAGTTGCGAGCGCTCTTCACGAGTAGCTAAGGGCGCGTGGCGCTCGCAGTGTTCGTGTTCGGCTGGATGGGGCTGCCTGTTCCTGGATCGATCGGGGCCATTCGACATTGCCGCCCTGACCAACTGAGCACATCTGACAAGACGCTGGCGAAGGGTTGGTGGAGACTCTAAAAGTTCGATGATTGGACTTTCTGGGCTCCATTAAGGTGTCTCCCGCTGGGAGCGTATGGTGGGTCATTTTCTAAAACCGAAAGGAAGAATCATGAAACAGCACGTCACTTTATCCACGTTGTTGTCTTCCCTGGCCGCGGCCGGTGTTTTCGCGCTGGCACTTCCGGCCAATGCCCAAATGGGGTCGGGCATGATGGATGCTAAAAAAGACGGGCAGTGCCCCGGGGCGCAGCAAATGTCAACCACGGAGCGTGACATGGCCGATCAGATGATGGGTATGTCCGGGGAGATGTCCAAAGGCACTATGAGTGGAGCGCAGCAAAAGCAGATGAGCGAACGCATGCGCAAGATGGCGACCATGATGAACGACATGTCAGGGATGATGGGCAAGGGCATGATGATGGACGCCGACACCCAGAAGCGCATGGACCAGATGCGCAAGCAGATGGACGAGATGATGCACGGCGACGCACCCAGGAAGAAGTGATCTTGGGCAGGGCCCGGCAGAGAAGTTTTCGCCGGGTTTCTTAATGCAGGATAAAAGGCCGAGCGTGATGACGATAACCCATCCCAACATGCGCAGTGCCATGCAGGGGCGGAATGCGCGCTGACCTGTCATATCTGTGTTCGCGCCATTCGAACGGGAGGAAGATCGGTCCCGCTTTTTTTGGACAAAATGCGCTCCCCATCACAGATAAGGAACGCAATCTAGGGTCGCCCGAGGGCGAAAATTAACAATTTAATGTAACTGCTAGCGGTGGAAAGGTTTTTTTCAGGATGTAAAGGCGAAAGGAAAAGCCATGGCAACTGATCCGGTATGCGGAATGACGGTGGACGAGCACGCGGCAGCGGGCAGCGTCACGCATGCGGGCAAAATCTACTATTTCTGCTCGCCCCGCTGCCAGCATGAATTCGAAGCCCATCCGACTCAATACGCCGCTAGCGGCAAAGCCGCAACCGCGGCGTCTCACGGCCACGGCATGGCCGCCGCAGCAACATCTGCCGGGGGAAAAGCCAAGGACCCGATCTGCGGCATGCTGGTGGACAAGGCCACCGCCCTGAAATCGGAGCGCGGCCGCCGCGCCTATTATTTCTGCAGCGTCGGCTGCCAGCGCACCTTCGAATCGCCCGAGCAGGAACTCAAGTCGATGCGCAACCGTGTCACGATTGCGCTCACCGGGGTGCTGTTCCTGGCCATCCTGCGCGCCGGCGCGTTTCTGGGGCTGGCGACCGGCGCCACCATCGTCACCTGGGCGCCGATTCCGCAACTGCCGTGGTTCACCTGGGGGATGTGGCTGTTCCTGCTGGTCACGCCAGTGCAATTCATCGGCGGCTGGAGCTTCTACAAGGGCGCGTGGCAGGCTATTCTCACGCGCCGCATCAACATGGATTTCTTGATCGCGCTCGGCACCTCGGTCGCCTATTTCTACAGCGTGGCGGTGCTGTTCTTTCCCGAGGTGCTGCCGGTGAAAGTGGAAGAGCGCGCCGTCTATTTCGAGGTATCCGCCGTCATCATCGCCTTCGTGCTGCTGGGCAAGTACATGGAGGAGATCATCAAGAAGCGCTCCTCGGCGGCAGTGCGCAAGCTCCTCAATCTGAAGCCGGCGGCTGCCTGCGTGATCCGCGGCGGCGCGGAAATGGAAGTGCCCGCCGAGTCGGTAATGGTGGACGAGACCGTGGTGGTACGGCCGGGCCAGAAGATCCCGACCGACGGAGTCGTGCTGGAGGGCACGTCGGCGGTGGACGAGTCGATGCTCACCGGCGAGTCCATGCCAGTTGAAAAAAACCCCGGTGAACCGGTTATCGGCGGCACCCTCAACCGCGCCGGCCTGCTGCACTGCAAGGCGACGCGGGTCGGCGCCGAGACCGCGCTGGCCCAGATCATCAGGATGGTGGAGGACGCCCAGGCCAGCACCGCCGCCGTGCAGCGCCTCGCCGACAAGGTGACCGCGTATTTCGTCCCGGCGGTGGTGGCGGTCGCTTTCCTCGCTTTTTTCGGCTGGTGGGCGGCCGGCAATTTTCCGCAGGGCCTGCTCGCCTTCATCGCCGTGCTGATCATTTCCTGCCCGTGCGCGCTGGGCGTCGCCACCCCGGCGGCGCTCATGGTGGGCGTGGGCAAGGGGGCCGAAGCCGGCATTCTGATCCGTGGCGCCGACGTTCTGGAACGCGCGGAAAAGCTGAGCGCCGTGGTATTCGACAAGACCGGCACGCTGACCCGGGGCGAGCCCAAGGTCACCGATATCGTTGTGCTCGGCGCCGCGACCGAGGAAGAAATCCTGCGGCTCGCCGCCGCGGTCGAGGCCGGTTCCGAGCATCCCCTCGGCGAAGCGATCATACGCGCCGCGCAGCACCGCGAACTCGTGCTGCCCCAGGTGGAGGGCTTCGAGGCCGTTCCCGGCCATGGCATTCGCGGCCGGGTCGACGGCCGGCAGGTGCTGATGGGCAACCGCCGCCTGTTCACGCGCGAGAACATTGAGGTGTCAACGGCCGAAGCCGACATGACCCGGCTGGAGGCGGAGGGCAAGACCGCCATGCTGGTGGGCCGGGATGGTGCGCTGTCCGGCATCATCGCCGTCGCCGACACCTTGAAGCCGGAGGCGCAGGAGGCGGTGTCCGCACTGAAGCAGGCCGACATCGAGGTGATTCTGCTGACCGGCGATAACCAGCGCACTGCGAATGCCATCGCCAAAGAGCTCGGTATCGAGACCATCATCGCCGAGGTGCTGCCGGGCGACAAGGCGCGCATCATTCAGGACCTGCAGCGACAAGGTAAGGCGGTCGCCATGGTGGGCGATGGTGTCAACGACGCGCCGGCGCTAGCGGTGGCCGACATCGGCATCGCCATCGGCTCGGGCTCCGACGTGGCGAAGGAGACCGGCGGCATCGTCCTGATCAAGGACGACGTGCGCGACGTGGTTGCGTCGATCCGCCTGTCGCGCGCCACCATGCGCAAGATCAAGCAGAACCTGTTCTGGGCCTTTATCTACAACTCCATCGGCATCCCGGTGGCGGCCCTGGGCTTCTTGAACCCCATCATCGCGGCAGCGGCGATGGCCATGAGCTCGCTCTCGGTGATTGTGAACTCGGCGTTGCTGAAGCGCGCGAAGCTGAAGGAGGAGCCGGCATGATGTATCGATGGTCCTGGCTCTGCCCCTGGCTCGCGATAGCCCTCGCGGCAGCGGTGTTCATGCTGTTTGGCCTCACTTGGTGGAGCGCCCTGCTTGCCGCATTCCTGCTGGTGTGCCCGGCGCTATTGCTGTGGGGCTTGTTCGTCATCCGCCCGAAACCGGACGAACCGACGACGGTTCATACCCGTGGCATGGTCATGGATTGGGCCGCGCCGTTCTACGATATGTATTGCCGTGCAGTCGGCCTGGGCCAAGGCTTCCGTGACCAAACGCTGCAGGTGGCGGCGATTCGCGCGGGAGACGCCATCCTCGATGTGGGCTGCGGCACCGGGGTGCTCACGCGGCGCGCGGGTGAGGCCGCAGGGCCGGCGGGCCTGGCCGTCGGCATCGACCCAGGGCAGGACATGATTCGCATCGCCAAAGAAAACGCGCAACGATTCGGCAGCCGCGCCGCATTCAAGGTCGCCACAATCGAAAACTTGTCGTTCGAAAGCGCACGCTTCGACGTCGTCCTGTCCAGCCTCATGCTGCATCACCTGCCGCCCGATTTGAAGCGAAAGGGCTTGCGCGAGGTGTATCGCGTGCTCAAGCCGGGCGGCCACCTCGTCGTGGTGGATTTCTACCGTCCCGAGAATCCCTTGTGGTGGCTAGTTGCCTGGCCGTTCCTGTTCATGCCCACGACCGCGGAGAACTTCCACGGAACACTCCCGGACTATTTCCGGGAAGCGGGTTTCGATCCTGTGCAAGGCAAGGGCCGGCGGGCTGGAATCCTGGCGTTCTGGAGCGCCATCAAACCTTAGGAGGAAACATCATGCGCCCTCATTTCAAGACTTTTTTGCGGGCAGTCCTGGCCGGCATCATGGCCTTGTTCCTAACCGCCACGTTCGCAGCCGATGCCTCCACGTACAAAGTGGTGAACGGCGTAGCCATCTATCTTGGCGTGATTCCGGCCGAGATGATCCTCGGGCACCCCAAAGCGCACACTGAAACGGAAATGCACGGCGGCGTGCCGCCCGGGAAACATCAGCAACATGTCGTCGTGGCGCTGTTCGACAACGCCACGGGTAAGCGCATCAGCGATGCGAAAGTGAGCGCGCAAGTGCATGAAATCAATCTGGCCGGGACCCGGAAAGAACTTGAACCCATGCTGATTGCGGGTACGGTCAGCTATGGCAATTACTTCAACATGCCGGTCACCAGTAATCCTTACCGCATCCGTGTGCTGATCAAATTGCCCGGTGTGGCGGACGTGATCGAAGCGCAATTCGATTACCAGCATGGGCGCGATTGATCTCTGCGCGCGAAAGTGACGCCATGAAACGCCTTTATTCCGTTCCGCATCAGCATGTGGGAACTATCCAGATAAACCTGGCCGTGTTGGGTTTTTTCGCCATCACGGTATTTTTTCTGCTGACCAAGCATCGCGCCCACCTGTTCGGCACGCTGCCCTTCCTGCCGTTGCTTGCCGGTCCGTTTCTGCGTTCCTTCATGCATCGCGGTCATGGTGGCAACGGCGAATACCAGCACCCCCATGGCAGCAAAGGAGGCAAGACATGAATGACACTGCGCCTGCCTATGGCTTATGGCTTCTGGTACTGATCAACTCCGCAGTATTCATCATGTTCGCGTTCAGCTTCACCAAGCCGAAAACGAAGCGCGACTGGCGCTCGTTCGGCGCGTTCTCGGCGTTCATTGTCGCGCTGTTCACCGAGATGTACGGTTTTCCGCTGACGATTTATTTGCTCTCCGGCTGGTTGCAGAGCCGCTATCCGGGCGTGGACTTCATGTCGCACGATGCCGGCCATCTGCTGGAAGTCATGTTCGGCTGGCGCACCAACCCGCACTTCGGCCCGTTCCACTTGCTGAGCTATGTCTTCATCGGCGGCGGTTTCTGGCTGCTGGCCTCGGCCTGGAAGGTGCTGTATGCGGCACAAGCGAGCCATACCCTGGCGGTGGCCGGGCCCTATGCCCATATCCGCCATCCGCAGTACGCGGGGTTCGTGCTCATCATGCTGGGCTTCCTGGTGCAGTGGCCAACGATCCTGACGCTCGCCATGTTCCCGGTGCTGGTATTCATGTACGTGCGCCTGGCGCGGCACGAGGAGCGCGAGGTGGCGGCCGAGTTCGGCGAGACGTATGCGAGCTACGCGGCGCGCGTGCCGGCGTTCTTTCCAAGGCCAAGCGTCCAGGATTGAGGTACCAAAGGCTGACCGAACCGTAGTAGTGCGCTTCATTTTTTCGATGTTTTCGACTGGAGGTATCCATCATGAATCGAAGAAATTTCCTGAAAGGCGTTTCCGGCGGTCTGGTTCTCGGCGGCGCCGGGCTGGCGTTGCCGCGCATGGCCCTGGCCGCGCCGCTGTCGATGGGCCCGGCGGAGCTGCCGTCCGGGACGCTGGAATCCTCGCTGCTGGACGCGCTGCCGGGAAAGAAACCGCTCATCAAGCGCACGTTCCGCGCGCCCAATTACGAAACGCCGGTGGCCTACTTCAATGCGCTGTATACGCCCAACGACGTTTTCTTCGTGCGCTACCACGTCATGAACATTCCCGAAGTCGCGGCGGCGACGTGGAAGCTCAGGATCGGCGGCGAGGCACTGCAGACGCCGATGGAACTGAGCCTGGACGATCTCAGGCGAAGCTTCGAGCGGGTGGAGCTGCCGGCGCTGTGCATGTGCGCCGGCAACCGGCGCGGGCTGTTCCAGCCCCATGTTCCCGGCGTGCAGTGGGGCAACGGCGCCATGGGCAATGCGCGCTGGGTCGGGGTGCGCCTGCGCGACGTGCTCGACAAGGCCGGCGTCAGGAAGGAGGCGGTGGAGGTGGTGTTCGACGGCGCGGATTCCGGCATCGCCGCGTACAAGACGCCGGATTTTGTGAAAAGCCTGCCGATGTGGAAGGCGCTCGACGAGAACACGCTGATCGCCTTCGAGATGAACGGCGCGCCGCTGCCGCACTGGAACGGCTTTCCGGCGCGGCTGGTGGTGCCCGGCTGGGTCGGGACTTATTGGGTCAAGAATCTCGTGAGCATCGATGTGGTCGCCAAACCGTTCGAGGGCTTCTGGATGAAGCCCGCCTACCGCATCCCGCTCGGCAAGTTTCCCAACGTGGACCGCTTCATCACGCAGGAAACGGCGGTCAACACGCCGATCACCGACATGGTGGTCAACTCGCTCATCACCAATATCGAGGAAGGCCAGCGCTTCCGCCCCGGCCAGCCGGTTGACGTGAAAGGCGTGGCCTGGGACGGCGGCTACGGCATCCGCACGGTGGAGGTTTCCGTCGACGAAGGCCAGTCCTGGCGGCCGGCCGCCCTGGGCCAGGACCTCGGCCGTTTCGCGTGGCGTCCATGGTCGTATCGCTTCAAGCCGGCGCGGCGCGGCAAGCTGACGGTGATGGCCAGGGCGTCCAACCGCATCGGCCAGACCCAGACCGCCGAGCTGATCCTCAACCCCGCGGGCTATCACCACAACCTGATCCAGAAGGTGACCATCCAGGTCGGATGAGAAGGAGACGACCATGAAACGCTTGTTATTGCTTGTGCTGCTGCCGGTGACGGCGGCCGCGGCCGACGAAGGCCAGATTCGTTTGAAGGACGGCGCGGGCAAAGCGCTTGTCGAATCCAACTGCGCGACCTGTCACAGCCTCGACTACATCCAGACGAATTCACCGTTTCTGGACAAAAAGGGGTGGGAGGCCACCCTGAGCAAAATGGTAAACGCGATGGGCGCGCCCGTCCCGAAAGAGGATGTGCCGGCGATTGTCGAGTATCTCAACCGGTATTACGGGAAGTAGGCGCGTCGATGACCCATGACGCAAGCGATGTGGTGCTTATGATCCCTGACGCGTATCGGGGGTTGTCCCACGCGCTGCGCCTCAAGCGCCTGGGCATCGACACCTACCAGGAACCCGTGATCTATATGCGCAGCGACTGTCACGTGTGCCGTGCCGAGGGCTTCGAGGCGCAGTCGCGCGTGCAGGTCGCGCACAACGGCCATGCCATCGTCGCCACGCTGAATGTCGTCACCGGCGATCTGCTGGCGTTAGACGAGGCGGGCCTCTCGGAGGCGGCGTGGCGGCGCCTCGGTGCGCGCGCGGGCGATGCGGTGGCGCTGTCGCACCCGCCGGTGCTGGAGTCACTGGGCCGGGTGCGCGCCAAGGTGTACGGCGAGCGGCTCGGCGACGCCGACATGCGGGCGATCGTGCGCGACATTGCCGCGGGACGCTATGCGGACATTCACCTCTCGGCCTTCATCGCCGCCTGCGCCGGCAACCGGCTGGATCTCGACGAAACGGTCGCGCTCACACGCGCCATGATCGACGCCGGCGAGCACCTTGCCTGGAGGCACGCGCCGGTGGTGGACAAGCACTGCGTTGGTGGTCTGCCGGGCAACCGCACGACCTTGATCGTGGTGCCGATCGTCGCGGCCTTCGGCCTCACCATGCCCAAGACCTCGTCGCGCGCCATCACCTCGCCCGCGGGCACCGCGGACGTGATGGAGACGCTCACCGAGGTCGACCTGGATGTCCCGGCCATGCGCCGGGTGGTGGAGCGCGAAGGCGGTTGCGTCGTCTGGGGCGGCGCGATGCGCCTGAGCCCCGCGGACGACATCCTGATTCGCGTCGAGCGCCCACTCGATCTCGACAGCGAGGGCCAACTGGTCGCCTCGGTGCTGTCGAAAAAGGCTGCGGCCGGATCGAGCCATGTCGTCATCGATGTCCCGGTGGGCGAGACCGCCAAGGTGCGCAGCTGTGAGGCGGCTCAGGCACTGAGCCATCGCCTGATGGAAACCGGTCGCGCCATCGGCCTCACCGTGCATACGGTTGTCACAGACGGCACCCAGCCCGTGGGCCGTGGCATCGGCCCGGCGCTCGAAGCGCGCGACGTGCTCGCGGTGCTGCGCCGCGAAGCCGGCGCGCCGGCCGATCTGCGCGAGCGCGCGCTGCAACTCGCCGGTGCGGTGCTCGAATTCGCGCCGGGGATTGCGCCGGGCGAGGGCGTGCGGCGGGCGCGAGAGATTCTGGGCGACGGCCGCGCGTGGACTAAATTCGAGGCCGTCTGCACAGCCCAGGGCGGCCTGCGCATGCCGCCGGTGGCGGCGCATACGCGCGCGGTAACGTCCGCGCGGCGCGGGCGCGTGACGGCGATCGACAATCGCCGGCTGGCACGCGTGGCCAAGCTCGCCGGTGCGCCGCGCGCACCGGCCGCCGGGCTCGACCTGCACGTGCCGCTTGGAACGGAGGTCGAGGCGGGCCAGCCGCTCTTCACGGTGCATGCCGAGGCGCCGGGCGAACTCGCCTACGCGCTCGACTACGTCGCCGCGCAGCCCGGAATCGTGCGCGTGGAGGCCGAGCCATGAAGCCGGTGGTGCTGACCGTCAACACGGGAAGTTCCTCCGTCCGCCTCGCGGCGTTTGCGCCGGATGGAGAGTCGCTGGCGCGGGGGGCGAGCGCGCATTACTCCGGCGAATGGACCGGCCCGCCGGCCATGCTGCGCACCTTTATCGAGGGCCACGGCATCGAGGCGGTGGCGGCCGTTGCGCACCGCGTCGTCCACGGCGGCGCGCGCCTCACGGTGCCGTGCCGCATCGACGCCGCGGTGGAGGCCGAGATCGAGCGGCTGGCCCCGCTCGCGCCGCTGCACAATCCGCACGCGCTCGAATGGATACGCGCCTGCCGCGCGCTGTTCGGGGCGGAAACCGCGCAGGTGGCGGTGTTCGATACGGCGTTTTACGCTGCGCTGCCGGAGGTCGCTGCGACCTACGCACTGCCGCGCGCGCTCTGCGCGCGCCACGGCATTCGCCGCTACGGTTTCCACGGGCTCGCGCATCAGGCGATGTGGCGGCGCTGGCGCGAACTGCGGCCCGAGCTGCGCGCGGGCGGGCGCGTGATCTCGCTGCAGCTCGGCGCCGGCTGCTCGATCACCGCCGTTCGCGACGGGCAGGCCATCGATACGTCGATGGGCTTTTCGCCGCTGGAAGGGCTGGTGATGGCGACCCGCAGTGGCGATGTCGATCCCGGGCTGCTGCTGTTTTTGCAACGCGCCGAAGGGCTGACGCCGGAGCGCATGGAACGCCTGCTCAACGAGGAGTCCGGCCTGCTGGGCCTGTCGGGCGTGAGCGGGCATATGCGCGCGCTGCTGGATGCGGACGACGCGGACGCGCGGCGGGCGGTCGAGGTCTACTGCTACCGCGCGCGCAAGTATGTCGGCGCCTACCTTGCCGCGCTGGGCGGCGCCGACGCGATCCTGTTCGGCGGCGGCGTGGGCGAGCAGGCGCCCGAGGTGCGCGCGCGGATTCTCGATGGCCTAGAAGGGCTGGGCATCGCGCTGGACGAGGACGCCAACCGCGCCGCCATCGGCGCCGAGATGCACATCAGCCATAGCAGCAGCGCAACCGCGGTGTGGGTCGTTCCCGTGGACGAGGCCGTGATTTTGGTGCAGGCGGCCGTGATGGCGGCCCCCGAAGCCGTCGGTATTCGGAAGGAAAGTTCATGAACGAAACCACGATTCAATCCCGGCTCGCAACCGGTCCGCTTGCCAACGAGGAACTGCAGCGCATGGATGCCTGGTGGCGCGCGGCGAACTATCTCTCGGTCGGGCAGATCTATCTGCTCGACAATCCGCTGCTCAGGGAGCCACTTTCGCTCGCGCACGTCAAGCCCAGGCTGCTCGGCCACTGGGGCACCACGCCCGGGCTCAATTTCCTCTACGTGCACCTGAACCGCGTCATCAATCAATATGGCCTCGACGTGCTCTACGTCGCCGGCCCCGGCCACGGTGGCCCGGCGCTGGTCGCCAACACCTGGCTCGAAGGCAGTTACAGCGAGTTCTACCCGAATGTCGGGCGCGATGCAGAGGGCATGAAACGGCTGTTCCGGCAGTTCTCGTTTCCCGGCGGCATCGGCAGCCACGTCACCGCCGAAACCCCGGGCTCGATTCACGAAGGCGGCGAGCTCGGCTACGCGCTGTCGCATGCCTACGGCGCTGCCTTCGACAACCCGGAGCTGATCGTCGCGTGTGTCGTGGGCGACGGCGAGGCCGAAACCGGGCCGCTCGCCGCCGCCTGGCATTCGAACAAGTTTATCAACCCGGCGCACGACGGCGCGGTGCTGCCGATCCTGCACCTCAACGGCTACAAGATCGCCAACCCCACGGTGCTCGCGCGCATCCCGCGCGCCGAGCTCGAAAGCCTGTTCGTGGGCTACGGCTACCGGCCGCACTTCGTCGAGGGTGACGAGCCCACGGCCATGCACCAGCAGATGGCGGCGACGCTGGATGCCGTGGTCGGCGAGATCCGCGCCATCCGGCAAGCGGCGCGCGCCGGCGGCGTCATCGAACGGCCGCGCTGGCCGATGATCGTTCTCAAGACCCCCAAGGGCTGGACCGGCCCCAAGGAAGTGGACGGCCAGAAGACCGAGGGCAGCTGGCGCTCGCACCAGGTGCCGTTCGGCGAGCTGGCGGAAAAGCCCGCGCACCTGAAGCTTCTCGAACAGTGGATGCGGAGCTACAAACCGGAGGAGCTGTTCGACGACAACGGTGTTCTCAGGGCCGAAATTGCGGCGCTCGCCCCCAAGGGAACGCGGCGCATGGGCGCGAGCCCGCACGCCAACGGCGGGATTCTGCTCAGGGACCTGCAGCTGCCCGATTTCCGCGACTACGCGGTGGACGCGGCGCAACCGGGACAGGTCGAGGCCGAACCGACGCGCATCCTGGGTAAGTACCTGCGCGACGTGATGCGGCTCAACACCGACTCGCGCAATTTCCGCGTGGTCGGCCCGGACGAGACCAATTCCAATCGCCTGGGCGCGCTGTTCGAGGTCACCGACCGGGCCTGGGTGGCCGAGCGCCTGCCGGAGGACGACCATCTCGCCCCCGGCGGGCGCGTCATGGAAATCCTCTCCGAGCACACCTGCCAGGGCTGGCTCGAAGGCTATCTGCTCACCGGCCGCCACGGGCTGTTCTCGTGCTACGAGGCCTTCATCCACATCGTCGATTCGATGTTCAACCAGCATGCCAAGTGGCTCAAGGTGAGCCGCGAAATTCCGTGGCGGCGGCCGATCGCTTCGCTGAACTATCTGCTGACCTCGCACGTCTGGCGCCAGGACCACAACGGCTTCTCGCACCAGGACCCGGGTTTCATCGATCACGTGGTCAACAAGAAGGCTGGCGTCATCCGCGTGTACCTGCCGCCCGACGCCAACACGCTGCTGTGCGTCGCCGACTGCTGCCTGCGCTCACGCCATCTGGTGAACGTCATCGTCGCCGGCAAGAACGCGCAGCCGCAGTGGTTGGACATGGACGCCGCCATCAAGCACTGCGCGGCCGGGATCGGCCTGTTCGAATGGGCGAGCAGCGACGCCGACGGCGAGCCGGACGTGGTCATGGCGGCGGCCGGCGACGTGCCGACGCTGGAGATTCTGGCGGCGGTCGACCTGCTGCGCACGCATCTTCCCGATCTCAAGGTGCGGGTGGTGAACGTCGTCGACCTGATGACGCTGCAGCCCCGCGAAGAGCATCCGCACGGGCTTAACGACCGGGAGTTCGACGGCCTGTTCACCACCGACAAGCCGGTGATCTTCGCCTACCACGGCTATCCGTGGCTGATTCACCGTCTCACCTACCGCCGCACCAATCATAGGAACCTGCACGTGCGCGGCTACAAGGAGGAGGGCACGACCACCACGCCCTTCGACATGGCGGTGCTGAACGACCTCGACCGCTTCCATCTGGTCATCGACGTGATCGACCGCGTACCGACGCTCGGCTACAAGGCCGCTTATTTGAAACAGCTGATGCGCGACAAGCTCATCGAACACCACGAGTACATCGCGCGCCACGGCCAGGACATGCCGGAGATACTGGCGTGGAAGTGGCCCGACCGCAGCGGGAGGCCCGCATGAACGAACTGAACCGACAGGATGCAACGAACGAAGCCTCGCCGCCGGGGGGGCTGCCCCTGCTCGACGACTTTACCCACGAGCCGCGCGTCGCCTACTTCACCATGGAAATCGCGCTGCGCAACGAAATACCGACCTACTCCGGCGGCCTGGGCGTGCTGGCCGGCGATACCGTGCGTTCGGCCGCCGACCTCGTGCTGCCGCTGGTGGCGGTGAGCCTGGTCTCCCGCGCCGGCTATTTCTGCCAGGCGATCGACGCCCAGGGCCGGCAGGTCGAGCAGGCGGCCACGTGGGAACCGCACGACTGGGCGCAGCCGCTGGACGCCAAGATCGCCGTGTCGATCGAGGGCCGGGCGGTGTGGATCGGTGCATGGCTGTATGTGCTCGATGGCTACCTGGGCGGCCGCCAGCCGGTGCTGCTGCTCGATACCGATCTGGACGAGAACCATGCGGACGACCGCGAGATCACGCATTACCTGTACGGCGGCGACGATACCTACCGGCTCAAGCAGGAGATCGTGCTCGGCATCGGCGGGGTGCGGCTGCTGCAGGCGCTCGGTTTCAAGATTCGCCATCACCACATGAACGAAGGGCATTCCGCGCTGCTCGGGCTCGAACTGCTGCGGCGCTATGAATATCCACCCGAAGACCTGCGCCCCGGCGAGCTGCCCTACGACGTGCCGCGGGTACGCGAACAGTGCAACTTCACCACCCACACGCCGGTCGAGGCCGGCCACGACCGTTTTGCCTACCCGCTGGTGCAGCGCGTGCTCGGCACCATCGTCGATGCTGCGACCCTGAAGCATCTCGCGGGCGAGGACAGCCTCAACATGACGCGGCTCGCGCTCAACCTGAGCGAATACGTGAACGGCGTGGCCAAGCGCCACGCCGAAATCTCGAACACGATGTTCCCCGGCTACCGGGTGCACGCCGTCACCAACGGCGTGCACCCCTTCATCTGGACCAGCGAGCCCTTCCGCACGCTCTACGACCGTTATCTGCCGAGCTGGTGCCACGAGCCCGAGCAGCTGGTGCGCGCCGACTGCTGCATCCCCGACGCCGCCTTCCGCGAGGCGCACGCGCAGGCGAAGCGGACGCTGATCGAGCGGGTGCGCGCGCGCAGCGGCGTCAGCCTCGACCCGCAGACGGCCATCCTCGGCTTCGCCCGGCGCATGACCGCGTACAAGCGTCCCGACCTTCTGTTCAGCGACCTCGAACGCCTCAAGGCCATTGCCCGCCAGCGCCCGTTCCAGGTCGTGCTCGCCGGCAAGGCCCATCCGCGCGACGACGGCGGCAAGCGGCTGATCGAAGAACTGCACGCCCGGGCGCGCGCACTCGAAGGCAGCGTGCCGGTGGTCTATCTGCCCGACTACGACATGGAGATCGCCCAGGCACTGGTGGCCGGCGTCGACGTCTGGCTCAACACGCCGCTGCGTCCGTTCGAGGCCTCCGGCACCAGCGGCATGAAGGCGGCGTTCAACGGCGTGCCGAGCCTGTCGGTGCTGGACGGCTGGTGGATCGAGGGCTGCATCGAGGGGGTGACCGGATGGGCGATCGGCCATGCCGCGGACGCGGACGACGGCGACGCGCGTGCCCTGTACGACAAGCTCGAACAGGTGGTGCTGCCGCTCTACTATGCTGAGAAGCAGGACGACCCCGCCGGCTGGGTCCGAGTCATGAAGGGCGCAATCAGCAAGAACGCGTCCTACTTCAACAGCCACCGCATGATGCGCCGCTACGCGGCCGAGGCGTACATCCGGTGAGCCGCCCGCAATGAAGCCAAGGAGCCACACCATGAGCCTGAACCGACGTGTTTTTCTGGGTCTGGCCGGCGGCGCCGCTGCCGCCGCCGCCCTCGGGCCCGGCCTGAATCTGATCGAACTCGCCCGCGGGCGCCCTCTCGACGAAGCCGCCTCCAGCCTGCAGCGCTGGGGTTTGCTGATCGATGCCAACCAGTGCGCCGACGGCTGCACCGCCTGCGTCGACGCCTGCTTCACCGAAAACGGCGTGTGGGGCCACGGGCGGCCCAGGACCGATGCGCAGTGGATCCGCAAGCTGACCGTCACCGACGAGCAGACCGGGCACACGCAGGCCTTCCCCGTCATGTGCCAGCACTGCGAGTTTCCGCCCTGCGTCGACGTCTGTCCCACCGGGGCGTCGTTCCGCCGCGCCGACGGCATCGTGCTGGTGAACAAGCACACCTGCATCGGCTGCCGCTACTGCATGATGGCCTGCCCCTACAAGGCGCGTTCGTTTATTCACGAGCCCACCCACAACCAGAAAGCCTACGCGCCACGCGGCATCGGCACGGTCGAGTCCTGCACCCTGTGCGTGCACAAGGTGGATCGCGGCGACGGCATCACCGCCTGCGCCGAGGCCTGCCTGCGGGCCGGGCATCAGGCCATCCTGTTCGGCGACCTGAAAGATCCCGACAGCGAGATCAGCAGGCGCCTGGCGGCGCAGCCTTCGAAGCAGATCAGGGCCGACCTGAACCTGAATACCGGCGTGCGTTACCAGAATTTACTGGGATGAGGCGGCCGGCGAGGAGATACGGATGAGCACCACGGTCAAGGATCCGGTCTGCGGAATGGAGGTCGACCCAGCGCAGTTCGAGACGACATTCGAGGGGTTGCACTATGCCTTCTGCTCGGAGCAGTGCCGGCAGCGCTTCGCCGCCAATCCCCACCTCTACATCGGGGTGCCCGGCGAGAAGGCGCCCGCGCAGAAGGGCGAGGAACTGCTCAAGCGCCGACGCTTCCAGCTCGACGCGCCGCTCGCCGCGCACGACGCCGCCCTCCTGACCGAGGCGCTGGGCGCCATGATGGGAGTGAAGGCCGTCGAGATCGTGGGCGACACGGTGACCCTCACCTACGACCTGCTCCAGGCCACGGCGGATCAGCTCGAAGCGAAGATGGAGGAGGCGGGCGCCAAACTCGGCGCAGGCTGGGCGGAGCGCCTGCGCCGCGGCTTCGTGCATTACATGGAAGATACCGAGGTGGGAAACCTGGAAGTGCATCCGCACCATGGGCACGGTTAACGGCAAGCGAGGAGATCAATCATGGACTGGTTAACGCAGAACTGGGTTTTTGTCGTGTTTCTCATCCTGTTCGTCGGCATGCATCTGTTCGGCCACGGCGGGCATGGCGGCCATGGCGGGGGGGGAGGCTGCGGCGGGGGGCATGGAGGTCACGGCGGCGGCGGGGACGACCAAGGGTCCGCGGGCAAAGAGCCGCCGCGCAAGGACGCCCCGCAAGGCCATCAACACTGAGGAGAGCCGTCATGCTGAACATCAAGCTCGTTTCCTGGGCGCTCGGCTTGTGGGGCGCAGTCACCTTCGCGGTGTGCGTCATCTACGGCCTGGTCACGCCGCAGAGTCTGCACATGCACGTATTCCTCGAGCAGATACTGCCGGCGTTCAAATGGCTCACCTGGTGGGGCTTCCTGCTCGGGCTCGCCGAGAGTTTCCTTTACGGCGTGTACGCCGGGCTGGTGTACGTGCCGATCTACAACGTTCTCCAGCGGCGCTGGGGTGACGCACGGCCGTAGCCGCAAGGAAGGTCTGACGATCCGATTGCCGGATGTCTGGCAGAAAAACCTGACGGGAGTAGCGATGCGCAAGACCTGGCTGTGGACACTTCTTGGCATGATTGGCCTCGCGGGTGTTTCATATGCAGTGTTCCTGTGGCTGTTGCCGCCGGCATTGCCGGCGGGGATTCTCTATGGCAACGGGCGCATCGAGGCGACCGAGGTAACGGTGAGTGCCGAGGTGGGCGGGCGGGTGCAGGAGAGCGCGCTTGTCGAGGGGCGAACGGTGCGCAAGAACGACTTGCTGGTGCGGCTCGACGAAACCGATTTGAACACGCGCCTTGCGCAGACCGAGGCCAATGCCGCCGCCGCGCAACGCGCCCAGGTGCAGGTCGCGCGCCAGCTCGACACCGCGCGGCACCATGTGCAGACCGCGGACGAGGAGCTCGCGCGCTACCGCAAGCTGCGCGAAACCGGCTACGTGTCCGCGCAGATGCTCGATCGTGTCGAGAACCAGCAACGCGAGGCGCGCGGGCAGGTCGAGACGCTCATTGCCCAGCGGTCGCAAGCGGCGGCGAGCCGGGAGGCGGCGAGCCGCGAAGTCGAGCTGCTGCGCTCGCAGGTGGGCAAGGCCGTGATCCGTGCCCCGGCGGCCGGCACGATTCTCACCAAGGGCATCGAGGCCGGCGAGCTTGCTGCACCGGGCCGGACCATTGCCGTGCTTGCCGACCTGGCGCGCATCGAGCTGAAGATCTACGTGCCGGAGAGCGAGATCGGCAAGGTCAAGCTCGACGACCCGGCGCGGGTGCGCGTGGACGCCTTCCCGCAGCGCAGCTTCGATGGCCGCGTGGCGCGCGTCGATGCGCGTGCCCAGTTCACCCCCAAGGACGTGCACATGCCGGACGAGCGCGCGCGCCTGGTGTTCGGCGTGACGCTCGCGGTGGACAATCCGGAAGGCTATCTCAAGCCCGGCATGCCGGCCGACGCCTGGGTGCGCTGGAAACCCGACGCCGCGTGGCCGCAAAAGCTGACGGTGCCGCGCTAGCCATGAACGCGCCTGCCGAAGACCCGGTGATCGAGGCGGCGGGCCTCACCCGGCGCTACGGCCAACGGACGGTGCTTGCCGGTCTCGATCTCGCTGTTCGCCGCGGCGAAGTATTCGGGCTCCTCGGCTCGGACGGCGCCGGCAAGACCACGACGCTGCAGATTCTGGCCGGCATCCTCGACCCCAGCGCGGGGCACGCGACGGTGCTGGGTCACGACAGCGTGCGCGAGGCGGGCGAGATCACCGCGCGCATCGGCTACATGTCGCAGGTATTCAGTCTCTACGGGCGCCTGACGGTGGACGAGAACCTCGACTTTTTCGCCGCCCTGCACCGCGTGCCGGACGCGGCGCGCGTCGAACGCAAGTCGCGCTTGCTGGCATTTGCCCGCCTGGAGCGACACCGCGACCAGCTGGCGCGCTTTCTCTCCGGCGGCATGCAGAAGAAGCTCGCGCTGTGTTGCGCCCTCGTCCATGCGCCGCCGCTCCTTATCCTGGACGAGCCGACCACCGGCGTCGATCCGGTATCGCGGCGAGAATTCTGGAGCATCCTTTACCGGGCGCTCGCCGAAGGCACCAGCATCGTGGTGTCCACCCCCTACATGGACGAGGCCGAGCGCTGCACGCGCGTGGCGCTGCTGCACGATGGCCGTCTAATTGCCTGCGATGCGCCCGGGCGGCTGCGCGCAGCGCTGCCGGGAAAGATGCTTGAACTCGATGCGCGTCCACAGCGCCGCGCGCTCGCCGTGCTGCAGCGTGCACTGCCGCAGGCCGCGCCCTACGTGTTCGGCGAACGCCTGCACCTGCGGCTGCCGGAGGACGGCGGCGGGGAGGGCGAGTGGCGCGCAGCACTTGCGCGCGAGGATGTGCAGGTCGAGGCGGAGCGGGCGGTCGCGCCGAGTCTGGAGGACGTGTTCGTCGCGCTGCTGCCGGCCACGCCGGTCGGCGCGGCTCCCGTTGAACCTGCCGACGAAATGTCGGCAGCCGCAAGCGGCCCGGCGGTCGAGGTGCAGGAACTCGGCATGCGCTTCGGCAACTTCACCGCGGTGGATCGGGTGAGTTTTGCCGTGCGGCGCGGCGAGATATTCGGCTTTCTCGGCCCGAACGGCTCGGGTAAGACCACCACCATCAAGATGCTGTGCGGCCTGCTCGCGCCGAGCGCCGGGCGGGCTACGGTCGCCGTCGTCGGACTCGGCGCCGATACGCGCGCACTCCGCGCGCGCATCGGCTACATGTCGCAGCATTTCTCGCTCTACGAAGACATGACGGTGGGCGAGAACCTCGATTTCTTCGCCGGCGTGTATCAGGTTCCGCGCGAGAAGCTCGCCGCGCGCCGCGACTGGGCCTTGCAGCTTGCCGGCCTCGCCGGCGACGAGGCGCGGCTCACGCGCGCGCTGTCCGGCGGGCTCAAGCAGCGCCTGGCGCTGGCCTGCGCCGTGCTGCACGAGCCGCAGGTGCTGTTCCTCGACGAGCCCACCGCCGGGGTCGATCCGCTGTCGCGCCGGCGCTTCTGGGAACTGATCGGCGATCTCGCCGCGCGCGGCGTCACGGTGTTCGTGACCACGCATTACATGGACGAGGCCGAGCACTGCCATACCCTCGGGCTGCTCTACTACGGGCGACTCATTGCCCTTGGTTCGCCGCAGAAATTGCGCACCGGCATGCGCGCCGGCGAGATGCTCGAACTCGAATGCGACCAGCCGATCCCGGCGCTCGCGCTGTTTGGCGACGACCCCGGCGTCCAGGCCTCGTTTTTCGGCGACCGCCTGCACCTGCTGGTGGACGACGCCGCGGCCGCGCGTCCGCGTCTGCTCGCGCGTCTCGAACAGGCCGGCCATCGGGTGCGGCGCATCGAAACGGTCCCGCTCGGCATCGAGGACGTGTTCATCGCCTTCATCCAGATGGAGCAGGCGCGCCTCGAGATGGCTGATGCGCGGCGGAGCACGGGATGAAGAGCCTGATCTTTGCCGTGGTGTGGAAAGAGGTGCGCGAGATCCGCCGCGACCCGATCACGATCGCGGTCGCGGTGGTGCTGCCGCTGCTGATGCTTTACCTCTTCGGCTCGGCGCTGTCGCTCGACGTCAAGGACGCGAGCCTTGCGGTCTACGACCAGGACCGCAGCGCGGCGAGCCGCGCGCTGATCGAGCGCTTCCCGCAATCGGGTTACTTCAAGCGTGCGCACGATGTTCGTACCGAGAGCGAGATTGCCAAGCTGCTCGACCGTAGCCGGGTGCGCCTGGTGCTGATCGTACCGCCGGATTTCTCGCAAAAGCTCGCGCGCGGCGAGACGGCCGAGGTGCAGGCGCTTGCCGATGGCTCGTACTCCGCCACCGCGATGATGATCCTCGGCTACGCCGAGGCCATCGTCCAGAGCTATTCGCTCGAGCGTGCGAGCGCGCGCCTGGCTGCGCAGGGCATGGCCGCGCAGCCGGTCCCGGTCCGGGTCGAGAGCCGGGTGTGGTTCAACGCGCCGCTCGAAAGCGTGAACTACATCGTGCCCGGCCTGTTCGGCGTGATCCTGATGGCATTCCCGCCGCTGCTCACCGCGCTCGCGGTGGTGCGCGAGAAAGAGGCGGGCTCGGTACAGCAGATTTTCGTCTCGCCGATCCGGCCGTACGAGTTCATCGCCGGCAAGATGATCCCGTACGCCGCGATCGCCTTCATCGAGATGCTCATGATCCTGGTCGCCGGGCTGTGGTGGTTCCATATCCCGTTCCTCGGCAGCTTCCCGCTGTTCCTGATGGCGACCGTGATCTACGTGTTCTGCACCGTGGGGCTCGGGCTGCTCATCTCGATCATTACCCGCAGCCAGCTCGTCGCCATGCTGCTGTCGCTGCTCGCGACCCTCATGCCCTCGTTCCTGTTCTCCGGGTTCCTGTTCCCGATCTTCACCATGCCAACGCTGCTGCAGCTCTACACCTATCTTTTCCCGGCACGCTACTTCATCGAGATTTCGCGCGGCATCGCGATGAAGAATGTGGGCCTGGAGGTTCTGTGGCCGCAGTTCCTGGCGCTGCTGCTTTACACGGTGCTGGTCTTCGTCGTCACCACGCGGCTGTTCCGCAAGAAGGTGGCTCGATGACGCGCTACGGCAGAATCGCAGCGCTCGTGCGCAAGGAACTGATCCAGTTCCTGCGCGCCCGCACCATGCTGGCGCTGATCCTGTACCTCTACACCGGCGAGGTCGTCATGTGCACCTACGCCATGTCCTTCGACGTGCGCAACCTGCCGACCGTGTTTGTGGATGATGCGCGTTCCGCCGAGAGCCGCGCGCTCATGCAGGACTTCGGCAGTTCGGGTTATTTCAAAATCACGCACACCGCCGCCGCGGATTCCGAAGTGGCGACGATGCTCAATCGCGGCGAGGTGCTGGCGGCGGTGGTGGTTCCGCCGGAGTTTTCCCGCCAGCTTGCGCAGGGTGTGCCTACCACCGTGCAACTCCTGCTCGATGGTTCCAATGCCAACACCGCGAGCGTCGCCCAGGGCTATGCGCAGCGCATCGTGCAGAACTTCGCGTTGCAGCGGGCGCCACCGCAACATATATCCGGCCCGCCAGTCGAACTGCGCCCGCGCGTCTGGTACAACTCGGAACTCGACTACCGCCACTTCATGGTGCTGTCCATGATGGCGCTCGCCGGCATGATGGTGGGCGTGATCACGGCCGCGGCCGGCGTCGTGCGCGAGAAGGAGTCGGGCACGATGGAGCAGCTCTTGGTGACGCCGGTGTCGCCGGGCGAGACGATCGCGGCCAAGATGATGCCGCCATTTCTGGTCGGCCTGATCGCGCTGTTCCCCGGCCTTCTGGTTGCGGCCGTGTTCGGCGTGCCGCTGCGCGGCAGCCTCGCGCTGTTCATGCTGTTCTCCGGCGCGTTCCTGCTGAGCAGCCTGGGCATCGGCATCCTGGTGGCGGTGATTGCGGACACCTTGCAGCAGGCGCTGCTGATGTCCTTCCTGGTGCTGTTTCCGCTGCTGTTTCTGTCCGGCACCGTGGTGCCGCTCGAAAGCATGCCGTCAGGCTTGCAGGTCCTGGCGGAGGCAAGTCCGCTGCGCCACTACATGGACGCGGTGCTCGGCCTGTTCCTGAAGGGCGTGGGGCTCGATGTGCTGTGGCCGCGGCTCGCGGCCATGCTGGCGATCGGCGGCGTGCTGCTCGCCTTGAGCGTGTGGCGCTTCCGGCGCCATCTTGGTTGACTCATGAGAAAGGAGACGAGCGATGGAAAAAGATCCCGTATGCGGCATGCTGGTGCGGCCCGAAGAGGCGGCCGCGCAACGCACCGTCCTAGGCAGGACGTATTATTTTTGCAGTGAGGCCTGCGTCGCCAGGTTCGACCAGGCGCCGCAGCAGTACGTGCCGGAGCGTGTGGACGACGCGCGCGGGCAGCCGACGAAGGACTCGGGTTAATGGGCGCAGACACACTGCGATTTGTGGTGTTCGACAAGGAGGGCATATGAACTACATGGGATGGAGCTTTATAGGAATGCACGCGCTGTGGTGGCTGTTCTGGATCGCGCTGATCGTGGTGTTCTTCGCACTGATTGAACCGGTGCCGCGAAGTCGGCCGCGCATGTCGCCGCTCGAAATATTGCAGCGCCGTTACGCAGCGGGCGAGATATCGGACAAGGAATACGAAGAACGCAAGGCCAGGCTCGAACGCGACACGCAGCCGCGCAAGTAGCGCGGTCATTACCCCGCGCCGGGCGCCAGTTGCGTTTCAACAGGGCTGTTAACTTCGGAGAAATAAAATGCGTAAATTATGGGCAAGCCTTGCAGCGTTGGTCACGTTAAGCCTTACCGGCTGCGGCTACAATACCTTGCAAAGCAACGACGAACAGATCAAGGCGAGCTGGTCGGAAGTTGTGAACCAGTACCAACGCCGTGCGGATCTGGTTCCCAACCTGGTGAATACCGTGAAGGGCTACGCCGCCCAGGAAAAGACGGTATTGCTGGGCATCACCAATGCCCGCGCCAAAGTCGGCAGCATCCAGGCAACCCCGGAGCTCATCAACAACCCTGAGGCGTTTGCCAGATTCCAGGCCGCCCAGGGAGAACTGTCGGGTGCCTTGTCCAGGCTGCTGGTGGTATCCGAAAACTATCCGCAGTTGAAGTCCGACGCCAACTTCCGCGACCTGCAGGCACAGCTGGAAGGTACCGAAAACCGCATTACGGTCGCGCGCAACCGCTACATCAAGTCGGTGCAGGAATTCAACGTCACGGTGCGCTCCTTCCCCTCCAATCTGACGGCAATGGCGTTCGGATATAAGGCGAAGCCCAACTTCGCGGTGGAAAACGAAAAGGTAATCTCCAGGCCACCCACGGTGGATTTCGGGACGGCGCCGGCCGGGCCCCAAGGCGAGGCTCAGGGAGCGGCCAGGTGATGGCGATGCGCATGGCAAGAACGGCATTGCTTGCATTCGCGCTTTGCTGGTCTTTCATGGCCGGAGCGCAGATTCCGGTCCCGCCCTTGACCGGGCGCGTCACCGACCTGACCGCCACGCTCACCGCAGGGCAGCGGGCCGCCCTGGAGCAGACCCTGCAAGCGTTTGAAGTCAGGAAAGGCAGTCAGGTCGCGGTCCTGATCGTTCCCACCACCGCCCCGGAAACGATCGAGCAGTATGCCTTGCGCGTTGCGGAGCAATGGAAGCTGGGGCGGAAGAAAGTGGACGACGGCGCAATCCTCGTCGTCGCCAAGGACGACCGCGCGCTTCGCATCGAGGTGGGGTACGGCCTGGAAGGGGCGCTCAATGACGCCACCAGCAAGCGCATCGTCAGCGAGATCATTACGCCGCGCTTCCAGCAAGGGGATTTCTATGGAGGGATTACCGCCGGCGTCGACCGGATCATCCGCGTTATCGACGGCGAGCCGTTGCCGGAACCCAAGGGTAGGCCCACCAGCGACTCTGCGGATATTCAACAATATATTCCCGTCATTTTTATTCTTGCGCTCGTGGTGGGCGGGGTGCTGCGCGCCGCGCTGGGCAGGTTTCCCGGCGCACTCGTGACCGGCGGGGCCGTGGCCCTCATTGCCTGGTTGCTCGTCGGCGCGGTATCCATTGCGTTGGCCGCGGGCGTGATCGCGTTGTTCTTCACGTTGCTCGGGGGCGGTATGGGCGGATACGGCGTCGGGGGGCATCGTGGAGGATTCGGCGGCGGCTTTGGCGGCGGCGGTTTCGGTGGAGGCGGAGGCGGCTTTGGCGGCGGCGGCGCGTCGGGGAGGTGGTAACGATGAACATCAAGCGCATAGCGAAGCATCTGATGACGACCCACTGGCAAGTCAAACGAGCCTTCCCCCACCATACCCTGATCGCGATCGAGCAAGCGATCAAGGCGAGCGAGACCGCACACGTCGGAGAAATCCGCTTCGCGGTGGAAGGCGCACTGGACGTCACGCCGCTCTTCAACGGGCAATCCGCGCGCGAACGTGCGATCGACATGTTTTCGCAACTGCGGGTGTGGGATACCGAACACAACAACGGCGTGCTGATTTATCTGTTGCTCGCCGACCGGGACGTCGAGATTGTTGCCGATCGCGGGATTCACGCGAAGGTGGGCTCGCAGGAATGGGCGCGGATATGCCGCAAGATGGAAGCCGACTTTAAACAGGCGAACTATGAAGGCGGCGTGGTCGGCGGCATTCGGGCGGTGACGCGGCATCTGGCAGGACATTTTCCCGCCTGCGGCGCAGGCCGGAATGAATTGCCGGACAAACCGGTGTTGTTATAGATCAACCACGACACGGGCTTATTCGGGCCCCCAGGGCCGCCGGTAACGATTTTCCGAGCCTTCCCGGCGGCCAGGTTTTTTCCCGAGCGCCCATGAATTGGCCGGATCCAAAGATGACGCAACTGTAATCAATCCGTCAGGTAAATCTTCGAATTTCATTCTATTGTGGAGTTTCATTCTTGGAGAAGGCTCGGCTGCAATGGGGGGCTGCCCCCTTGCAAAGGGTATGAAACAGGAGGAACGGACGCATGGACGTGAAAATCATTGCCACGCATGGCTGCACGCACCGGCCGAACCTGGAACGCGAACTCCGCGACCTGGGGATTCCCTACGAGCTTGTCTATGTGGAGGAGCATCCCGAGGTGGCCGAACGCTACCGCATCCGCCACTCGCCCAACCTGGTCGTCGACGACGAAGTGGTATGTCGGGGACAACCCTCGGAGGGTGAAATAAAGGCCTTGCTCCTGCGCCCGAAGCCCGAGGCCTGAGAACGGCGGTGACGTCCCTGTCGTCGCAGCGTGATATTTCATGCCCAAGCTAACGGTGGACAGACCGCCATGAAACCAAAAAGAAATATCGTCCTCGTCACCGGCTGCAACGGGCGCATCGGCAGCGTGGTGATGCAGCGGCTGAGCGGACGCTTCAGCGATGTCGTCGGCTTCGACCGCAACGCGCCCGCCCCGCCGCCGCCCGATTGCGTGCGCATCCCGGTCGACATCGCTTCCGACGACAGCGTGCGCGAGGGACTGCGCATCCTGCGGGAACACCACGGGACCCGCATCGCCGCCGTGGTGCACCTGGCCGCCTATTACGATTTCCTCGGCAAGCCGAGCCCGAAATACGACGAGATCACGGTCGAAGGCACGCGGCGCCTTCTGCGCGGGCTGCGCGAGGGCACGGGACGCATGCTGCGCGGGCTGCGCGAGGGCTTCGCGGTCGAGCAATTCATTTTCGCCAGCACCATGCTCGTGCACCGGCCGGGCGAGCCGGGGGAGCTCATCACCGAGGACTCGCCGATCGGGCCGACCTGGGCCTATCCGGAATCGAAAGTCCGCACCGAGGCGGTCATCCGGGCGGATCGCGGCGCCATTCCCGCCGCGATCCTGCGGCTTGCCGGCGTCTACGACGATGTCTGCCACTCGCCGCCGCTCGCGCACCAGATCCAGCGCATCTACGAGGTGCAGCTCGCCGGCCACCTGTATTCCGGCGAGACCTCGCACGGCCAGGCCTTCGTCCACCTGGACGACGTGGTTGACGCGATCGAGCGCGCCATCGAGCGGCGCGCCCACCTGCCGCCGGAAACGGCGATCCTGATCGGCGAGCCGGAGACGCTGAGCTACGACGAATTGCAGCATACGTTTTCGCGGCTGATTCGCGGCGAGTCGTGGGAGACGCACAATGTCCCCGGGGCGATGGCAAAGGTGGGCGCATGGGTTCAGGACCACATGCCCGGCCAGGATCAGTTCATCAAGCCGTGGATGATCGACCGGGCCAACGATCATTACGCCCTCGACATCGCGCGCGCCCGTACCTTGCTCGATTGGGCGCCAAGCCGTTCGCTGCGCCAGACCCTGCCGAAGATGGTGGCGGCATTGCAGGCCGACCCGCTCGGGTGGTACCGCGAGCATGGCCTGGAGCTGCCCGCGTCGTTAACGAAGAAGGCGGCGCGCGCCGTGCCGGGGGCGCCCGGGCAGCCCGATCGTGCCAGCCATCCCGAGCACGCACCCGCGCGCGGTCCGGACGCCGCTCCCGCCGGGATGGCGGCCGAACCGGCTGCCACGCACGGCTGCCTGATGCATGTCTGTCCGATGCACCCGGAAGTCTGCCAGTCTTCGCCGGGCAACTGCCCGCGGTGCGGCATGACCCTGGAACCCGCCGCGCCGCCGTCCCCGCGGGCGGTTGAATACACCTGCCCGATGCACCCCGAAGTGGTGCGCAACGAGCCGGGCAACTGCCCCAAGTGCGGCATGACGCTGGTGCCGCGCGGCGCCCCGATGGAACATGGGGGCGGCGGGCAGGCCGGGCACGGCGACATGATGGTCGAGGACCACCGCAAGCTGCTGTGGCCGCATTATCTCAACCTGATGCTCGGCCTGTGGCTGCTGACCAGCCCGTTCACGTTGGGCTACCTGAGCGACTTCGTTCCCGACGCCAACCAGTTGCGGGTCATGGCCGAGCGCGGGCTACCGCCGTTCGCGCATCGCAACCTGCTGATGACCTGGAGCGATGTCGCCAGCGGCATCCTGGTGATCGTGTTCAGTGCGCTGTCCGCGGACGCCTGGCGCCGCAATCCGTGGGCGCAGTGGGCCAATGCCTTCGTCGGCCTGTGGCTGCTGTTCGCACCGCTGGTGTTCTGGACCCCGTTGCCCGGCGCCTATGCCAACGGCACCCTGGTGGGCGCGCTGGTGATCGCGCTTTCCGTGCTGATCCCGATGATGCCGGGCATGAGCATGGCCGGCATGATGGGCAAGCCGGACGTGCCGCCGGGCTGGGCCTATACGCCGTCGAGCTGGCTGCAGCGCATGCCGATCGGTGTGCTCGCCCTGATCGGTTTTCTCATCGCGCGCGTCCTGGGCGCCTACCAGCTTGGCCACATCGATAGCGTTTGGGAGCCGTTTTTCGCGGGTGTCGGCGAGAAGCAGGGCGTGATGAACGGCACCGAGACCATCATCACCTCGAACGTCTCCAAGGCCTGGCCGATCCCCGACGGGGCGCTGGGCGGTATCGTCTACACGCTTGAACTGGCGATGACCTGGATGGGCGGCAAGGACCGCTGGCGCACCATGCCGTGGATGGTACTGGGGCTGGCCATCCTGATTCTGCCGCTGGGTGTCGTCAGCATCTATTTCATCATCATCCAGCCGATCGTGATCGGCACCTGGTGCACGCTGTGCCTGGTCGCCGCGCTCGCGATGGCGGTGATGATTCCGTATTCGCTCAACGAGTTCGTCGCCATGGGCCAGTTCCTCACCTGGGCGCGCCGCCAGGGCAAACCATTCTGGCGCACCTTCTGGATCGGCGATGCGATGGACGGCGGCAGCGACGATACGTCCAAGGGGATCGTTGGAACGCCGCGGGAGCAGATCGCGCAGGCCACCCGCGGCGTGACCTATCCGTGGACGCTGCTGCTCGGCATCGCGATCGGCGTCTGGCTCACCTTCACGCGGCTTGCCTTCGACAGCTCCGGCACCATGGCCGACAGCGATCACCTGGTCGGCGCCCTGGTGGTGACGTTCTCGATCATGGCCTGGGCCGAGGTCGGGCGCGCCATTCGCTTCATCAATATCCCGTTCGGCGCCTGGCTGATCGCGGCACCGTGGCTGCTCGACGGCGTCGGTTCGCCGCTCGCGGCCTGGAACGGCGTTATCTGCGGAGTGCTGCTGATTGTATTGGCGATCCCGCGCGGGCCGGTCAAGGATTCCTATGCGGGCTGGGACCGCTATGTCGTGTAACGCCGCCCGATCATCCGCGCGCCTGGAGATGCTTCCACGTGAAGTGCTCGTACACGCCGGACCAGTAGGCGCCGAAGGCGAAGGCAAACAGCAGTTCCTCCAGTGGGAGACCGAGCACCTCCAGTCCGGAGATTGCCTGCATGTTCCAGATCCTGTGGATGTAGCCGGGCGAGAGCCAGTCGAGCCCCCACAGGAACAGGGCGTAGTAGACCAGGAAGAGCAGTCCGCCGACCGCGGTCTTGGCCGCGAGGTCGGGCCGGCAGGCGGCACCGGCGAGGGCGCCGACAGCCATCGCGGCGATGGCCGGATAGATCGGGTTCCAGGGCAAAACGTAGAGCGGCGGAAAGGCCAGCAGCGGCGCGGCGATCGCCCAGCGATGGTAGCGATGCCTGTGGGCGAGCATTTCGCCGCTGGCGATGGGATGCGCGATGCGCCGGGTCGCGATGTTGTAGAGCACGGCGGCCACGCCGCCGATTCCGAACGAGAAAATGGGACTCTCGATATCGAAGCCCGTCCGGTGCGCCAGGTCGAACAGGCTGGGCGGGTCCCAGTACTCCGGCACGAAGAGCGGTTCGGTCAGGCCGAAGGGCGCGGTGAACGCCGCGGCCCAGAGCATGGCCCGGCGATGAGCCGGGAAGGCCCAATACAGCAGCGCCCAGGGGATCAGGAAGGCGCAGGACCAGACCATCCATACATACCGTTCCGGAACCATGCGAATGCCCTTGAATGTATCCGGACACGATTATAGGAAGAAGACGACATGAAAACAGTCCTTGCAACCCTGGTCATCGGCGCGCTTCTCGCTGTGCTCGGCGCGCTCGGGGTGGTCTATTCGGGCCTCTTCAACGTGGCGGCGACGGTGGAGGACGCGCCGCTGCTGCGCTGGGCGCTGGTCGCCACGCGCGAAGCTTCCATCAAACGCCATGCGCGCGACATTCACGCGCCGCCGCCGGGTGGCGTGGCGCAGGTGGAAACCGGGTTTCGCATCTACCGGGAGTGGTGTGTCATGTGCCACGTCCCGCCTGGCCGGCCGGGGCCGCCGATGGCGAAAGGGCTGAACCCGGAGGCACCCGACCTGGTGGAGGCAGCCGAGGAGATGAGCCCTGCCGAGTTGTTCTGGGTGACCAGGAACGGCATCCGGTTCACCGGCATGCCGGCCTGGGCGGCGACGCTCAGCGACGCGCAGATGTGGGATGCGGTCGCGTTCATGAAGACGCTGCCGCAAATGAAACCCGCGGATTACGATGCGCTGGAGCGTCGCATCCCGCTCGCGCCCCAACAGTGACGATCCGGAATACGGCACACAAGGAGATCGACATGGCCAGACTGAGCGCAACATTCGCATCGCCCGTGGCGCGGGTCGCGGCGCTGTTTGTTCTGTTGGCCGCGTTGTTCTCTGGCGGCGCGCACGCCGTACCCAGCTTCGGGCGCCAGACGGGCGAGGAATGCATCGAGTGCCACACCGTCTATCCCATGCTCAACGCGGATGGCCGGAAGTTCAAGCTCGGCGGTTACAGCATGCGCACCCCCAAGCCCGCCGATGCCCCGTTCTTCGACAAGGTGCCCCTCTCGGCGCTGCTCCAGGTTTCCAGGACGGCGACCCGGGACACCGGCACGCCGGGCGCCACGGACGCCGATTTCCCGCGCGACCGCGACACCCTCGTCCAGGCCGCGGGCCTCTATTATGGCGGCAGGATCAGCGACCGTTCGGGGGCGCTCATCCAGTACAGCTACGACGGCGTCGAGCGCAAATGGGCCATGGAGATGTTCGACGCCCGCTATGCGGACAGCGCGACCCTCGGCGGCAAGGAGCTGCTTTACGGCGTCACGCTGAACAACTCGCCGACGATCTCGGACATCTACAACAGCACGCCCATGTGGGCCTTTCCCCACACCGAATCGGTATCGGTGATGCCCAACGCCAACACCCTGGTCGACATGGGACTGGCGAGCCAGGTGGGTGGCGTCGGGATTTACGGGCTATGGAACGATCTGCTGTATGCCGAATTCGCGCTCTATCGCCAGGCTGACCGGGGCATCTTCCGGCCGCTGGCGGCGAATGTCACGGTGGAGAACGTGGTGGACGGCGCCGCGCCGTACTGGCGCCTGGCGCTTGAGCGGGAAACCGGGCCGCACAGTTTCTCCCTCGGCACCTACGGCCTGGTGGCCAAGGTCGATGCGGACCCCGATCAGCCCGGTCTCGGCACCAATCGCTTCCGGGATATCGCCGTGGACGGCCAGTACCAGTATGCGGCGGGCGACCACGCGTTCTCGACGAGCGCGACCTGGATACGCGAAAAGCAGGAATGGGGCGCGAGCTTCGGCGCCGGGCTCGCCTCGAATCCGTCGGCCGTACTGAAGACCTTCCGCGCGGACGCCCACTACGTGTACCGCGGCACCTACGCCGGCATCCTCCAGTATTTCGACACCCGCGGCGACGCCGACGCCCGGCGCTACAACACCGGCGAGCCGGTCATGGGCAGCGCCAACGGCAGTCCGAACAGCCGCGGCTGGATCGCGGAGCTGAATTACCTCGCCGACGTGGACTGGATGCCTGTGGTGCAGCACGCGAAGTTCGCGCTGCGCTATACCGTCTATACGCGGTTCAACGGGGCGGGCGACAACTACGACGGCTTCGGCCGCAACGCTAGGGACAACGACAGCCTGTTCCTGCTGGTCTGGTTCCTGATGTGAGCGTGCCGAGCCCGTGGCCGAGTTGGGTGGGAAGACGAGAACTGTTACGGGCATGAGCATGGAGGTATGCGATGGCGATGCATGGAGACGACGAACGAAACCGGGCGGCGCGTCGCCGCTTCTTGCGGATGACGGCGGCGCTGGGGCTGACGATCACCATCAACGGCACCGGGCTGTTCCTGATCGGGATGGTCGTCGGCTCTGGCTTCGGGCATGGGCCCGGAGTGGGGGAAGAGGGGTGTCGGCGCGGCGGGATTGACGAAGGCGACCCGGGATAATCGTGCCCAGAAATCCGATGACTTATCTTCAGACCGGCCAGAAAACCTGCCACGACGCCTTCGGGCGGGAGACCGGCTGCGTGGGCAGCGGCCAGGACGCGGAATTCTGCGCGGGCGCGCCGTGGCTAGAGCCCCGCTTCGAGGCCGGGAACCAGCTCGTCCTGGACCGGCTCACCGGCCTGGTCTGGACGCGGGACGCCAATCCCGCGGAATTCCCCGTGACCTGGCAGGAGGCGCTGGCGTTCGTGGCGCGCATGAACCGCGACGGTGCGCTGGGTTTTTCGGACTGGCGGCTGCCCAACCGGCGCGAGCTGCGCAGCCTGATGAGCCACCAGACCCGCAGGCCGGCGCTGCCGGAGGGCCATCCCTTCCGCAACGTCTTTGCCGGTTGGTATTGGACTTCGACCAGCGCCGCCATCGGCCCGGCCCACGCCTGGTATGTCCACCTGGAAGGGGCGCGGATGTTTTACGGCGGCAAGGACCAGTCCTACCTGGTGTGGCCGGTGCGGGGCAGGGGCAACGGCATCCTCCCGGCCACGGGACAGACCCGCTGTTTCGACCTTGCGGGGCGCGAGATTCCCTGCGAGGGGAGCGGGCAGGACGGCGAGCTGCGCACCGGCCGCGCCTGGCCTTCGCCGCGTTTCGCGCTGGAAGGGGATGCCGTCGTCGACCGTCTGACCGGCCTCGGCTGGTGGCGCGGCGCGGACCTCACGGGCAGGCTCGTGAACTGGGAAGAGGCGCTGGCCGCGGTGGCCGAGCTGAACCGCGCCGATCCGAGGCGGCGGTGGCGCCTGCCCAACATCAACGAGCTTGAATCCCTGGTGGACTGCGCAGCCCACAGCCCGGCCCTGCCACCGGGCCATCCTTTCAGGGAGGTTCGGGCGGCGTATTGGTCCTCCACCACCAGCGCCTTCGAGACTGACTGGGCGTGGGCCTTGTACCTGGACAAGGGTGCCGTCGGCGTCGGCCAGAAGGGTGGGCGGCACTTTCACGTTTGGGCGGTGGGTGGCGGACAGGCGGCGCAGGAAGCGCCGCCTTGATTGCTATAGAGGACTGACTGTTTTCCTGTTCGCGTGAAAAAGCGGGCTTGCTGTCCGAAAGCCATGTTTCATGGCGAAGGAAGGAGGAATCCGGATGGAGATTTCTTTAACGGAAAGCACCGGGGCAAACCGGGCGAAGCAGGTCGTGCGGCGGACTTTCCGCGCTTATCCTGGCAGCCTGGCGGTGCGCCTGTGGAATGGCGAGACCCTGACGATTGGCCGGGGCCAGCCGGATTTCACCCTGGTCTTCCATGACCCCCGCCCCTTCCGCGACCTGATCCTGTTCCGTGATCCCCTGCGCCTGGCCGAGGCCTATTTTCAAGGTTCGATGGACGTGGAGGGGGATATCTACGCAGCGCTCGGCCTGAAGGATCACCTGCAATCCGTGGCCCTGACCCTCGCCGATAAAGCCGCTTTCCTGGCGACGGCCCTGCTGCTGGCGGACAGCCCGCGTACGAAGGCCGCTGCCGGCGTGTCGAGGGGGGCGAAACCGCTGCTGGCCCACCTTCCCCGCAGGCATTCCCGACGCACCAACCGCCAGGCCATCGCCTTCCATTACGACGTCTCCAATGATTTCTATCGAATCTGGCTCGACGCGCAGATGGTCTATTCCTGCGCCTACTTCGAGGAGGCCGACGACAGCCTGGAGCAGGCACAGGAAAACAAGCTAGACCACCTCTGCCGCAAGCTGCGGCTCCGGCCCGGCGAACGCCTGCTCGATATCGGCTGCGGCTGGGGCGCCTTGATCCGCTGGGCGGCCGTGCATTACGGCGTGATCGCCCACGGCATCACCCTCAGCCGCAATCAATACGAGCACTGCCTGCATCAGATCGCTGAAGCTGGCCTGCAGGGCCGGGTCAGCGTGGAACTGAAGGACTACCGCGACCTGGAAGGCGAGGCGGTGTACGACAAGATCGTCAGCGTCGGCATGTTCGAGCACGTCGGCATCGGGAATTTCCCCGTCTACTTCGAGACGGCCCGCCGCCTGCTGAAACCGGGCGGGCTGTTCCTGAATCATGGCATCACCCACGATACGGAAGGCTGGCGCAAAAGCGTCTCGACGACGTTCATCAACCGCTACGTGTTCCCCGACGGCGAACTGGACACGGTGAGCAACGTGCAGCGCGCCATGGAGCGCTCCGGCTTCGAAATCCTGGACGTGGAGGCGCTTCGCCCCCACTACGCCCTGACCCTGCGGCACTGGGTGCGGCGCCTCGAACACCGCCGGGACGAGGCCTTGCGGCACGTCCCCGAGCCGACCTACCGGGTCTGGCGCCTGTATATGGCGGCCTGCGCCCTGGCCTTCGAGGCGGGCGACGCGGGCGTCTACCAGATACTGGCCGGCAAACGCGCCAAGGGCGTGAATCCGGTTCCCCTGACGCGGCGGGATGTTTATCGGCATGAAAGCACGATGGCTGTTTCTACGGAGGCCGCATGAGGCGAACGCTCGCGGGCCTCGCGCTCGCCATAGCCGGCATTCCGCTCGCTCCGCCGGCATGGCCGCAAGCGGTTGAGCACAAGCCGAGACTGCAATCGCACAGTGCGATGGAGCACGAGATGGACCGCTTCCGCACAGACCTCGCCGCCCTGCGCGAGGCGATGATTCGCTTTCGCGAGCTTTGTCGTCGCGAGCGGCAAGCGGCCCTCAAGCCGCATCTGGAACGCGTGCGCGACAACATGGAGCGGGCACTCGCGATGGAAGAACAGATGCAACAGGACCTCAACGGTGGCCGGATGGTGAGCGACAGCGAGTTGCGTCACCGGATCCGGCTTCTCGGAGAGCAGGTGCGCATGCTGATCGAGATGAACGCGTTGGCGCTCGATGAAACCGAGCGGCCCGACTGTTCCAATCCATGAATCGGGTGACGCCCGGCGGCGGGCGGCGAATATGCGGAGACGGCCACGGCCGGTTGGCGCCCGTGGCCGTCTCCGGGGACATGAGGCGCTGCGTGCGGACGAGGTTCCGACTCTAACGGTGAGACATGGAAAAGACACGGCAACAGTTTTCGCTCTGGTACTTCCTGATCGTATTCCTGGCGATCCTGGCGATGCAGAACTTCCTGTTCGCGCCGCACGCAGCGAACCTCGCCTACAGCGAGTTCAAGACGCTGCTCCAGGCCGGCAAGATCGATAAGATTGAGCTCGGCGAGCGCACGATCAGCGGAACGCTCAAGCCCGACGGACTCGCGGGCCTGCTGCCGAACAAACAGATCGAGGAACTCAAGCGCGCGGGAGAAGGCAAGGAACACCGTTTCGTCACGGTGCGCGTCGACGATCCCAACCTCGTCAAGGAGCTCGAAGCGGCCAAGGTGCGCTTCGCCGGCCAGATCGAGAGCAAGTGGCTCTCCACGCTGCTCTCCTGGATTCTGCCCGCCGTCGTTTTCTTCGCGCTGTGGGGATTCATCATGAAGCGCATGGGCGGCGCGGCCGGCGGATTCATGGAGATCGGCAAGAGTCGCGCCAAGGTCTACATGGAGAAGCAGACCGGTGTGACATTCGAGGATGTCGCCGGGGTGGGCGAGGCCAAGGAGGAGCTGAAGGAGATCATCGAGTTCCTCAGGAACCCCAAGGCATACGGCAAGCTCGGCGCGCGCATGCCGAAGGGCGTGCTGCTGGTCGGCCCACCCGGCACCGGCAAGACCCTGCTCGCGCGTGCGGTGGCGGGCGAGGCCAGCGTGCCGTTCTTCTCCATCAGCGGTTCGGAGTTCGTGGAAATGTTCGTGGGCGTGGGCGCGGCGAGGGTGCGCGATCTGTTCGAGCAGGCGCGTGGCAAGGCCCCGGCAATCATCTTCATCGACGAACTCGACGCCCTCGGGCGGGCGCGCGGGGCGTATCCGCTCGCCGGCGGGCACGACGAGAAGGAGCAGACCCTGAACCAGCTGCTGTCCGAGATGGACGGCTTCGACCCGAGCCAGGGACTGGTGCTGCTCGCCGCCACCAACCGCCCGGAGATTCTCGACCCCGCGCTGCTGCGCGCCGGGCGCTTCGACCGCCAGGTGCTGGTGGACCGCCCGGACAAGAAAGGGCGCATGGACATCCTCAGGGTGCATCTGAAGAAAGCACACCTGGCCGCCGATGTCGATCCGGAGCAGATCGCCGCGCTGACCCCCGGCTTTTCCGGCGCCGATCTTGCCAATCTGGTTAACGAGGCTGCGCTGCTCGCCACGCGCCGCGGCGCCGAAGCCGTTGGGCTCGACGATTTCACCGCGGCGGTGGAACGCATCGTCGCGGGCCTGGAGAAAAAGAACCGGCTGCTCAACCCGAAGGAGCGCGAGATCGTCGCCTTCCATGAGATGGGCCACGCGTTGGTGGCGCTGTCGCTCCCCGGCACCGACCCGGTGCACAAAGTCTCGATCATCCCGCGCGGCATCGGCGCGCTCGGCTACACCATCCAGCGCCCGACCGAGGACCGCTACCTGATGACGCGGGAGGAGCTGGAAAACAAGATGGCCGTGCTGCTGGGGGGGCGTGCCTCGGAGCACATCGTGTTCGGTCATCTCTCGACCGGCGCGGCCGACGACCTCGCCAAGGTGACCGACATCGCGCGTGGCATGGTCATGCGCTACGGTATGGACGCGAAGCTCGGGCACGTCGCCTACGAGGCCGAGCACCCGGCATTCCTGCAAATGCCCGATGCGATGCCCAGGATGCGCGAATACAGCGAAGAGACCGCGCGCGAGATCGACCGCGCGGTGCGCGACATCCTGCAAACAGCGTTCGACCGGGCGTCCGCGGTCCTGAACGAGCGGCGCGAGACGCTCGAGCGCGGCGCGCACGAACTGCTCGCCCATGAAACGCTGACCGAAGGCGCGCTGCGCGAACTGCTCGAGCCGGGGCTGCCCGCGGCCGCAGCGGCGGGCGCCGCGCAGCCCGAATAAGGGCAGGCATGTCTGGTCTGAGACGACTGTTCCAGATCGGCTTCGCGATCAGCGCTTGGCTGCTGGGGTGGCTGCTGGTGCGCCTGCATCTGTTGCGCCCGGCGCTGACGCCGGCGCAGCGGCTGTGCCGCACGCTGGATCGTCTGGGCGCGACCTTCGTCAAGCTCGGCCAGGGCCTGAGCCTGCACCGCGACCTGTTGCCGGACGAGTACATCCGCGCGCTGCAGAGCCTGCAGGACCGCGTCGCGCCGTTTCCGGACGAGGTCGCGCGTCGGGAAGTGGAGCGGGCGCTGGGGAAGCCCCTCCCCGAATTGTTCGCCGAATTCGAGGCGCACCCGCTGGCGGCCGCGTCCATCGCGCAAGTGCATCAGGCGCGCCTGCACGATGGGCGGCGGGTGGTGGTGAAGATCCGCAGGCCGCGCATCAAGGCCGAGATCGACCGCGACATGCGCCTGCTGCGCGGCGTGCTGCGCGCGCTGCTCGCGTTGGTGCCGTGGCTGCGGCGCTTCGACCCGCTCGCCCTCGTCGACGAAATCGGGAGCAACCTGCGCAAGGAAACCGACTTCCGCCGCGAGGCGCGCAGCACCCTGCGCTTCGCCGAGGCCTTCCGCGGGTCGGCGACCGTGCACGTTCCCGCGGTGCGCGCACACGGGGCGCAACTCGCGCAGGCCCTGGTCGAGGCCTATCTGCAACAGTTGTTCGTCATCGGCGTGTTCCACGGCGACCCCCATCCCGGCAACCTGTTCATCATGGAAAGCGGGCATATCTGCTTCCACGACTTCGGCATCGTCGGCACGCTCGATCCGTCCACGCGCCGCAACCTGGCGGCGTTCCTGCTGGCCTTCGTCCACCAGGACAGCGAGTGGATGCTGGATGCGGCGCTCGACCTGGGCCTGCTCGCAGGAATGCTCGACCGTGCGGAGTTCCGCCAGGGAATGCAGGAGGTCATCCAGGATTATGCCGGCCTGCCGCTCAAGGACTGGTCGCTGGCCGAAGCGTTCGTGCGCGTGGCGCGCCTCGGCCGCGGGCGCAACATCCGCATCCCGCACAACCTGCTGGTCCTGATGCGCATGCTGTATCTGATGGAAAACGCCGTGCGCGACCTCGACCCGGACTTCAATCTGCTCCAGAGTCTGCTCGGCAAGGCCGAAGCGGTGCTCAGCCCGTCGGTCGGCGCCGGCGTGGAAACGGGGTTGAACCGGCTGCGCTTCGAGGCCGCGGAGGGGGTGCGGGAACTGCCGGCCGAGCTCGGCGCCTGGATCCACCGGATACGTGCCAGCGGCCTGGAAATGCAGGTACAGCACCACGGCATGGAAGAACTGGAGCAAACCATAGCCCGCGGCAGCAATCGCGTGGCGCTGGCGCTGGTGACGCTGGGCCTCTACATCGCCGCCTCGCTCCTGATGCAGCACTCGATCGGGCCGCGCCTGGGAGGGATGCCGCTGTTCGCCGCCGCGGGCTATGCGCTGGCGTTGTGGTTCACCTGGCGTCTCGCGCGGGGAATTTCACGTTCGGGGAAGCTGTGATGGCGTTAGGGAGAGCAAGCATTGTCGGCAGGGCCAGGGTCACATTGTCAGCACTGCGTAGAGTAGGGTACGTTCAACACGCGGAGGTCTCATCATGAAAACCGTTACCATCGAAGTCGGCAATCTGCTGTCGGCGTTGAGCGCACTCGGCGTGGAGAAGCAGCTCGCGAGGCTGCCGGGCGTGCATAAGGCCGAGGTCAACTACGTCGCCGGCAGCGCCACCGTTGTTTACGACGAAACCGCCACAGACCTCAAGACTATCAAGGCGCGGGTGCACGAATGCGGCTATCACTGCGCCGGAGAGAGCCTGCCCAGACACATCTGCGTGCCCGAGGATCCGCCGGCCGCGGCCATGGCGCCGCACGCCGGCCACGCGGCAACGACGCCGGCGCCCGCCGCGCCCGCAATCGGCCACGCTGAACACGCGGGCCATGACGCGATGGCGCGACCCGCCGCGGCTGCGGCCGGTCACGCCGACGCCATGGCGCACGAGATGGGTCACGGCGCCGGCATGGACCTGGCGGCGATGGCGCGCGACATGCGCAATCGCTTCCTCGTCGCGCTCGTCTTCAGCCTGCCGATCTTCCTCTACTCGCCGATGGGCGGGCTGTTCACGCCGCCGGCACCGCCCTTCGGGTTGCGGCTCGACCTGTGGCTGTTTGTCCTCGCGAGTGCCGCGGTGCTGTGGCCGAGCTGGCCGTTCTTCGTCGCCGCCTGGCGCGCGCTCAAGAACAGGGTGCTCAACATGGCGGTGCTGGTGGTGCTGTCGGTCGGCACCGGCTATGTGTTCAGCGTCGCCGGCACGTTTCTCTTCCGGGGCGAGCAGTTCTATGAGGCAGTCGCGGTGCTGCTGGTGTTCATCCTGCTAGGCCACTGGTTGGAGATGCGCGCCCGCGCAGGGGCTTCGGACGCGATCCGTGCGCTCATGGACCTGGCGCCGCCGATGGCCACGGTGATCCGCGGCGGCAACGAGATCGAACTGCCGACTGCCGAGGTGCTGGCGGGCGATATGGTCGTGATCCGCCCCGGCAACAAGATTCCGGTGGACGGCGAGGTGACCGAAGGCGAGTCGCAGGTGGACGAATCGATGCTCACCGGCGAGTCCATGCCGGTCGGCAAGAAACCCGGCGACACGGTGATCGGCGCGACGATTAATAAGAGCGGCAGCTTCCGCTACCGCGCGACCAAGGTCGGCGCGGACACGGCGCTGGCGCAGATCGTCAAGCTGGTGCAGGAGGCGCAGAACTCGAAAGCGCCGGCGCAGTTGCTCGCCGACCGTGCCTCGCAGTGGCTGGTGCTGATCGCGCTGGTGATCGGTCTGACAACTTTCGCAGTGTGGTTCGGATGGATCGGCCAGCCGCTGCTGTTCGCCCTGACGCTGACCATCACAGTGTTCGTAATCGCCTGTCCGGACGCGCTCGGGCTCGCCACGCCGATGGCGGTGATGGTCGGCACCGGGCTGGGCGCCATGAACGGGATCCTGTTCAAGAACGCCGCCGCACTGGAAGAGGCGACCCGGCTCGACGTCGTCATCTTCGACAAGACTGGCACGCTCACCCAGGGCCAGCCCGAGGTGGTCGAGGTGGTAGCGGCGCCGGGCGCGACCGCGGACGCCGCGCTCGCGCTGGCGGCCGCGGTCGAGCAGGGCTCCGATCATCCACTGGCGCAGGCCATTCTGCGGCGCGCCGCCGGACTCGCCGCGGAAAAAACCACCGGTTTCACCAATATCGAGGGCAAGGGCGCGCGCGCCGAAATCGGCGGGAGCACCGTGTTCCTCGGCAACCGCCGCCTCATGGACGAGCAGCAGATCGGCCTGGCCGGGCTGGAAGAAAAAGCAAAGCAGCTCCAGGGCGCCGGGCGCACGGTGGTGCACGTCGCCGACGGCGGCAAGCTCGCGGGGCTCATCGCCATCGCCGACGCGGTGCGGCCGACCTCGGTGGCCACGATCAAGGCGCTGCAGGCGCGCGGCGTGCAGGTGGCGATGCTCACCGGCGACAACCGCGGCACCGCCGAGCGCATCGCCGGAGAACTCGGCATCGACATCGTGCTGGCCGACGTGCTGCCCGGCCAGAAGGCCGACAAGGTCAGGGAATTGCAGGCCGGCGGCAAGAAGGTCGGCATGGTCGGCGACGGCGTCAACGACGCCCCCGCGCTCACCCAGGCGGACGTGGGCTTCGCCATCGGCGCCGGCACCGACGTCGCGATGGAGAGCGCCGACGTGGTGCTGATGAAGAGCGACCCGTTCGACGTGGTCGGCGCGATCGTGCTGTCGCGCGCCACCCTGCGGAAGATGCACCAGAACCTGTTCTGGGCGGTGGCCTACAACGTCGCCGCGTTCCCGCTCGCGGCCGGGGTGTTCTACCCGCTCACCGTCAGCCCGGAGGTCGCGGCGCTCGCCATGTCCGGCAGCACCGTGCTGGTCGCGATCAACGCGCTGCTGTTGAAGCGCACCCGGCTCGAAGGCATCCGTGCGCACGGATCGGCGGAAGGCACAAGTGTATGAACGCCACTGTGATGTCGGTGGTGGCTTCATCCCGCTGGGCGGCCGCGGAAGGGCTTCCGTTCCCCCTGGGCTCGACCCGGATAGAAGCGGAGAGCGCTTGCAACTTCGCGCTTTACTCGAAGCATGCGCAAAGCGTCACCTTGTTGCTCTACACCGAGCGCGACAGCGTTGAGCCCGTATTCGAATATCCGTTCGATTACCTCAGGAACAAGACGGGCAGGATCTGGCATTGCCGCATCCCGTTCGCGTCGATGCGGGGTGCGGCCTACTACGCGTACAGCGTTGACGGGCCCGCGCCCAACGGACGCTTCGAATGGCACGCGTTCGATCGCAGCAAGATCCTGCTCGATCCCTACGCCAAGTCCGTGTTCTTTCCCCCGGCTTTCGACCGGCTCGCCGCCGCCCGGCCCGGCTCGAACGCGGGCAAGGCGCCCCTGGGCGTCCTTGCGGGCGACAGCGAGCCTTTCGACTGGCAAGACGACCGTCGCCCCCGGCACGAGGCCGATACCGTCATCTACGAACTGCACGTCGGGGGATTCACCAAGAACCCCAACTCCGGCGTCAGGGAGGACGCGCGCGGAACGTTTGCGGGCCTAGTCGAGAAAATCCCCTACCTGAAGGAACTTGGCGTCACCGTGGTGGAGTTGATGCCGGTGTTCCAGTACGACCCGTCCGACGGCAACTACTGGGGCTACATGCCGCTGAATTTCTTCTCGCCCCACCATGGCTATCTCAGCGACCCCACCGCACGGGCGCGACACAACGAGTTTCGCGAAATGGTCAGGGCTCTGCACCAGGCGGATATCGAGGTGGTCCTCGACGTTGTCTACAACCACACGGGCGAAGGCGATCACACGGGCCCGGTCTTTAGCTACAAGGGGATCGACAACAGCACCTACTACCTGATGGCGGACCGGCCGGACGCGCCCTACGAGAATTTCTCCGGCACCGGCAACACGCTCAATTGCGCGAATCGCTGCGTCCGCAAGATGATCATGGACAGCGTCCGCCATTGGGCGTGCGAGATGCATGTCGACGGATTCCGCTTCGACCTCGCGTCCCTCTTTACCCGCAACCCGGATGGATCGGTCAATGCCGGCGACGCGCCGCTGCTCAGCGATATGGCCTCCGACCCGGACCTGGCGCAGCTGCGCCTGATTGCCGAGCCGTGGGACGCCGCCGGGGTGGTTCAACTGGGCCGGGCGTTTCCGGGGATCATGGCGTGCCAGTGGAACGGCCGGTACCGGGACGAGCTGCGGCGCTTCGTCAAGGGCGATCCCGGCATGGTGCCGGCCCTGATGCGCCGCCTGTACGGCAGCGACGATCTGTTTCCCGACGACCGGATGAACGCCTATCATCCTCATCAGAGCGTCAACTACGTCGCCTCCCATGACGGATTCACCCTCTACGACCTGGTTGCCTACAACCAGAAGCGGAACGAGCCAAACGGGCACGGCAACACCGACGGCATGGCGGAAAACCACAGCTGGAACTGCGGCTGGGAAGGGGACGCGGACGCGCCGCCTGAGGTCATGAAACTGCGCAGGCAACAGGTCAGGAATTTCTGCTGCCTGCTATTCCTTTCCAACGGGACGCCCATGCTGCGCGCCGGGGACGAGTTCATGCATACGCAGGCAGGGAACAACAATCCCTACAACCAGGACAACGAAACGGGCTGGATCGACTGGGACCGGCTGCACGCCAACCCGGACATGTTCCGCTTCTTCAGGCTCATGATCGCGTTTCGCAAGGCGCACCCCTCATTGGCAAGAAGCCGCTTCTGGCGCGAGGATGTCCGCTGGTACGGGGTGGGCCGCGATCCCGATCTGGCCTACGATTCCCGCAGCCTCGCCTTTGCCCTGCACGGCGGGTCGCAACAGGACGTCGACCTCTACGTGATGATCAACGCCTATTGGGAGGAACTGGCTTTCGAGATACAGGAGGGCGCAGCGAATGTGTGGCGGCGAGTGGTCGATACCAGCCTCGAAAGTCCGTTCGACTTTCTCGAACCCGGCAACGAGAGCCCCTTGCAGTCGTCGCATTATCGGGTGCCGGCCAGGGCTATCGTCGTGCTGCTGCGCGACGGAGGCGGAGGTTGAGCGCAATGAAAGTCCATCCTTTGGCGGGAAAGCCCGCGCCGCCGGCAATGCTGGCCAATATCCCCAGACTGGTGACGGCCTACTATACCGGCATCCCCGATTTCCAGGCGCCCGCGCAACGGGTCGCGTTCGGCACGTCGGGGCATCGCGGTTCCGCGTTCGAAAAGACCTTCAACGAAGGGCATGTGCTCGCCATCAACCAGGCGATTTGCCTCTATCGCACGCAGCAGGGAATCGATGGCCCGCTGTTCCTCGGCGTCGACACGCACGCGCTGTCCGAGCCCGCCTTTGCCAGTGCGCTCGAGGTGCTGGCGGCCAATAGCGTGGACGTCATGCTTGCCGAGCAGGACGAATACACGCCCACCCCCGCGGTTTCGCACGCCATACTCGTCTACAACCGCGGACGCGACACAGGACTGGCAGACGGCATTGTCATCACGCCGTCGCACAATCCGCCAGACAATGGCGGTTTCAAATACAACCCGCCCAACGGCGGGCCGGCGGATACCGGCGTCACCGGCTGGATCGAAGCCAAGGCCAACGCGTTTCTGCAAGATGGCCTCCAGGGCGTAAAAAGAATCCCTTTCGAACAGGCGTTGCATGCCGCCACGACGCACCGGCACGACTACCTCAACGCCTATGTGGGCGACCTCGGCAATGCGATCGACATGGACGCGATTCGCGGCGCCGGCATCCGCATGGGCGTCGATCCGCTCGGCGGCGCAGGCGTCCACTACTGGGCCGCGATTGCCGAACGCTATGGTTTGAATCTCACGGTCGTCAACGATGCCATCGACCCGGCATTCGGCTTCATGCCTCTCGACTGGGATGGCCATATTCGCATGGATCCGTCCTCGCCTTATGCGATGCGGAACTTGATCGGCCTGAAGGACCGCTTCGACATCGCCTTCGCCTGCGACACCGACCACGACCGGCACGGGATCGTTACCCGCAGCGCGGGCCTGCTCCCGCCCAACCACTATCTTTCGGCCGCCATCCACTACCTGTTCCAGCATCGGCCCAAATGGCGACCGCAAGCGGCGGTGGGAAAAACCGTCGTGAGCAGCCAGATGATCGATCGCGTGACGGCGAAGCTGGGCCGGAAACTGGTTGAGGTGCCGGTCGGCTTCAAGTGGTTCGTCGACGGCCTGCTCGACGGCTCGCTGGGCTTCGGTGGGGAAGAGAGCGCAGGCGCCGCCTTCCTGCGCCTTGACGGCACCGTCTGGACGACGGACAAGGATGGAATCGCCCCGGCTTTGCTCTCCGCGGAAATCACCGCACGGACGGGCCGCGATCCTGGCGAGCTATACCGCGGACTGACGCACGAATTCGGCGAGCCTGCCTACGACCGGGTCGAGGCGCCCGCCACGCCGGCGCAAAAAGAGAGGCTGTCGAAACTCTCGCCGCAGCAGGTTCGATCCACAGAGCTGGCGGGCGAAAAAATCCAGGCCATCCTCAGCCATGCGCCCGGTAACGGCGCACCCATCGGCGGGTTGAAGGTGATCACCGAGAACGGCTGGTTCGCTGCCCGTCCCTCGGGCACCGAAAACATTTACAAGATCTACGCGGAGAGCTTTCGCGGACAGGAGCATCTGCGCCAGATCGTGGATGCGGCGCAGGCGATTGTCGACGACGCGACCCATCCGGGAATGCGGCGGTGAGCGCCAAACAAAAACAGTTTTTGCATTCCAGCGTTTTCTTCGTGTTGCTGGCGTTGGTATTCACGGTATCCATGGGATACGGCATCGTTTTACCGGTGCTGCCCAGCTTTCTGGAGAGACTGCCGGCCAGCGCCGGACGTATTTCGGTGTCCTGGCACACCGGTTTGCTGACGGGCACGTACATGCTGGCGCTATTCCTGTTTGCGCCGCTCTGGGGCTTTATCTCGGACCATGCCGGACGGCGCAAGGTGATCCTGCTCGGGCTCGTCGGCTTCGCCGGCGCAATGTTGTGGTTCGCTCTGGCGCGCCAACTGGCGTTCGTTTACGCTGCTCGCGCGCTCGCCGGCGCGTTCGCGGCGGCGGTGCTGCCGGCGGTGTTGGCCTGGGTAGGCGATGCGTGTAGGGCGCAGGAGCGCGCGGCGGCATTCGCGAGGCTGAGCGCGGCGAGCGCGCTCGGTTTCCTGTTTGGCCCGGCGCTGGGTGGGTGGCTGGCATCGGTCGAGAGCATCGGCGGGGTTGCCGCCCTCGCGCTGCCGTTCTACGCGACCGCGGCCATAGGCGGCGGGATGTGGTTCGCGGCTTATCTGTGGCTTCCCGAGAGCTCGATGCAGCCCGCGAGGGAAAACACGTCGCAACCCGATACACCGGCGTTGTTCGGCCTGCTGGCGCTGTCGCTGCTCGTGATGTTTGGCATCGGCAGCTTCGAAGTAGGTTTGGCATTGCAGGGGCAGCAGATGTTGAACCTGCGCCCGCGCGAGATCGGCTGGATGTTCGCCGAGTGCAGCCTGATCATGATACTGGTGCAGGTATTCGTGCTCGCGCCGCTGCTCCGTCGCGTCGGCAGCAGGCTGCTAGCGCCGGCATTCCTTGCGATGGCCACCGGTGTCGCGCTGCTGCCATACGCTACGACCTATCCCTTGTTGATAATCGGGCTGGGACTGGTTGCCGGCGCGTCGGGCGTGCTGATTCCGGCACTTGCTTATCTGGTATCGCTCGCAGCCGGGACACGGCAAGGCGCAGCGCTCGGCAAGCAGACTGCAGCAGCGAGTCTGGGCCAGGCCTCAGGATCGGCCGTTGCCGGCTGGTTATTCGCCGTGTTGATCGGCCATTCGTTCTGGGTTACCGCCGCCCTGCTAGCCTTTGCTGCAGTCGCCGCGTTCCGCATTGCGGAGGCCTGAAGGAGGGGCGTCATGGTTGTTCAATACAATAGGTCGATAACCGTCACACGGCCTATGTGAATAGAATGCCGTAAAGCGTTATCAAGCATTGACTTGCAGGCGCGGCCAAGAAGGACATCGCCACGCCTGCCGCTGATTACATCACTTCTTCTTGGTGGCTTTCTTGCCCGCGACAGCTGCCTTGAAGCCAGCGCCAGCCGTGAAGCGTGGCACTGTCGAAGCTGCAATCTTGATCTCAGCACCGGTCTGCGGGTTGCGGCCAGTTCGAGCAGCGCGTTTGGACGATTTGAAGGTGCCAAAACCTATGAGGGTGACGGTGTCGCCCTTTGCCACAGCTTTAACAACTGTATCGAGGATCGCATCGAGCGCTCTACCGGCGGCGGCCTTGCTGATGTCTGCTTCGGTTGCAGCGGCTTCGATCAATTCGGACTTGTTCATAAATACCCCTTGGGTTGGTTGAGGGAACTTGATGCTACCAGCGATCAAAACTTCGTGGGCTTACTATCGTTAACCAAGTTATTCCCGGGTGTGAAATTTTTCGGATAACGCATCATCCGTGCGGTGGGGTTCCTTCCCGTTCGCCCGATAGCCCAGCAGGCGTAGCGCGTTGATTACCACCACCACGGTCGAGCCCTCGTGTATCAACACCGCCAGGCCGATGCCGGCCCAACCGAATAGGGTGGCGGGAATCAGCAAGGCCACCACGCCCAACGACACATACAGGTTCTGCCGGATGATGCGTCGTGATGCCCGGCTCAAGGCCACGGCAAAAGGAAGTTTGCTCAAATCGTCGGCCATCAACGCTACGTCGGCGGTTTCCAGCGCCACATCGGTGCCGGCGCCGCCCATGGCGATGCCGACCGTGGCGCGAGCCATCGCGGGGGCGTCGTTGACGCCGTCGCCGACCATGGCCACCTGGCCGTGGCGCTGCCCGAGTTCTTCCATGGCCTTGACCTTGTCTTCCGGCAACAGGCCCGCTTTCACTTCGTCCAGGCCGACCGCGTCGGCGATGACCCGGCCCACGCGTTCGTTGTCGCCGGTGAGCATGATGGTTTTGCGGATGCCGAGCCGGTGCAGCCGTTCGAGTATTTGCTTTATGCCCTCGCGCGGCGTGTCGGCCAACGCGACGATGCCGAGAAACTGTGCGTCCGCCTGGATCAGCATGAGGGTCTTGCCCTCCGTCTGGAGGCGCTCCGCCTGCCGTCGGATTTCTTCCGGGATGGCTTCGCCCTCGAACAGCCTGGCGTTGCCGATGGCGATCTTCTTCCCATCGAGTTCGGCGCGCAGTCCCTTGCCGGTCACGGCTTCGACCTCCCCGGCCTCGCGCCAGGTCAAACCGCGCCGCTGCGCTTCCGCCACCACCGCCTGCGCCAAGGGATGGGCGCTGCGGCTTTCCACGGCGGCGGCGACGGTCAGCAGCCGTTCCTCGTCTCCGTTGACGGCGACGACGTCGGTCACCGCGGGCTTGCCGATGGTCAGGGTGCCGGTCTTGTCGAAGGCGATGGCGGTGAGCACGCCGAGATTTTCCAGATGCGCGCCGCCCTTGATCAGCACGCCGCCGCGCGCGGCGCGGGCAATGCCGGACAGCACCGCCGACGGGGTGGCGATGGCCAGCGCGCAGGGCGAGGCCGCCACCAGCACCGCCATGGCGCGGTAGAAGGATTCGGCGAAGGGAAAGCCGAACAGCGGCGGCAGCACGATGAGCAGCGCGGCGCCCACCAGCACGACGGGCACGAAGATGCGCTCGAAGCGGTCGGTGAATCTCTGGGTGGGGGATTTCTGCGTCTGCGCCTCGGCCACCATCTCCACCATGCGCGCGAGCGTGCTCTCCCGCGCCAGCTTGGTGACCTCGACGACCAGCGCGCCCTCGCCGTTGACCGTGCCGGCGAACACCTTGTCGCCCTGCTGCTTGTCCACCGGCATGGATTCGCCGGTGACCGGAGCCTGGTCCACCGCCGAATTGCCCGATGCCACCGCGCCGTCGGCGGGGATGCGCTGGCCGGGCTTGACGATCACCCGGTCGCCGCGCTGCAAATCCTCGACCCGCACCTCGATCTCCACACCATCGCGCTGCACGATGGCGGTCTTGGGCGCGAGTTCCGCCAGCGCCTCGATGGCCTTGCGCGCACGGTCCATGGCCATGTGCTCCAATGCATGACCGAGACTGAACAGGAACAGCAGCAGCGCGCCTTCTTCCCAGGCGCCGAGCGCCGCCGCGCCGGCCGCCGCGACGATCATCAGGGTGTCGATGTCGAAGCTGCGGCTCTTCACGCTCTGCCAGGCATCGCGCAGGGTATAGAAGCCACCCGCCGCATAGGCGCCCAGCAACAGGCCGAGCGACAAGCTGCGCGGCTGCGCGGCGAGACCCGCCAGCCAGCCGGCCAGCAACAGCAAGCCAGCAACGCCGCTGAAGATGAGCTCGCGATGCTCGGCGAACCATCCGGCCTCGTGGCCTTCTTCCAGCACGGCATAACCGAGCGCCTCGATGCGCCGGACGATCGCAGCGCGCGCGATTTTTTCACTGTCGTACTCCAGGCGCAGGCGCTCGGCGGCGTAGCTCACCGAAGCCTCCAGCACGCCCTCGGTGCGTTGCAGGGCGTGCTCGATCACGGTGGCGCAGGTGGGGCAGTCCATGCCGTCGATGCGCAGGCTCTCGTGGTGAAAGCGGTTGCCGATCCTGGCGCCGGCCGCTTGCGCCAGTTCGCGCACCCGGCTCACGCTGAAGCGCTGCGGGTCGTAGTGCAGGCACAGGCGGGCGCCGCCGTCTTCATGGACCAGGTGTACTTTTTCCAGGCCCTCGGCCTGCAGCAAATTGGTCAGCCGCCCCACGCAGGCGTCGCGCTCGTCGGCGAGATCCGGCAAGACCAGGGACAGGTCCAGTTTGAGTTTTTCGGCCATGTTGCCGCTCCTCAAGAATCAAACGATCACAGATGGATGTGCGCTGCGTTACTGCCGGGGTTTGCCGCATTGGCCGCAAAACTGTGCGCCCGCCGTCAATTCCGCGCCGCAACCGGAGCATTTGGCGGGCGCCAGGGCAGCGCCGCATTGCTGGCAAAAGCGTGCTTCGGCCGTATTGGCGCTGCCGCACTTGGGGCAGGGATTGCCGGAATTGCCGCCGCCTGGGCCGCTGCCCTGCGGATAGCGCTGATTACCGCCGTAGCCGCCATGTCTGGAACCGCCGTGATGACCGCCTTGATAGCCGCCGTGGTGGCCTCCGAATCTGCCGCCCATCAAATTGCCGAGCATGCGTTCAAACAATCCCATGATTTGCTCCTTCAATAGTTGATTGAGATAAAAATCTGACTTCGCTTGCTGGGTTCAGGACGTGGACACAGGCCATAACCTGAAACCAGGTTCGCTCGTTACATTGCCCCGACAGGGATTGCCCTGACAACGTCGATCACGAATATCCACCCTGGATCGGCCTGGCCGGTGCGGGCGGTGCGCGCGATGATGCCCACCAGTTCGTCCACCTGATGGTCTTCGCAGATCAGTTCCAGCTTGGATTCGTAAATGACCTCTTCGGCCAGTTCGATGGAGTAGTGCTGCTCCCTCGCGTCTACCGCCTTCAGCAGGCTCTGCACGGGGACGACGGTGAGATTGCGGCAGCCGG
>JAJZSW010000052.1 GCA_021849505.1 Pseudomonadota bacterium
TGGTGCGCGATGCCGGCTTCGCGGCGCAACTGCGCGGCAGGCTCGGGCGGGCTGCCGCCGAAGACGCCATCGAGATCACCCATGCCGAACTGCGGCGCAGTTCATTCTTTGCACGCACCCTGCGCTGGGCCGCCTACGGGATGGTGCGGCTGCTGCTGGGCCTGACGCGCTACGGCGGCCAGGACTACCGCGAGTGATACTTCTGCGCGCCTAACCTGCCGTCCCGCCAGCGCCGACTTTCAGCCGAACAGGCGCGCGTGGTCGATCTTCGGGCAGCGGTCCATCACAACGTCAAGGCCGGCGGCTGCAGCGGCTGCAGCGGCTTCCGGGTTGATCACGCCGAGCTGCAGCCACAGCGACTTCGCGCCGATGGCGATGGCATCGGCGGCGAGCGGCGGCACGTCGGCTGCATTGCGGAAGACGTCGACCATGTCCACCTTCACCGGGATGTCCCGCAGGCTTGCGTAGCAGGGCTGGCCGAGGATTTCGCGCTGGCCCGGATTGACGGGAATGACCGTGTAGCCCAGCGCCATCAGATAGCGGGCGACGATGTTGCTCGGGCGGTCTTCCTTCGGCGACAGGCCGACCATGGCGATGACCTTGTGGGTTTCCAGAATGCGGCGGATGCCGGCGTCGTCGTTGATGATCATGGTTTCTCCTCGAGGTTGCCGACCGATTATCTCAGGGCGATGCGTCCGGCGCAGAGCGCGCGTCACTGACGACCAGCACGTCGCATTGCGATTCGGCGAGTACGTGCTTGGTCACGCTGCCCAGCAGCAATTCCTCGGCGATGTGGGTCCCGTGCTTGCCGAGCGCAATCAGGTCGCAGTCGTATTCCTGCTCCAGGGCAATGATCTGCTGCGATGGATCGCCGTGCATGACGCGTGCGGAGTAATCCATCGGCGCCAGCCCGGCCGCAGCTGCAAGCTCGTGCAGCTGCTTGCGCCGGGTCTCGCCCTCGTGGGCGACGTACTGACGAATCACTTGCTCGTCAACTCCGGCAAAACTGAGCTTGCCTTCGTAAGGCAGTTCGAAGGCGTGCGCCAAGAGCAGGTGGGCGTTGGGCGCAAGCTTTCTGGCCATGTGGATGACATGCAGGGAAACCGGCGAGAAATCCACGGCGGCCAGCACGCTGTGATAGGCCTCGTGCGGGGCCTGCTTCACCACCAGCACCGGCCGCCGTGCCGATTTGCGCAGCAGGCGTGCCGCGGTCGCCCCGAGCAGGGCGTGCCGCAGGAATGACTCTCCGCGCGCGCCGAGGACGATCAGATTTACATCCAGGGCATCGGCTTCGGCGGCGATCACGGCGAGCGGGTTGCCCGACACGATGCGCGGCCGGGAGGCCACGCCACGATGGATCGCCGCATCGCCGGCCAACTGGTCGAGGCGCGCGCGGGCATCGTTTTCCAAGGCCGCCCTCACCGCGGACACGTCGCCGCCCAACATCTCGCGCAGACTGTCGAGGATATCCAGATCCAGCGCGTGGAGTATGTGCAGTTCGCTGGCTGTGCTGGCCGCAAGGAAAAAGGCACGCTCGACGGCATGGCGGGCCGGCGCGGAAAGATCGGTGGCGACGAGGATCATCTGGGTACCTGTCATTTGGCATCCTCCTTCACTGGCGTTTCGATCACGGGCTGGTAGTCCCAGTCGCGTATGTCCTTGAGCATCAGGTCGATGTCGGCGGTCGGGATTTGCAGCATCCGCAAGGCGGTCGCTCCGAGACGCAGGCTGGCCTCGATCGTCTCGGGATAGGCATGGATCGCGCCGGCGTCGATCAGGGCCGAACTGGCTTCGAGGTCGCGGGCGCGGGCGATGACCGGGACCTGGGGGCAGTGCTGGCGCAGCGCGGCAACCGTCCGCAGCGCGACGGCATGGGCGTCGACGGTGACGATGGCCAGGCTGGCCTGCTCCGCGCGCGCCGCCGTCAGCAGTTCCGGGTCGGCAATGTCGCCGTAGAGCACCGCATGTCCGTCCGCCTGCCCTTGCCGCACCCGCTTCGGATCGGTGTCGAAAGCCACGAAATCGACCCCGCTGGATTTGAGCAACACGGCGATGGCGTGGCCGACCCGGCCATAGCCGCCGATCAGCACCTGGGGGGGAGGCAGTCCGGCAAGCAGGTCTGTCAACGGCGGAGTCCTGGCGGCTGGCCCGGTCAGACGGGCGCCGATCGCCTGGTTGTAGCGGATCAGCAGGACGCCCCCGACCAACGAGAACAGGACGGCATTCAGCACGATCTGGCCGGTCTGCGGATCGATCACGCTGGAATCGAGCGCGATGGCGAGCAGCGCGAAGCCGAACTCGCCGCCCACCGCCAGCAGCAGGGCGGTGCGCCATGAAGCAAGTGCATCCATGCCGCTGCGGCGCACGATCAGAACGACGACGACGATCTTGCTGACCAGCAGCAGCAAGGCGCCCAGCAGCGCCCAGTGCCAGATGCGCGGCAGCGACGCCGGGTCGATCAGCATGCCGATGCCGATGAAAAACAGGCCGAGCAAGACATCGCGGAACGGCCGGATGCTCGACTCGACCTGATGGCGGAACTCGGTCTCGCCGAGCATCATGCCCGCGAGGAAGGCGCCGAAGGCCAGCGACAGGCCGAGCCTGTTGGTGGTCCAGGCGGCGGCCAGCACCACCAGCAAGACCGTGAGGGTGAACAATTCCGCCGAGCGACGCTCGGCCACCATGTGGAAAAACGGGCGCAAGGCCCAGCGCGCGGCATAGAAGACCAGGGCGAACGCCAGCACCGCCTTGGCCATCGCCCAGGCCAGCTCTCCGGCGAGCGCCTCCATGCCGCTGGCGGCGCCCAGCACGGGAATCAGGATCAGGAACGGAACGGCGGTGACGTCCTGGAACACCGAAATGGCCAGGCCGAGCCGGCCGTGCGGGGTCGCGTCCTCGCCCTGTTCGGCGAGTTGCCGGCCGATGATGGTGGATGAGGACTGGGCGAAGACGGCGCCGACGACGAAGGCCACCACCGGACTCAGGCCCACCAGCCACAGCAGCACGGCGACGACGGCCGTGGTCAGCACGACCTGCGCGGTGCCGAGGCCGAGGATCTGGTGGCGCATCGCGTGCAGTTGCGGCAGCGAGTAACTGAGTCCGATCGAGAACAGCAGGAACACCACGCCGAACTCCGCCAGCACCTTGAACTCCGGGACATGCACGGTCGGCCCGGCGGTATGCGGCCCGAGGATCAGCCCGACCAGCAGGTAACCGAGGCTGGTCGGAATATGCAGCCGCTGGAAGGCGACCATGACCGCCACGGCCACGGCCAGCAGCAGGATGATTTGAACCAGATGATCCATGAGGCTTGGCGGCTTATGGGTTTAGACGCTTGCAGCAGGTGGAGTGTCGGGGGCTGGCAGGCGCATGGCGCGCGGCACTCCTGCCAGGTTCCAGTATACATGGGCCCACTGCCAAAAGTCGGTTCCGGCGAGATGGCACTCCGGCGCGGGCATGCCCAGAAAAACGGCCGCGGCCCGCAGCGCCGGCCACGGGTCGCGCGCATCGACGGGCGCGGCGTGGGTCTGCTTCGACAGCTTCTGGCCATCCGCATCAACCGCCACGGGCAGATGGGCGTATTGCGGCGTCTGCCAGCCGAGCAGGCGCTGCAGATAGATCTGCCGTGCGGTCGAGTGGATCAGGTCGGCCCCGCGCACGACATGATCGACGCCCTGGTGGGCATCGTCGACCACCACCGCCAGTTGATACGCGAAGTAGCCGTCGGCGCGCAACAGCACGCAATCGCCCACTTCGCGCGGCAGGTCCTGATGCTGCGGACCCTGCACGAGGTCGTCGAAATCGATGCTGCCTGCCATGCGGAGGCGCCAGGCGCGCGCGGTCTTGCCCGGCGGCAGGCCGTTGCGGCAGGTGCCCGGATACACCGGCGCGCCATCGCTGCCCTCGGCCGCGCCATCCAGCTCCGCCCGCGTGCAGCCGCAGGGATAGACGGCATCCATCGCCTTCAGCCGTTCGAGGATCTCCGCATAGCGCGCGCTGCGGGTGCTCTGCACCATGACCGGGCCATCCCACTCGAAGCCGGCCGCTTCGAGCAGGCGCAGGATGGCGTCGGCGTGCCCCGGTTTGCAGCGCGGCCGGTCGACATCCTCCATGCGCACCAGCCAAAGACCGCCACGTGCGCGCGCTTCGAGATACGAACCGAGCGCGGCGACCAGCGAGCCGAAATGCAGCGGGCCGGTGGGTGACGGGGCAAAGCGGCCCACAGGTCCAATGGGGCCGTTCATAAGCTAATCCGTAGTAGCATGTTCGGCCCTATTCTTTCACAGACCCGGATACACCCGCCATGGCCACGATCGCGCTCACCTCGGACAACTTCAAGGACGTCATCAACAACAACGACATCGTCATCGTCGATTTCTGGGCGGAATGGTGCGGTCCCTGCCGTTCGTTCGCGCCGACCTTCGAGGCGGCGTCGGAGAAGTATCCGGAAATCGCCTTCTGCAAGGTGAATACCGAGGAAGAGCGCGAAATGGCCGCCGGCTTCAACATCCGTTCGATTCCGACGCTGATGGTGTTCCGCGAACAGGTCATCCTCTATGCCGAAGCCGGCGCCCTGCCCGCCTCCGCGCTCGACCAGCTCATCGAGCAGGTGAAGGGCCTCGACATGGCCGCCGTCAAGGCCGAGATCGCCGCCGAAGAGCAGCAGCAACAGCAGTAACCAAGCTCAGTCGAGCGACTCTCCCCAAGCTGCGCGGTAGCGCTCCGCGATCTCGGCGCGCGTGGGCTTGTGGTTCTGCCCGCCACGGTGGGCGATTTTGATGCTGCCCATCAGCGCCGCGAGGCGACCCGTCTTCTCCCAGTCCCAGCCGCGCGCGATGCCGTAGAGCAGGCCGGCGCGATAGGCGTCGCCGCAGCCGGTCGGATCGAGCAGTTCCTGCGCCGGCACGGCCGGAATGTCGATCATCGCGCCGTCCGCGTAGATGCGCGAGCCGCTGCCGCCGAGCGTGACGATCAGCGCGCGCACTTCGCGCGCCAGCTCTTCCAGCGACCTGCCGGTGCGCTCGGTCAATAACTTCGCTTCGTAGTCGTTCACCGTGCAGTAGTCGGCCAGCCTGACGAAATCGAACAGTTCCTCGCCACTGAACATCGGCAGGCCCTGGCCCGGATCGAAAATGAACGGGATGCCCAGTTCGCGGAATTCGCGGGCATGCTGCAGCATGCCGTCGCGGCCGTCCGGCGCGACGATGCCGAGCCCAATGTCACAAGTGTCGCGCGCATCGCCGATCTGGTTCTGGTGCGAGAAGTTCATCGCGCCCGGATGGAAGGCGGTGATCTGGTTGTCGTCGAGGTCGGTGGTGATGAAGGCCTGCGCGGTATAGGTGCCGGGCACCTGGCGCACGTGCGTGGCGGCGAGGCCGAGCTGCTTGAGCCGGGTCAGGTAGAGGCCGGCATCGTCGCCGACCGCCGCCATGATCAGCGGCGCGCCTTCGAGCAGCTTGAGGTTGTAGGCGATGTTGCCGGCGCAGCCGCCGTACTCGCGGCGCATGTCGGGCACCAGGAAGGCGACGTTGAGGATGTGGATCTGTTCGGGCAGGATGTGGTGCTTGAAGCGATCCTTGAACACCATGATGGTGTCGTAGGCGAGCGAGCCGCAGATGAGCGTGTGCATGGTCGGGATTTACGGAAAGAAGAGATAGAGACGGTAGCCGACGGCCGGCACGTCGTCGGCAGTCAGCGTGAGCCTGATGGCGACCTCGCCGCGCGCGGCGAAGCCCTGCGCGGCATCCTGGCCGGCCGGCAGGTAGTCGGCGGGGGTCAGCACCTTGCGCACCAGCGCGGCATCCTGCGTGTCTGTCAACGTCAGTTCGAGATGGGGAAAGTCCTGCTCGAAGGGCGCGCGATTTTTCAGCGTCGCCGTCAGCAGCAAACCATTGCCTTCCGGCGCGAGATCGGAAGTCTCGATGCCGACCAGCTCCGGCTTGACCGGGCGCGGCAGCGTGCAGCCGATGAGTTCACAACCCGCGAGCAACGCCGGCCGCAGCTCGGGCGCGACCACCGCCAGTTCGGTGCGGAAGATGTAGGCCAGCTGCGCCGCCGCGACGAGCAGCAGGGCGACGCTGCCGATGACCCAGGGCCAGCGGCGGGCCGGAGCGGGCACAGCCGGTACCGGCGCCCATTCTTCGGCCGCCGGTTCGACTGCGGCCGGGTTTTCGGGTTCAGGAGCAGGTTCGGACTCCGGCTCCGCTTCCGGTTTCGGCTCCGCTTCGGGTTCGGATTCGGGTTCGGGGGTCGGCGCGGGCACAGGCACGGTTTCAGGCTCGGGCACAGATTCGGGTTCAGGCTCGGGTTCCTGAGCCGGTTCGGGTTCGGCAGGGCTGTCAGACGACTCGTTCGCCGCCGCCGGAATCGATTCGAGCGTGACAATCGCGGCGAGCGGCTCGACCGTGCCGTCCGGCGAGCGGCGACTTTCGCTCTCCGCCGCAGGCGGGACTACGGGGGCCCCCTGCAGGACGGGCGCTTCGTCGCTCAGGCTGTCGAGCGCGTCGAAGACTTCCTGGCAGGCTCCGCAGCGCACCTTTCCCTGACGGATTTTCAGTTGCTCGGCGGTGACGCGGAAATGCGTCTGGCAGTGCGGGCAGCAGGTCAGCATGCCGCGAGTTTAGCGCAGGCCTTCCAGTCTTACCCAGCCTTCATGCACGGCGCCGACGCCGAGCGCGATATGGGGAGCATAGGCCGCGATCACCTGCCCGGCCTGGCTTTCGAGCACCCCGGACAAGGCCAGCCGGCCGCCGGGCTTGAGGCGCGCGGTCAGCAGGGGGGCGAGCAGCATCAGCGGATTGGTGAGGATATTGGCGACGACGCGGTCGAAGGTCTCGACGAGGGGCGCGCTCGAGGGCGCGAGCCGCATGCTCGCGCCATTGCGCGCGGCGTTGTCGGCGGCAGCCGTCAGCGCGGCCGGATCGATATCGACGCCGAGTACCTCGCCCGCGCCGAGCTTCAGAGCCGCGATGCCGAGGATGCCCGAACCGCAGCCGTAATCGAGCACCGACACGCCGGGGCTGACATTGGCCTCCAGCCACTCGAGGCAAAGCTTCGTGGTCGGGTGGCTGCCCGTGCCGAAGGCGAGACCGGGGTCGAGTTCGAGATTGATGGCGGTCGGATCGGGGGCGACATGCCACGAGGGCACGATCCAGAGCCGGTCGGAGATGCGGATCGGGTCGAACTGGGATTGCGTCAGGCGCACCCAGTCCTGCTCGGCAACCTCCGCGAAGGCGATGTCCGCCGGCACGGCGAGCCGGGCTTCGTGCAGCGCGGCGGCAATCCGCTCGCGCAGATCGACGGCGGGCTCGAACAGGGCGACGACCCGGCTTTTTTCCCAGAGGGGCGTGGTCGGGGAACCAGGTTCGCCGAACTGCGGGGTTTCGAGTTCGGTGCCGGCGAGAGCATCCTCGACCGAAGCCGAAATCGCGCCTGCCGCCATCAGGGCGTCAGAGAGCGCCTCGGCATGTGCCGCGTCAGTCTCGAGCGCGACCGAGACCCACATTATTTTCTATTGGCTTCTTCGCGCGCGGCGAGTTTTTCTTCCAGGTAATGGATGCTGGAGCCGCCCTTGATGAAATGCGGGTCGATCATCAGATCCTGGTGCAGCGGGATGTTGGTCTTGATGCCCTCGACCATCATTTCCGAGAGCGCGATGCGCATGCGGCGGATCGCCTGCTCGCGCGTGTCGCCGTAGGAAATCACCTTGGCGATCATCGAGTCGTAGTGGGAAGGCACCGTGTAGCCGGAATAGACATGCGAATCGACGCGGATGCCGGGCCCGCCCGGCGGGTGCCAATTCGTGATCTTGCCGGGAGATGGCGTGAACTTGAATGGATCTTCGGCGCAGATGCGGCATTCGATCGAATGTCCCTTGACCTCGATGTCGCGCTGGCGCAACCAGAGCTTTTCGCCCGCCGCGACGCGGATCTGGGCCTGGACGATGTCGATACCGGTCACCAGCTCGGTCACCGGGTGCTCGACCTGCACGCGCGTGTTCATCTCGATGAAATAGAACTCGCCGTTCTCGTAGAGGAATTCGAAGGTGCCGGCGCCGCGATAGCCGATCTTGCGGCAGGCTTCGGCACAGCGCTCGCCGATGCGGATGATCGCCCGGCGGTTCACCTCGGGCGCGGGCGCTTCCTCGACGACCTTCTGGTGGCGGCGCTGCATCGAGCAATCCCGCTCGGAAAGCCAGATGGCGTTGCGGAAATTGTCGGCCATTACCTGGATTTCGATGTGACGCGGATTCTCGAGGAACTTCTCCATGTAAACAATCGGGTTGCCGAAAGCCGCCTGCGCTTCCGAACGCGTCATGTTGACGGCATTGATCAGCGCCGCCTCGGTGTGGACGACGCGCATGCCGCGTCCGCCGCCGCCGCCGGCCGCCTTGATGATGACCGGGTAGCCGACCGCACGGGCAATTTTCACGATCTCCTTCGGGTCTTCGGGCAACGCACCCTCGGAACCCGGAACGCAGGGCACGCCCGCCTCCTTCATCGCATTCTTGGCCGAGACCTTGTCGCCCATCAGGCGGATGGTTTCCGCCTTCGGCCCGATGAACACGAAGCCGGATTTCTCGACCCGCTCGGCGAAGTCGGCGTTTTCGGAGAGGAAACCGTAGCCGGGGTGGATCGCCTCGGAATCGGTCACTTCCGCCGCCGAGATGATCGCGGGGATGTTGAGATAGCTCTGGCTGGAGGCCGGCGGTCCGATGCAGACCGACTCGTCGGCGAGCTTGACGTACTTGGCCTCGGCATCGGCCGTCGAATGCACGGCCACGGTGCGGACGCCCAGCTCGCGGCAGGCGCGCAAAACGCGGAGGGCAATCTCTCCACGGTTGGCGATCAGTATTTTTTCGAACATGGCGCTATCTTCGCTTAACTCAGCCGATAACAAAGATGGGTTGATCGAATTCGACCGGCTGACCATTTTCGACGAGGATTGCCTTGACGACACCGTCGGCATCCGATTCGATTTCGTTCATCAGCTTCATCGCCTCGATGATGCACAGCGTGTCGCCCTTCTTCACGGAGTGGCCGACCTCGACGAAAGCCGGTGATCCCGGGCTGCCGGAACGATAGAAAGTACCCACCATCGGTGCCTTGACCTGATGGCCGGCCGGCTCGGTCGTTGCGGCAGCTTGGGCCACGGAAGTCGGCACTGGCGGGACGGCAGCCGCCGGCATCGCGGCCTGGGTCATCGGCATGCTTACCATCGTGGTGTTCGGGGCGGGAACGAGCTGCTTGGCGATGCGGATCTTTTCCTCACCTTCGCTGATTTCCAGTTCGGAAATGCCGGAGTTCTGCACCAGGTCGATCAGGGTCTTGAGCTTTCTCAGGTCCATGCGATTTTCTCCAGCCCGCCGCATAATGGCGGGCAAATCAATGACGATACGCCCGGAAGAGGGCAGTTTATTTGCGGATGCGCGCAAGCGCGGCCTCGAGCGCAAGGGCGTAGCCCTGGGCACCCAAGCCGCAGATCGTGCCTACGGCGATTTCCGAGAAATAGGAGTGGTGCCGGAACGTCTCGCGGGCGAAGATGTTCGACAGATGCACCTCGATGAAGGGAATCTGCACGGCAGCCAGCGCGTCGCGCAGGGCGACGCTGGTGTGGGTGTAACCGCCGGGATTGATGATGATGAATTCGATGCCCTCTGCCCCGGCCGCCTGCACGCGATCGATCAGCCCGCCTTCGCTGTTGCTCTGGAAACTTTCGATCTGCACGCCGTCCCGGTGGGCGCGCGCTTCCATCATGGCGTGTATGTCGGCCAGCGTGGTATGCCCATAGACATCGGGCTCGCGGGTGCCGAGCAGGTTCAGGTTCGGCCCATGCAGCACCAGTATGCGGGCGTTCAGACCGGCTCCGGCACTCTGCCCCTTACCCTTTTGGGCTGAACTCTTTTTGCGCGTTGGGTTCGACATGGGCGCAAGTTTGCCGCAAATCGATACAACTTGTCCAGTTCACTGCTCTTCCGTGGCCAGCAGCGCCTCGACGGCGTCGACCCTTGCCCGGGCCCGGGAACGGCCGTCCGCCCCCTTGAAATTGATGCGCTCCTCGCGCGGCGGCAACACGATCAGGTTGACCGGCAGATCCTCCTCGTCGATCACCAGCACCGCCTCGACCCGTTCCGATTTCGGGCTGCCATGATGAAAGCCGAACCCGCGGTCGAGCAGGAAGATCTCGACCTCCTTCGCGCTGTCGGGAAACAGCAGGATGTCGATGCGCGAATGGCGCGTCGCCGTGCCGTCGAGCACCGAGCCGGTCAGCCAGGGCGCGAAGGGTTCGAGACGCCGCATCAGTTCGACTGCCGTCCGCCGCAGGGCCGCCAGGCGTTCAGCCTGCTCGTCTTCCTGATAGATCGCGTGGTAGTCTCGCACGGCATCCTGGATTTCTGCGTTGCCCGGCAGGGGAAAGTTCTCGGGCAGCCCCAACTGGCGCACGGCCTTTTTCTTGGCGGCACCATACTCCATGCCATCCTCGGCGATCAGGCGCGCGGCGGCCTGGACGAGTTCGGAACGCAGGGCGGGAGAGTGGTGGTTCTGGATGCGGGCGGGTCGGCTGCGGCGCGGCATGGCGGTCACCTACCGTAGAATGAGCCCATTCTAAGGCCTGACCGAAGCGCCATGCACATTCACATTCTCGGGATCTGCGGTACCTTCATGGGCGGTATTGCGCTGATCGCCCGCGCCGCCGGCCACAAGGTCACCGGCTGCGATGCCAACGTCTATCCGCCGATGAGCACCCAGCTCCAGTCCGAAGGCATCGAGCTGGTCGAAGGCTACGGTGCAGACCAGATCGCCCTCGATGCCGACCTCTGGGTGGTCGGCAATGCCGTGTCGCGCGGCAATCCACTGCTGGAAGCGATCCTCGATCGCGGCCTTCCTTACATCTCCGGCCCGCAATGGCTGGCCGAAAACATCCTGCACGGCAAATGGGTGCTCGCCGTCGCCGGCACCCACGGCAAAACCACGACCTCGGCGATGCTGGCGTGGATTCTCGAAGATGCCGGCCTGCAGCCCGGCTACCTGATCGGCGGCGTGCCTCAGAACTTTGGTAAATCGGCCAACTTCAGCGAATCAGCATTCTTCGTCGTCGAAGCCGACGAATACGACACTGCTTTCTGCGACAAGCGCTCGAAGTTCGTGCATTACCGTCCGCGCACCGCGATCCTGAACAATCTGGAGTACGATCACGCCGACATCTTCGCCGATCTCGCAGCCATCGAGACTCAATTCCACCATCTGGTGCGCACGATCCCCGGCAATGGCCTGATCGTCGCCAATACACTCGAGCCAGCGCTCGGCCGCGTGCTGAAACGCGGGTGCTGGACCCCGATCGAACATTTCAACGATCCGGCCGGTTGGCGGGCGACCGGTGACGATGCGACAGGAAAGCTGTCGATTCACGACAAAAGCGGTGAAATTGGCAGCATTTTCTGGCAGGTTGCCGGTACGCACAACCGCAACAACGCCTTGGCCGCACTGCTGGCCGCCCGCCACGCCGGCGTACCGCTTGCGCGCGGACTGGATGCCCTGTCGCGATTTGAGAACGTCAAGCGTCGTCTCGAAGTGCGGGGGACAGTGAAAAGCATCACGGTTTATGACGATTTCGCCCACCATCCGACGGCCATCGAAACGACGCTCGCCGGCCTGCGCGGCAAAGTCGGCAATGCCCGCATCCTCGCCGTGCTGGAGCCGCGCTCGAACACGATGAAGCTCGGCACGATGAAGGATGCGCTGCCAGGCAGCCTGCAGGCTGCCGACCGCGTCTTCTGCTATGGCGCGAACCTCGGCTGGGACGCGGCCGCCACCCTCGCCCCTCTCGGAGAGAAGGCGCGGGTCAGCGAAGACCTTGCGGAACTCGTGCGGGAAATCGCCGCCGCGGCGCGCCCCGGCGACCATATTCTGGTGATGAGCAACGGCGGTTTCGGGGGGGTCCACCAGAAGCTGCTCGACGCGCTGGCAGGCTGAATGTTCGTCAAGATCGTCATCGTCCTGCTGCTGCTGATCGTGGCGGCCAGCCTGCTCGTCCAGCGCACCGGCACACCCGGCAAGCCCGCCAGCAGCAACCTCCGTCCCCTGATGATCCGCATGGCGCTTGTCCTGCTCGCCATCGCCGCCGGCGCGGCCCTGGTGCATTTTCTTTCGGGGTGCGCCCCGCCCGGGAAGAGTTTCCATGCCCAGGACATCACCGGCGCCGATTACGCCCGACTCGACCGGCTCGACGGCTTTACCGACCATCGCGGGAGCCGTCTCGCCAGCGCCGACTTTCGGGGGAAGGCCGTCGTGCTCTTCTTCGGCTACACCCAGTGCCCGGACATCTGCCCGACGACCCTGGCAACCATGAAGGAGGCGATGCGCCTGCTGGGCCCGGATGGCGAGCGCGTGCAGGTGCTTTTCGTCACGGTCGATCCCGAACGCGATACGCAGCAGCTGCTGGCCGAGTACGTTCCCTGGTTCGATCCGCGCTTTATCGGCCTGCGCGCCGATCCCGCCGCGACGCGCGCGGCGGCGCAGGCCTTCAAGGTCTTTTACGCCAAGGCACCCGGAGAAACGGCGCTCGGCTACGGGATCGACCATACGGCGGATAGCTACGCCTACGACCTGCAGGGACGCCTGCGCCTCAAGATCGCCCACGGCGCTACGGCACAACAAATAGCCGAGGATATGAGTAAGCTATTGGCTGGCCAATAAGGTACCAGCCCATGTTCCGCGCCCTCCTCAACCAGCCCGGCGTCCTCGCCACCACCCTCGCGGCGGCGGGCATCCTTGCGGTCACCATGGGCGCGCGCCAGTCGATGGGCCTCTTCATCAGCCCGATGAACACCTCGACCGGGCTGGGCATCGCCACGATCAGCTTCGCGCTCGCCGTCGCCCAGTTCGTCTGGGGGGCAGCACAGCCGGTCGCCGGCGCCATCGCCGACCGTTTCGGCCCGCGCCCCGTCCTGATCGGCGGACTGTTCATCATGGCGCTCGGCAGCGCCCTGACGCCGTTCATGACCTCCGGCCTCGGGATGGTCTTCGCCATCGGCCTGCTGACCGCCATCGGCTCGGGTTCGAGCAGCTTCTCGGTGCTGATGGGCGCGGCGGCGCAGCGCCTGCCGCTCGAGGCGCGCGGAACGGCCTCGGGTGTCATCAACGCCGGCGGCTCGTTCGGTCAGTTCGTTTTCGCGCCGATCGTCCAGAAGCTGATCCAGGGCTTCGGCTGGATGAACGCGATGTGGGCGCTCGCCCTCATGACGCTTGCCGCCCTGCCGCTGATCGGCAGGCTGACGCGACCGATCGAGCAACCCGTCAAGCATGCCGAGGCCGACCATGGCGTCCTGCGCACCATCGGCAATGCCATGCAGGACCGCAGCTACCTGTTGCTGCACGCGGGCTTCTTCACCTGCGGCTTCCACATCGCCTTCCTCGTCACACACCTGCCCGGCGAGGTCGACCTCTGCGGGCTGCCGCCAAGCGTGGCGAGTTGGTCGCTGGCGATCATCGGCCTCGCGAACATCTTCGGCAGCCTGTACGCCGGTTCCTGCGTCGCGAAATACCGCAGCAAGTACGTGCTGGCGGCGATGTACGGCTCGCGCGCGCTGCTGATCGCGTTGTACCTGATGGCGCCGCGCACCGAGCTGACCTTCTACCTGTTCGCGGCAGGCCTCGGCTTCACCTGGCTGGCGACCGTGCCGCCGACCGCGGCGATTGTCGGCAAGCTGTTCGGGGTGCGCTACCTCGCCACGCTGTTCGGCCTGACGCTGCTCTCGCACCAGGTCGGCGGCTTCTTCGGCGCGTATCTCGGCGGGCTGGCCATCACGCGCTTCGGCGACTTCGGCTGGATGTGGTACGCCGACATGGCGTTGGCGGCCTTCGCCGCCGTCATCAACCTGCCGATCCGCGAAGCGCCGGTCGTGAGACCGGCAGCGGCGTAAAACCAAACGGGCCACCCAGGGTGGCCCGTTTTCCGTTCCAAGACTGTGACTTACATGCGCGCGGCGAGCACGCCTTTCATCTTCTGCATCGCCTTGGCTTCGATCTGGCGGATGCGCTCGGCGGAGACGCCGTACTCGGCTGCCAACTCGTGCAGGGTGGCCGCTTCCTCGCCGTCTTCCACCAGCCAGCGGCGCTGGACGATGGTGCGGCTCCGCTCGTCCAGCCCGGCCAGCGCGTCGCGCAGGCCGCTGTCGTGCAGGCGGTCGCGCTCCTTGCGCTCGAGTTGGATGGAGGGCTCGACGCTGTGGTCCGCCGCCAGGTAGGCGATCGGCGCGTAGTGTTCCTCGTCATCGTCCGAGAGCGGTTCGAGGGAGATGTCGGCACCGCCCATGCGGGTTTCCATCTCCACCACTTCCTCGGGCTTGACGCCGAGCTGGCTGGCAACCGAGCGGACCTCGGCCGGGCTCAGGCTGGCGAAGCCCGCTTCGTTATTCGCCTCGTGCGCGATGGCGGACTTCATGCTGCGCAGGTTGAAGAACAGCTTGCGCTGCGCCTTGGTCGTCGCGACCTTGACCAGCCGCCAATTCTTCAGGATGTATTCGTGGATCTCGGCCTTGATCCAGTGCAGGGCGAAGGACACGAGGCGCACGCCGCGCTCGGGGTCGAAGCGCTTGACCGCCTTCATCAGGCCGATGTTGCCTTCCTGGATCAGGTCGGCGTGGGGCAGGCCGTAACCGAGATAGCCGCGCGCCACGGCGATGACCAGCCGCAGGTGGGACATGACCAGACCGCGTGCGGCGGCGAGGTCGCCTTCGTCGCGGAACTTGCGGGCAAGGTTCTTCTCTTCCTCTTCCGTCAGCATCGGCACACGGTTGGCGGCCGAAATGTAGGCCTCGATACTGCCGCTTGCGGACGGCACCGGAAACTGGGCAAGGGTCAATGCTTGGCTCATGTCGGGTCTCCTTTGATGGAAATATTAGCACTCTTCGTATAAGAGTGCTAAGAATCGGATTAGTTCCCGACTAGATTACTCGGTTATTCGTTTTTTTGCAAAGGGTGAACAGCCAGCCCATCGACGACTTCGACACGCATCCCTGGCGGCAATTCCCGACGCGCGGCCTCGGCCGCGGCGCGGGTCGCGAAGCCGACGAAGCAGCAAGCCCCGGAGCCGGTCATGCGCGCGTCGCCGAAGCGGCGCAGTTCGGCCAGATGGCGGGCAATCTCGGGATGCAGCATACAGGCGACCGGCTCCATGTCGTTGCGCCCGAAACCAGGCCGCCAGTCGGCGGGACGGATTTCCGGAGTATCCCGTTTAAGGTCGGGCGCGCGGAAGATGTCCGCCGTCGGCACATGGACCGCCGGCATGGCCAGCAGGTAGCAGGCGTCCGGCACGGCCACGTTGGTGAAACGCTCGCCGACGCCCTCGGCGAAGCAGTTGCGGCCATGGATGAAGATCGGCACGTCGGCGCCGAGCCCGAGGCCGATTTCCTGCAGCCGCTTGCGCGACAGGCCGCAACCCCAGAGATGGTTCAGCGCGATCAGCGTGGTCGCCGCATCCGAACTTCCGCCGCCGAGGCCGCCGCCCATCGGGATGTGCTTGTCGAGATGGATGGTGACGCCCAATGCCGTCCCGCCAGCGCCGACTTTCAAGGCTTCAGCAGCCCGCACGACGAGATCCTGCTCCGGCGGCACGCCGGACGTCGGCGTGGCGAGAACGATGCGGCCGTCCGTACGTGGCTCGAAGCGCAGCGTGTCGGCGAGGTCGATGAATCGGAAGACCGTCTGCAGCAGGTGGTAGCCGTCGGCGCGCCGGCCGACGATGTGCAGGAACAGGTTGAGCTTGGCCGGCGCCGGCCAATCACTGTCCCAGTTCATTGCACTTCCAGCCATTCGTCGATCTTCAGGCGTACCGCGATGTCGTCGCGCTCGAGTTCGATCACGGTCGGCAGCGCATCGACTGCCCCGCTTTCGCGTTCGACCACCGTCACGCGCCAGCCTTCGGTGGCCCCAAGCTCACCGAGGAGCCAGCGCGGCGAAGCGCCGAGCGGCAGCGGAAAGCCGAAGACCTGTTGCGACAGCGCGCCCCAATCGGGGGCAGCGTAGCTGCGCCTGTCGGCCAGCGTCAGCCGCGCGCCGCCGGCGTCGCGCACGAGTTCGGCAATGCCTTGGCCGAGCGGGGTGGTCAGCAGGATCTCGTCGCTCAGTGCGTCATGGCGCCAGTCGATATTGACGTGGTGACGGGTTTCTCCCTGTCGCACGGCGAGGCGGCCGACGAAGGCGAACTGCGTGATGTCCTGCACTGCGGGCCGCTGCGGAAGCGTGCCGACGGTCGCGCAGCCGGCCAGCAGCAGGGCGAACGCCCACAGGACCAGGACACGCATCGATCAGGGCGCGAGGCGCTTGATGGTTTCAGCCAGGGTTTCGTTGGCCGGATGCTCCTTGCGCGCCCTGTCCCAGGTCTGGCGGGCCTCGTCCTTGCGGCCGAGCGACCAGAGCACTTCGCCGATGTGCGCCGCGATTTCCGGATCGGCGCGGATGCCGAAGGCACGCTGCAGGGCCTCGAGCGCGGCCTCCGGCTGGCCCTGGCGGAACAGCACCCAGCCCTTGCTGTCGAGGATGAAGGGATCGTTCGGCGCGAGCTCCAGGGCGCGCTCGATCAGGGAGCGCGCCTCGTCGAGCCGGATGTTGCGTTCGGCGAGGGAATAGCCGAGCGCATTCAGCGCATGCGCATGGTCTGGCTTGATCTCGAGCAGCCGGCGCAGGCGGCTCTCGAGTTCGTCGACACGGCCGAGCCGCTCGGCGAGCAGCGCAATGTCGTAAAGCAGATCGGGCTGGTCCGGCTGCTGTTCGAGCGCGGCGCTCAACACCGCATGGGCGTCGGCGTTGCGCCCCGCCTCGCGCAGCAGCTGCGCCTCGCCCACCAGCAGTTGCGCGCGTTCGCGCGGATTGGCGGCTTCGGTCGTGCGCAGGTGTTCGCGCGCGGCGTCGAGCCGGCCCTGCTTCGCCATCACGTTGGCGGCATGCAGGCGCGCGGTCAGGTAGTGTTCGCCGGGTCCGACCGCGCCGAACCACTTGAGCGACTCGTCCCAGCGCTTGTTGTCCTCGGCGATCTGGCCGAGGTAGTAGCGCGCCTTGTCGGCCTCGGCATGGCCGATCTCGACGAGGCGGCGCAGATGCTTCTCGGCGTCCTGCGTATCGTTGAGCTGCAGGGAAAGCAAGGCGACGGCGAAGACGATGTCGCCGCTCCTGGCGGGGTCGGCGGCGCTCTGTTCGAGCAGGACGCGGAACTCGCGGCGCGCGTCGACGTAGCGCTTGTCGCCCGCCAGCGCCCGTGCGTAGGCGAGCCGCGCCTCACGCGCCTGCGGATTGGCCGCGATGAACATGCCGAGCGTCATCAGCGCCTCGTTACGGTCTTCGGTCAGCTGGGCGCGGAACAGCGCTGCGGCTTCCCAGGCGGGCCTGAGCTCGAGGGCCTGCCGGATCGACTCGCGCGCGGCGGGCAGGTCGCGCGTCTCGAACGCCGCCTGCGCCCGCGCGAAATGGGCCTCGGGCAGGTTCAGGTGCGGTGCGGTGACGCTGTCGATGACCTCACGCACGGCCCTGCGGTCGCCGCCGCGTGCAAACAGCCGGTTGAGGTGGAGCAGATTGCGCGGCAGGAATTGCGGTTCGGCGGCAAGCAGCGGGGGGAGGGTCGCCTTCAGCTCGTCGAACTGACCGACCGCGGCCAGCAGCCCGATCATCGCCTGGCGGGCCGCCGCGGATTCCGGATCGGTTTCGTGCCAGATGCGCGCGGCTTGCAGCGCCGTTTCCAGCCTGCGGCTGTGCAGTGCGATTTCGGTGGCGCGCCGGGCGATGCGCGGATCGCGCGTCTCCCGCGCCAGCTCAAGATAGATCTCGGCGGAAT
>JAJZSW010000053.1 GCA_021849505.1 Pseudomonadota bacterium
CGTCGATTTCGTGGGGAGCGGCAGGCATTTCCCTGACCTGGCGCCGATAGGCGATCACCACCTCCGCGTGCTGGCGCCAGCGCTCCACGCGCGGATGCGGGCTTCTGCCCAGGCATTGGGGAGAGGTCATGATGACCCTGGGTTGTTCCTGCGCTTCGGCCGCCGCGTTGTAGGCGCCCAGCCGGCGCGCGACGGACGCGCAATCCATTGCCGTGTCGCCCCCGCCGATGACGACGATTTGCCTGCCCGCATACGATTTCCGGCCATCGTTGAAATCGTACAAAAAGGACAAGCCATCGATGCAGTTGGGCGCATCGGATCCCGGGATGTCGAGCCGGTTGCCCTGGTTGGCGCCGATGCCGACAAAGATCGCATCGAAATTGCTCTTGAGTTCGGAGAAGCCGACATCCCTGCCGACGCGCGTGTTGAGGCGTACTTCGATGCCACCCATGTCGAGGATGCGCTGTACTTCCGCCTCGACGATGGCGCGCGGCGTGCGGTAGTGCGGCAGGCCGAAGGAAATCATGCCGCCCAGGCGGTGATTGGATTCGAATATCGTGCAGGCATGTCCCCGGCGACGCAACTGGTAGGCGCAAGACAGGCCGGCAACCCCGCCGCCGATGATGGCGACGCGCTTGCCGGTCTCCACGCCAGGCGCGGCGAACGCCAGTTTGTGTTCGATGGCCCAGTTGCCGAGAAAGTGTTCGACCGAATTGATGCCGACGAAATCGTCGACCTGGCTGCGGTTGCAGCCTCCCTGACAGGGCGCCGGACAGACGCGGCCCATGATGGCCGGGAAGGGGTTGGCCTCCGTAATGCGGCGCCAGGCGTATTCCTCCCAGGACATGGACGGCTTGCCATCAGCGTCGCGCGGCGGCTTTTCAATGCCGCGCACGATGTTCAGATAACCGCGGATATCCTCACCGGCCGGGCATGACCCCTGACAGGGCGGGGTGGACAACACATAGGTCGGGCACTTGTAGGTCTGGTCGCCCTGGAATATCTTGTCTTGCCAGCGGCTGTAGCGGTCGTCACCTTCCCGATAACGGCGATAGGTGCGCTGGGTGCTGCTTTCGGACGCTTGTTCCATGACTCATCTCCATTTTGATCATCCGCCGCGCTTCCCATGTCGATACAAACCCATAGATCGAAATGAATAGTACGTCGATAAAATTTATTAATGTAAATGTTGATTCCGGAGACGGGCCACCCTCAGAATATGATTCATACATCCTGTTATTAATCATAATGATATATTCTTTATGTGAAATCGCCGCACAATCGTCCCCTGAAATGTTGCAATGCGACGTGAAGGAAATGCTATCACTCTGATTTATGGTTACAAGCCCTGTTTTCGGAACAACTGTGATGAATTTTTTTCTATAAAGCGACATGGACAAGACTGCCGAAATGCTTGCGTTTGTCAGGGCCGTGGATAGTGGCGGCTTTTCCGCCGCCGCGCGGGAGCTTGATCTGACCCCTTCGGCATTGTCGAAGCTGGTGACCCGGTTGGAGGACCGTTTGGGTGTGCGTCTGATCAACCGGACGACCCGGCAACTCCAGCTAACGCACGAGGGAGAGATTTTCTACAAGCGGTCGCAGTCGATCCTGGTGGCTCTTGAGGAGGCCGAGGCCGAAGTGGTCGATGCCGGCTCGAATCCGCGCGGCCTGCTGCGCCTTCACTGCGGCACCTCCTTCGGGTCGCATCAGCTGGCGCCCGCCCTGCCCCTGTTCATCAAGCGCTATCCGGGCGTCCATCTGGAACTGTCCATCAGTGACCTTCCGCCGGAGATGAATGGCGAGTATTTCGATCTGGCGATCCGCAAGGGCCAGCTCGAGGATTCCTGCCTGATCGCACGGCGCATCTGCGACATCCAACGGGTCGTCTGTGCTTCACCAGCCTACCTCGAAGCGCATGGCACGCCACGCATCCCACAGGATCTGTTGTTCCATAACTGCCTTTGGATTACCCGTTGGCCTGCCTTGCGGCGCTGGAGCTTTACCGTGGGAAAGGAGACCCAGACAATCAATGTCAGCGGTAATGCCGCCGCGAACAATGCCGAAACGGTTCTTCAACTCGCCCTTGCCGGTGCCGGGATTGCCCGGCTGACCGAAGTGACCGTCAGCGAAGCGCTGCGGAGCGGCCGTTTGGTCACCTTGCTGAACGATTGCCAGCAAGCCGAGAGTGTCCCGCTCTATGCGGTCTATCCGGGGAGCCGGCATGTGCCCCCCAAGGTCAGGGTGATGGTGGATTTTCTGATCGAGCAATTCGGCCACGCGCCGTGGCGGGTGAACCCCGGCGGCTAGCAGGCGGCCGCAAGCCGCCGCGGCCAGAACGCTCGCTTGCCGCGCCTACTGAAGTTCGCGGTGATAGCGCTCGATGCGCTCCACCTCGTTCTTCGAGCCGAAGATCAGGGGCACGCGCTGGTGCAGCGCGGTCGGCTGCACGTCCAGCATCCTTTGCAGGCCGGTGGTGCAGATGCCGCCGGCCTGCTCGACGATGAAACCGACCGGGTTGGCCTCGTAGAGCAGGCGCAGGCGGCCCGGCTTGCTCGGGTCCTTGGTGTCCTTGGGGTACATGAAGACGCCGCCGCGGGTGAGGATGCGGTAGGCCTCGGCCACCATGGATGCGATCCAGCGCATGTTGAAGTCCTTGCCGCGCGGGCCGGTCTTGCCGGCCATGCACTCGTCGACGTAGCGCTTCACCGGCCACTCCCAGAAGCGCTCGTTCGAGGCGTTGATGGCGAATTCCTGCGTGTCGGCGGGGATCTTCATGTTCGGGTGGGTGAGGATGAACTCGCCCACGTCGCGGTCGAGCGTGAAGCCGTTCACGCCGTGGCCGGTGGTGAGGATCAGCAGCGTCGAGGGGCCGTAGAGCGCGAAGCCGGCGCAGACCTGCTGGCTGCCGGGCTGCAGGAAGTCTTCCAGCGTCGCGTCCTCGCCGGGCTTGCTGGTGCGCAGGATCGAGAAAATGGTGCCGACGGTGATGTTCACGTCGATGTTCGACGAGCCGTCGAGCGGATCGAAGACCAGCAGGTATTTGCCGCGCTTCTTGCCGGCGGGGATCGGGTAGAGGTCGTCCATCTCCTCCGAGGCCATGCCGGCGAGGTGGCCGGCCCACTCGTTCGACTTGATCATCACGTCGTTGGAGATGATGTCGAGCTTCTTCTGCACCTCGCCCTGCACGTTCTCCTCGCCGGCGCTGCCGAGCACGCCGATCAGCGCGCCCTTCGAGACGGCATTGCTGATGACCTTGATGGCCGTGCCGATGTCGTTGAGCAGGCCGGAAAAGTCGCCGCTGGCGCCGGCGACGTGGGATTGTTCCTCGATGATGAACTGGGTCAGGGTGGTGCGGCCGTCTTGCATGGAATCGCTCCTGGGAAAGGCAAAACCGACACTTTAGCGGGCTGTGCCGCGCTGCGGCGGAAACTTTTTCTTATTGTCAGGATAAGCCGGCGCCCAAGTCGGCGCCGGCCGCCTTGCGCTTGCCATGCCAGCGGGCTGAATTTTTTCGATGACAAAAATTGACATATGGATTAAAATTATACAAATAGTAATAGGTGATCTGCGGCCGGGATCGCTTGGCTTGCATGAACGAGACCAAATTGTGGAATGAACTGTCGCGCGGCGATCCGGCCGAAAGGCTCTTCGGTCATGCCCTGAAGCTGTTTGTCTGCCTCCTGCTCGCCCTGCTGCTGGGCGCGTGCGGCGGCCCGCCCGAGCCGCCCGCCCGACTGACGATCAATCCCTGGGTGGGCTACGATCCCTTGGTGCTGGCCCGCGAGCGCGGCCTGCTGGATGCCGGGAGCGTCAAGGTGGTGGAACTGATGTCCAGCACCGAGAGCCAGCGCGCCCTGCGCAACGGCCTCGCCGAGGCTGCCGCCCTGACTCTGGACGAGGCGCTACGCCTGGCCGACGCGGGCATGGCGCTGCGCATCGTGGCCCTGCTGAGTGATTTCGACTGCAATCACGCACTGCTCGCGCGGCCCGAAATCCAGACCCCTGCCCAGCTCAAGGGCCGGCGCATCGCCCTGGAGGAGAGTGCCCATGGCGCGCTGGTGCTCGACCGCCTGCTGGCCGCCGGGGGCCTGACGCGGGCCGAGGTGACCCTCCTGCACGTCGAGGCCGCCCAGCATGCGACCATGCTGACCGGCGGCAGGGCAGACGCGGTGATCACCTTCGACCCGATGAAGAGCCAGCTTGCGGGCAAGGGCTTCCGCGTCGTTTTCCACGGTCCCCCGATGCCGAACAACTTCGTCGATGTGCTGGTGGCGCGCGCCGACCTACCCGAGGCGCGCATCGCAGCGCTGCGCGCCGCCTGGGAAGCCGGGCGCCGTGCCCTGCTGGCCGACCCGCAAGGCGCGGCGGCGCTGCTGGCGCCGGGCGCAGACCTGAGCCCGGCCGAATACCTGGCTACCCTCGATGGCCTGCGCTTCCTGACTCCCGCGGACAACGCTGCACGGCTCAAAGCTGCGGCCCTGGAGCGGGATGCCGGCGCGCTGGCCCAGCTTCTGCTGGAGCGGGGCTTGCTGCGCCGCCTGCCCGACTGGGACGGGCTGACCAACGGTAATCCGGCGCCATGACCTGGCAACCGCTGCTCGCCCTCCCGGCGCGCCTGCTGGCGCCCCTGCTGTTGGCGCTGCTGGCCCTGCCCGCCGCCGGCCTGATTTATCTGAAGCAGGTGGATACATTCGGCCGCGCGGTGGAGGTTCAGGAGCGCCTGCGCATCACCGAGCGCATGGTCGTCGAACAGACTCGCCTGAGGGTGCGCCTCGGCCAGGGCGAGCGCATGGTGGCGAGCCGCCTGGTGTCCGGCCTGGGGCTGCACCAGGGCCTGACCCACGCCTGGCTCGTGGGCAGCGACGGCCGGGTGAGCGCCGGCCTGTCCCGGCTGGACCCAGGCCGCCCGATCGCCGCGGTGCTGGCCGGCGAAAGCGCCGCCCTGCGCGCGGCCGTGCAGGCGGCGCTGGACGAGAAGCCGCAGTATGTCCATGTGCATCGGGTGGAGGGCGAAACCGCCCTGCTCGGCCATGTCGCCATCGATGCGGGCCAGCAACTCATCGTGCGCGTCGACCTCGCCCAGCCCCTGGCGGAGCGGCTGCATGCCGGCCGCGGCGAGATCCTGCTGCAGGTCGGCATCCTGCTGGGATTCGCCCTGCTGCTGGGGCTGCTGCTGCACACGCTGTGGTTCCGCCGCGCCGCCCGCCTGTCCGCCACCGCCACCGCCCTGGGCGAGGGCGACCTGTCGGCCCGCGCGCAGCTGGAAGGCCGCGACGAACTGGCCCGGGTGGGCGCCTCACTGGACACCATGGCCGCGCGCATCGAGGCGCAATATCGCCAGCTGGCCCGGCTGGCCGACCTGGTCGACCACTCGCCGGTGGTGGCCATGGTCTGGCGCATCGCACCCGGCTGGCCGGTGGATTTCGTCAGCGACAACATCCGCCGCTGGGGCCATGCGCCCGGGGACTTCAAGAACGGTGCCCTGCGCTATGCCGATCTGATCCACCCCGAGGACCGTCCGCGCATCGAGGCGGAGGTGGCGGAGCGCCTGGCCCATGGCCCGGACGAATACGTGCAGGAATACCGCCTGCGCCACGGCGACGGCCATTGGCTATGGCTGGAAGATCGCAGCTGGCTGACCCGCGACGCTGCCGGACAGGTGGTGTCCATCCAGGGGGTGCTGCTGGACGCCAGTTCGCGCAAGGCGGCGGAAATCGCCCTGCACGAACTCAACGCCAGCCTGGAAGCCCGCGTCGCGGCGCGTACCGCCGAGCTGGAACAGGCGCACGCGCAAGCGGAGGCGGCCAATCTCGCCAAGTCGGCCTTCCTCGCCAACATGAGCCACGAGATCCGCACGCCGATGAACGCGATCCTCGGCCTGACGCACCTGCTGCGCCGGGAGGCCGTGTCGGCCATCGCCAGCGAACGGCTCGGCAAGATCCACGCCGCGGGCAAGCATCTGCTGGCGGTGATCAACGACATCCTCGACCTCTCGAAGATCGAGGCCGGCAAGCTGGTGCTCGAGGCGCAGGACTTTTCCGCCGCGGCGCTGCTCAACGAGGTCGCCTCCCTGATCGGCGAGCCGGCGCGGGTCAAGGGGCTGGCGGTGACGACGGACATCGACGGGGTGCCCGCCTGGCTGCGCGGCGACGCGACGCGCCTGCGCCAGGGTTTGCTCAACTATGCGGGCAATGCGGTGAAATTCACCGAGTCCGGCAGCATCGCATTGCGCAGTCTCCTGCTGGAACAGCGCGCGGGCCGTTTCCTCGTGCGCTTCGAGGTGCAGGACACGGGCATCGGCATTCCCGCCGCGGCGCTGCCGCGCCTGTTCGAGGCCTTCGAGCAGGCCGACGCCTCGACGACGCGCCAGTTCGGCGGCACCGGCCTCGGCCTCGCCATCACCCGGCGCTTCGCCCGCATGATGGGGGGCGAGGCGGGGGTGGAGAGCGTGCCGGGACAAGGCAGCATCTTCTGGTTCACCGCCTGGCTGGAGCTTGGGCAACCCGTCGCGCAGGCCGTGCGACACAGCGGCGGCGAAGCGGAATTGCGCCAACGCCATGCGGGCGCGCGGCTGCTGCTGGCCGAGGACAACCCGATCAACCGCGAGGTGGCGCTCGAGTTGCTGCGCGGCGCGGGGCTGGTCGTGGACACCGCATACGACGGCCGGCAGGCACTCGACAAGGCGCGTCTCAACCAGTACGCCCTGGTTCTCATGGACGTGCAGATGCCGGAGATGGACGGCCTGGAAGCCGCGCGCGCCATCCGCGCCCTGCCGGAGCACGCCGGCCTGCCGATCCTGGCCATGACGGCGAACGCCTTCGACGAGGACCGGCAGGCCTGCATCGATGCGGGCATGAACGACTTCGTCGCCAAGCCGGTCGATCCGGATGCGCTCTATACGACCCTGCTCAAATGGCTGCCGGCGACCGTGCCTGCCGCGGCGAAAGTCGGCGCCGGCGGGACGGCACCGGAGCCCGCAGGAGCGGCGGCTGCGGAGGCGCTGCTCGCCCGGCTCGGCGCGGAACCGGGGATGAACGTGGCGCGGCCCCTCGACGCCCTGCGCGGCAGGCGCGACCGTTATGTGACGCTGCTGCGCGCATTGGCCACCAACCACGGCGGCGACATGGCGCGGCTGCGGGCCGCCTTGCAGGCCGGGGACGGCGCGACGGCGCTGGCCATCGTCCACGCCTTGAAGGGAGTGGCGGCGCAGCTCGGCATCGATGGCCTGGCGGAGGCGGCGCGCGATCTGGAGGCCTGCTTGCGGAACCGCGACGGGACCGCGGAACTGCCGGCGCTGATCGACGGGGTGGAGCGCCGTTTCAAACGCCTCGTGGAGCTTCTTGACCTGAGCTAGCCGGCCTGCCGGCAGTGGGTCTCGCGGATGAAGGGCACCAGCAGCAGGGCGACCAGCACGGTCGCGAACATCAGGCTGAAACCCGTCTGCCAGGCGGCCGCTGCGTAGATGCGCACGCCGCCGTCGAGTGCACCGTTCCAGCCCCGGTCGAGCAGCCAGCCGACCCCCGGCTGGAGCAGCACGCCGCCGAGCAGCGGTCCCATGTTGACGACGCCCGAGGCCGTGCCCATCAGGCGCAGCGGCAGCGATTCCCTGGCCCATGCGAAGCCGATGATGATGTTGCCCGAAGCGAAGCCGATGACGACGAGCAGCGGGATCGTCAGCCACAGCGGCAGCGGCAGGAAGATCACCGCCGCCCAGCCGGCGGTGGCGAGCGCGCCGCAGATCAGGTAGAGCGGCTTGCGGCGGCCCAGCTTTTCCGACCAGCTGCCGAGCAGCGGACCGCCGAGCGCCCAGGCGGCGAGCAGGGTGGAGGTGACGGCCGCCGCCGCCTTCGGGTCGAGGCCATGCACCTGGCGCAGCCAGGGGACGCCCCACAGGCCGCCGAAGGTCAGCACCGCGCCGGAAAAGCCGATCGGCGCGAGCATCAGCAGCCAGATGTTGCGATAGGCGAAGACTTCGGCGATGCCTCTGAGGATCGGTGCGTGGGCATGGCTTTTCTTGTCGAGCGGATGGTGGCTCGCGTAGCCGCGTTCGGCCGGGTCGTCGCGCACCAGCAGCCAAATCGCGACGCACAGCAGGGCGGCGAACAAGCCGGCGCTGCCCATCACCATGCGCCAGCCGAATTCCTCGACCAGCAGCCTTAGCGGCACGCCGGCCATGACGCCGCCGGCCACGCCGAAGAACAAGGCCATGCCCGAAGCGAGCGCGTACTTCTGCGGCGGGAACCAGTGGCTGGCGAGCTTCAGCGTCGACACGAAGGCGACGGCGACCGAGGCGCCGACCAGCAGGCGACCGAAACCGGCCCAGCCGAAGCTCGGCGCGAAAGCGAACAACAGGCTGCCGAGCGCGGCGACCCCCGCGCCGGCGGCCAGCACGCGGCGCGGCCCCCAGCGGTCGGCCAGCACGCCGGTGGGAATCTGCATCGCGACGTAGGCGTAGAAATAGAAGGCCGACAGATTGCCGAGCGCCGCGCCGCCGATGGCGAAGTCGGCCATCAGCTGGTCGGTCATCACCGCCGGCGCGACGCGCTGGTAGAAGGCGAACAGGTAGAGCAGCGCGCCCAGCCCCCAGACCGTCCAGGCCAGGCGCAGGGGCGGAAGGGTCATGGGGGGGAGGTCATGACGGGAAGGTGTTCGCCCACCACAGCCGCGCGCGCAATCCCCATTTCGTCGTGTAGCCGATCACCCGGAAGCGGATGTTGCCGGCCGCGTCGACGACGAAATGCGCCGGGACGACGCGGACTCCCCAGGCATCGGCAATGTCGCTGTCGTCGTCGGCGATGGCCGGTACCTTGAGGCCGCGCTCTTCGAGGAAATCGGCGATTTCCTTGAGTTCGCCCGACTGCATCGCGACGGTGATGACCGGCCAGTCCTGCGCGAGCGCCTCGATGTTGCCGGCCTCGGCCCGGCACACCTTGCACCAGCTCGCCCAGAACACGACCAGCCGTGCCGTCCCGTCGGGGCCGAGTTTCACCGTGCTGCCGTCGGTGCGCGTGCCGGCCAGCGGCGGCGCGACGCCGTCGGCGAGCCCGCTGTTCTGCCAGGTGGTGATGCCGGCGACGATGACGATCAGGATCAGGGCTTCGAGCGCCCAGCGCTTCCAGCGCTTCGGATCGCGCAGGGCAAGCTTGATGGAGTCGAGTTTCATGGCGCGCGATATTAACAGCGGAACCGTTTGAGATTCTCAGGATCGACCCGACATTGAGTTCAAATAAAGGAGCCGATCATGGTCGATACCCATCGTGAAGAAGTGGTCAATGTCGCGCGCAGAGTCGAGCGGCTGGTGAGCGGAAAGGAAACTTCGGATGGCGCCGGCGTGCGGCTGACCCGCGTGCTGACGGGAGATCTCCAGCGTCGCCTCGATCCCTTCCTGATGCTCGACGCCTTCGGCAGCGACGATCCGGACGACTACATCGCCGGCTTTCCCGACCACCCCCATCGCGGCTTCGAGACGATCACCTACATGCTCGCCGGGCGCATGAAACACAAGGACAGCGCCGGCCACGAGGGCCTGCTGCAAAACGGCGGCGTGCAGTGGATGACCGCCGGGCGCGGCGTGATCCATTCCGAGATCCCGCAACAGGAAGAGGGCGTGATGGAGGGTTTCCAGCTCTGGCTCAACCTGCCGGCCGCCGAGAAGATGTGTCCGCCCTGGTACCGCGACTTCGCCGCCGCCGAACTGCCGCGCTTCCGGACGGCCGCCGGCGTCGAGGCGATCCTGATCGCCGGGGAAAGCCATGGCGTGGCGGGTGCCGTGACGCGCGCGGCCACCGCCCCGCTCTACCTCGATCTGCATCTTCCGGCCGGCGCGCATTTCATCCAGTCGCTGCCGGCCGTGCACAACGCCTTCGTCCATGTCTATCGGGGCACCGTGGCGATCGCGGGCACGGAAGTACCGGCCGGCCGCATGGCGATCCTGCAGAACGAGGGTGACGGCGTCGTCGTCGAAGCGCTGGAGGATGCGCGGGCGATCCTCGTCGCCGGCCGGCCGCTCGGCGAACCGATCGCGCAGTACGGACCCTTCGTCATGAACACGCAGGCGGAAATCCAGCAGACGCTGGCCGATTATCGCGACGGCCGGTTGGCCTGAAACGCGCTTCCCATCGGGGAAGACGCGGGGCGGCGTGTTAGAATTTCCATCAATTCAAACGCTTCCGTTCTTTCCCCGATGCAACCCGACCGCTCTTCCGAGCTGCGCGACCTGCTCGCGCGGCGCATCCTCATTCTCGACGGCGCCATGGGCACCATGGTGCAGAAACACGGTCTCGGCGAGGCCGACTATCGCGGCGAACGTTTCCGGGAACACGCGAAAGACCTCAAGGGCAACAACGACCTGCTGAGCCTGACGCGGCCGGACGTGATCCGCGACATCCATGCCGCCTACCTGGCAGCCGGCGCCGACATCCTCGAGACCAACAGCTTCAACGCGACGCGCGTCTCCCAGGCCGAATACGGCCTCGAAGCCATTGCTTTCGAACTCAATGTCGCCGGCGCGCGCCTGGCGCGCGAAGTCGCCGACCGGTACTCGACGCCGGACCAGCCGCGCTTCGTCGCCGGCGTGCTGGGGCCGACTTCGCGCACCTGCTCACTCTCACCCGACGTCAATGACCCGGGCTTCCGCAACATCACCTTCGATGCGCTCGTCGCCGACTACCTCGAAGCCGTGCGCGGCCTCGTCGAGGGCGGCGCCGACATCCTGATGGTCGAGACGATCTTCGACACGCTCAACGCCAAGGCCGCCCTCTACGCCATCGAAACCTTCTTCGCCGCGGCCGGCCGGCGCTGGCCGGTGATGATTTCGGGCACCATCACCGACGCCTCGGGTCGTACCCTCTCGGGCCAGACGGCCGAGGCCTTCTGGAACTCGCTGCGCCACGCGCGGCCGCTGTCTTGCGGCCTCAACTGCGCGCTCGGCGCGAAGGAATTGCGGCAATACGTCGAAGAGATCGGCCGTGTCGCCGACTGCTGCGTGTCGGCCCACCCGAACGCCGGCCTGCCCAACGCCTTCGGCGGCTACGACGAGACGCCTGAAATGCTTGCCGCGGAACTGGCGCAGTGGGCCAGGGACGGGTTGCTCAACATCGCGGGCGGCTGCTGCGGCACCACGCCCGAGCACATCCGCGCGATCGCGGATGCGCTGAACACCATCCCGCCGCGCCGTCCCGCCAAGACTGACTTTCAGTTGCGCCTGAGCGGCCTCGAACCCTGCAACATCGGCCCGGATGCGCTGTTCGTCAACGTCGGCGAACGCACCAACGTCACCGGCTCGCGCCTGTTCGCGAAGATGATCCTCGAGGGGCGCTACGACGACGCGCTGCGCGTTGCGCGTCAGCAGGTCGAGAATGGCGCCCAGATCGTCGACATCAACATGGACGAGGCGATGCTCGATTCGCAGGCCGCGATGGTGCGCTTCGCCAACCTGATCGCCAGCGAGCCGGATATTTCGCGCGTGCCGCTGATGTTCGACTCCTCGAAATGGGAGGTCATCGAAGCCGGCCTGAAGTGTTCGCAGGGCAAGGGCATCGTCAATTCGATCTCGATGAAGGAAGGCGAGGCGAAGTTCCTCGAACAGGCCAGGAAGGCGCGCCGGCTGGGCGCGGCAGTGATCGTCATGGCCTTCGACGAGCTGGGCCAGGCCGATACCTACCAACGCAAGATCGAGATCTGCCAGCGTGCTTACGACCTGCTGGTCGCCGATGGCTTCCCGGCCGAGGACATCATCTTCGATCCCAACGTCTTCGCCATCGCGACAGGCATAGCGGAGCACGACAACTACGCGGTCGACTTCATCGAGGCTTGCCGCTGGATCAGGCAGAACCTGCCGCACGCCAGCATTTCCGGCGGCATCTCGAACGTTTCGTTCTCCTTCCGCGGCAACGAGCCGGTACGTGAAGCCATCCACACGGTCTTCCTCTACCACGCGATCCGGGCGGGGCTGACGATGGGCATCGTCAACGCCGGCCAGCTCGGCGTCTATGACCAACTCGACCCGAAATTGCGTGAAATGGTCGAGGATGTCGTCCTCAACCGCAAACCCGGCGCGGGAGACGCACTGGTCGAGTTCGCCACCTCGGTCAAGGGCAGCGCCAAGGAACAGGTGCAGGACCTGGCCTGGCGTGACTGGCCGGTGGCGCAGCGCCTCGAGCACGCGATGGTGCGCGGCATCACCGAATACGTCGTTGCCGATACCGAGGAATGCCGCGCGGCCCTGGCTGCCGAAGGCAAGCCGCCGCTGCACGTCATCGAAGGCCCGCTGATGGCCGGCATGAACACCGTCGGCGACCTGTTCGGCGCGGGCAAGATGTTCCTGCCACAGGTGGTCAAGTCGGCGCGCGTCATGAAGCAGGCCGTCGCCCACCTCGTGCCCTATATCGAGGAAGAGAAGCTGCGCACCGGCGCGGCGGCGAAGGGCAAGATCGTGCTCGCCACCGTCAAGGGCGACGTGCACGACATCGGCAAGAACATCGTCGGCGTGGTGCTGGCCTGCAACGGCTACGAGATCGTCGACCTCGGCGTGATGGTCGCGGCCGACAGGATTCTCCATGCCACGCAGGAGCACAATGCCGATGCGGTGGGCTTGTCCGGCCTCATCACGCCCTCGCTGGAGGAAATGAGCCACGTCGCCAGCGAGATGCAGCGCCAGGGTTTCTCGGCGCCGCTCCTGATCGGCGGCGCGACGACCAGCCGCGCCCACACCGCGATCAAGATCGCGCCGCACTACCAGGGCACCGTTGTCTATGTGCCGGATGCTTCACGCGCCGTCGGTGTCGTCACCAAGCTGCTCTCGGACGACCAGGCGGCGGGCTTCAAGGACGAAATCGCCGCCGACTACGAGAAAGTGCGCGCCCAGCATGCGAGCAAGCAGGGGGTGAGGCTGCTGACAGTGGAAGCCGCGCGCGCCAACAGCGCGAAGCTCGACTACGCTCCCTTCCCGCCGCGCCGTCCCGGCCTGCGCCAACTGTGCAAAATCGATCTGGCCACGCTGGCGCGCTACATCGACTGGGGCCCGTTCTTCCAGACTTGGGACCTGGCCGGCCGCTATCCGCAGATCCTCGACGACGCCAGGGTCGGCGAGCAGGCGCGATCGGTATTCGGCGATGCGCAGCAGATGCTGCAGAAGATCATCGACGAGAAGTGGCTCGTCGCCAATGCCGTGTTCGGCCTGTTCCCCGCCAATTCGGTCGGCGACGACATCGAGATCTATGCGGATGAGAACCGCGACAAGGTGCTGATGACCTGGCACGGACTGCGCCAGCAGCACGAGCGCCCTGCCGGCCAGCCGAACCTCTGCCTCGCTGACTTCATTGCGCCCAAAGTCGGCGCTGGCGGGACGGCACAACCCGACTACATCGGCGCCTTCGCGGTCACCGCCGGCATCGGCATCGAAGGGAAGCTGAAGGAATTCGAAGCGCAGCACGACGACTACCACGCCATCATGCTCAAGTCGCTCGCCGACCGGCTCGCCGAAGCCTGCGCCGAGTGGCTGCACGAGCGCGTGCGCATCGACGACTGGGGTTATGGCCGCGATGAAGGTTTGGACTTGAGTGCGTTGATCGCCGAGAAATACCAGGGCATCCGCCCGGCGCCCGGCTACCCCGCCTGTCCCGACCATACGGTCAAGCAAGCCCTGTTCGGGCTGCTCGACCCCCAGGCCAACGCCGGCATCGACCTCACCGAGAATTTCGCCATGACGCCGGCGGCCGCCGTGTCCGGCTTCTACTTCGCCCATCCGCAGGCCAAATACTTCGCGATCACGAAAATTGGCCGCGACCAGCTTGAAGATTGGGCAAAGCGCACCAATTACCCCCTTCCAGAAGCCGAAAGATGGCTCGCCCCACTGTTGTAGCCCCCCGATTCAGGAGATAGCGATGAGCGAAGAGAATGATGGCCGCCTGTCCTTCAAGGAAGCCGTGGCCTTTGTGATGCAGAAGCAGCAGGCGGCCTTTTCCGCCATGCCGGTGTTCGGCGACCGGACCGACGACGAGGAGCAGACCGCCGAAGGCGCGCGCATCTTCATCGTCGAACCGGATGGCGAGGGTGACTGGCAATTGCGGTTTATTGCGGGGCCGTTCTTCTCCAATGCCTATGCCGCCAACGAGATCCTGACGCCCGAGGAGGTCCCGGCCAGCGTCCGCGAGCTGCGTTTCCTGCCGACGCGCGTCATCGACGACTATTATTCCGAGCAGGTCCAGGTGCTGATCCAGAAACTGGTGCAGGGCAGCGGCATCGACGCCCAGATGCCCGACTACGAGAGCATGCCGGTGCGCAAGGCCGAAGAGCAGGTCGTGTTCCCGGTCAATTTCATCGGTCGCGACGCCAAACAGTCACACTGAGGACGCACTGAGCGGGGCTTAAACGCCCCAGACCACCGGCTTCCTTTCCGCCAGCGATTCCTCCAGCAGCGCCAGCAGCGGCAGGGCGCGCTGCGTCAGGCTGACGGCGGGGCGCGTCCCGCCGCCCTCGGCCGTTTCGGTGCCGCGCTCCTCGTCCTGCACCAACCGGAGGTGGCGTTCCCTGTCCGCGTCGATCGCCGCCTTGAGCCGCGCGATCGCTTCCGGCAGCTGCTCGACCGTGACGATGCCTTTGGGGTCGGCATCCTTGCCCATCAGTGCCATCAGGCGCTGCGCGACGTCGCCGAAATAGATCACGTCGGCGCCGGCGGCGGACTTGAAGGTGACGATCACAGCAGGCGGTCCGAGGAATAGGCGAGATGGCCCTCGGTGAGCGTGTAGCGCACTTCGCCCGACAGCGCGCAGCCGAGGAAGGGCGTGTTCTTGCCCTGGCTCTTGAGCCGTTCGCGGCTGACCGTGAATTTCGCGGCCGGGTCGAATACGCAAATGTCGGCGACCGCCCCGGGGGCGATGCAGCCGCAGCCTGCGCTGAGGCCGAGCACGCGCGCCGGTCCGCTGGTGATCCGGGCGAGCGCCTGCGGCAGCGGGATGTCCTGCGCGGCCGCCCACTTGAGCGTCAGCGGCAGCAGCAGTTCGAGGCCGGTGGCGCCAGCCTCGGCTTCGTCGAAGGGCTGCTGCTTGGCGTCGTCATCGACCGGCGTGTGATCCGAGATCAGCACGTCGATGCTGCCGTCGGCCAGCCCTGCCGACAGCGCGTCGCGGTCTGTGGCGGCGCGCAGCGGCGGGTCGAGGCGGGCATGGGCGTCGAAGAAGCCGATGTCGCGGTCGCACAGGTGCAGGTGGTTGATCGTGATGTCGCAGGTGACGGGCAGGCCGTCGGCGCGCGCGGCGCGGATCAGCGCCAGGCCGGCCGCCGAGGAAACCCGGCGGATGTGGAGCCGTACGCCGGTTGCCGCCGCCAGCTGGAGGAGCGTCGCCAGTGCGACGGTTTCCGCCACGACCGGAATGCCGGCGAGGCCCAGCCGCGCCGCAACGGCGCCGTCGTGGGCGACGCCGCCCTTGGTCAGGTGCGCGTCCTGCGCCTGCAGCCAGACCGGGAAATCGAAGGTCGCCGCGTACTGCATCGCGCGCATCAGCACCTGCGTATCGACCACCGCGATGCTGGCCTGGCCGAAGGCGATGCAGCCGGCCTCGGCGAGTTCGGCCATCTCGGTGAGCCGCTGGCCCTTCAGGCCGACGGTCAGGGCGCCGACCGGGTGCACCTGCGCGAAGCCCGGCTGGCGCGCGCGGTGCTTGAGCATTTCGACGAGGCCCGGTTCGTCGAGCGGCGGGTCGGTGTCGGGCGGGCAGACGAGGCGCGTGATGCCGCCGGCCGCCGCCGCCGCCATTTCGGATTCGAGCGTGGCCTTGTATTCGAAGCCCGGCTCGCGCAGGCGCGCCGACAGGTCGATGAGGCCGGGGCAGACGACGCAGCCGCTGGCGTCGAGCACCGCTTCGGGCTGGAAGCCGCGCGGTGCCGTCTCGCCAACGCCGACTATCCGACTGCCGGCGACATAGACGCTGGCAGGCTTGTCCAGGCCGCTGGACGGGTCGATGACGCGGCCGTTCCTGATCTCGATTTTCATTGGGCACCCCCGCTCGTCCCTGCCAGCATGCTCATCACCGCCATGCGCACCGCGATGCCGAACGTCACCTGCGGCAGGATCACCGCCTGCCGGCCGTCGGCCACGGCGGAGTCGATCTCGATGCCGCGGTTCATCGGGCCGGGGTGCATGACGATCGCGTCGGGCTTGGCGAGCGCGAGCTTCTCGGGCGTCAGGCCGTAGGACTTGTAGTATTCCTGCGGGCTCGGCAGCAGCGCGCCCTGCATGCGCTCGTTCTGCAGGCGCAGCGTCATCACGACATCGACGCCGCGCAGGCCGTCGGCGAGGTCGTGGCAGACGCGCAAGGGCGCGTTGTCGATCATCCGGTCGGCGGCCGTCGGCAGCAGCGTCTGCGGGCCGACGAGGCGGATGTCCGGCACGCCCAGCGTGGCCAGCGCGTGCAGCTGGCTGCGCGCGACGCGCGAATGCAGGATGTCGCCGACCACCGCCACGGCCAGCTTCGTGAAATCCTTCTTGTAGTGGCGGATCGTGAACATGTCGAGCAGTCCCTGCGTCGGATGCGCGTGGCGGCCGTCGCCGGCATTCACGACATGGATATGGCTGCGCTGCGTCGCGGCGAGGTGCCGGGCGATCAGGTAGGGGGCTCCGGAGGAGGCGTGGCGCACGACGAACATGTCGGCCTGCATCGCCGCGAGGTTGTCGACCGTGTCGAGCAGGCTCTCGCCTTTTGCCGCCGACGAGGTGTTGATGTTGAGGTTGATGACGTCGGCCGAGAGGCGTTTGGCGGCGATCTCGAAGGTGGTGCGCGTGCGCGTCGAGTTCTCGAAGAACAGGTTGAACACGCTCTTGCCGCGCAGCAGCGGCACCTTTTTCACCTCGCGCTCGGCCACCGCCGTGAAGGGTTCGGCACGATCGAGGATGTCATGCAGGATCTCGCGCGGCAGGCCTTCGAGCGAGAGCAGGTGGATCAGCTCGCCATGGTCGTTGAGTTGCGGGTTTCTCATTTTTCCCCCAGGCTGAAACTCAAAATTCCGTCCGGGCCGCGCTGCAGGTTGAAGCTCTGGCTGGCGGGCAGGGGCTTGGATAGGGTGTAGGCGCACCAGGTGGCGGCGACCGGCAGCTCGCGGCCGCCGCGGTCGACCAGCACCGCCAGATCGACGCGCCCCGGGCGGCCGTAGTCGAACAGCTCGTTGAGCGCGGCGCGGATCGTGCGGCCGGTGTAGAGCACGTCATCGACGAGGACCAGGTGCGCGCCCTCGACATCGTCCGGCAGGTACGTGGCGCGGCCGGCGGCCTTGAGGCCGTTGCCGAGATGGTGGTCGTCGCGGTGGAAGGAAGTGTCGATGCTGGCGAGCGGCGTGGCGAGCCCGAGCGCGGCGTGCAGGGCCTCGGCGACCCACACGCCGCCGGTATGGATGCCGACGAGCACGGTGTCCGGGGTGATCGCCGGCTTCAGCAGCGCGACGAGGCGGTCGATCAATTCAGGAACGGGCGGCAGTGAGTGCATGACGTTGGTCGAACCAGGCTTGGAGAATGACGGCGGCCGCCTCGGCATCGAGGCGCGCCTTGTTTTTTCTTTTGTCGCCGGACAGTCGTGTCGCGGCGACGGTCGAGG
>JAJZSW010000054.1:0-17036 GCA_021849505.1 Pseudomonadota bacterium
AGCTGCGCGAGGGTTTCGTCACCGACAACGGCAACCTCATCCTCGACGTGCATGGCTGGCAGATCGCCGAACCGGCCGGGCTGGAGACGACGCTCAACGGCATCGTCGGCGTCGTCACCAATGGATTGTTCGCCCGGCGCGGCGCGGATCTGCTGTTGCTGGCGACGCCCGAAGGCGTCCGGCAGATCGCGAAGTAGCTGGCTGGGGTGTTTACCCGCGCGGCGGCACGTAGCCGCTGACGCGGTCGGCGCCCGCGCCGAAGAAGTGCTTCTCCACCTGCTCGGCGAGATACTTGCGGTGCGCGGGGTCGGCGAGGTTGAGGCGATTCTCGTTGATGATCATCGTCTGCATGCGGATCCACTGCTGCCAGGCTTCCTTCGAGACGTTCTCGAACAGGCGCTTGCCGAGTTCGCCGGGCATCGGGGGAAAGTCGAGACCATCGGCCTCGCGACCGAGCTTGATGCAATTGACCGTTCTCGCCATGGGGAAATCCTTCTGTAGTGGGTGAGGCGGATTCTACAAGCTCTTGACGAACACCTTGGAGCGGCGCTGGAAGTTGTAGAGCTCGCGGCGCTGCGCCGGCAACGCCTCGACACCCTGTTCGACGAAGCCGCGCTCGACGAACCAGTGGGCGGTGCGCGTCGTCAGCACGAACAGGCGCTTCAGCTTGAGTTTCTTCGCGCGCTGCTCGATGTGGCGGCGCAAGCGGTCGCCGTAGCCGATCTCGCGATATTCGGACATTACCGCCAGGCAGGCCAGCTCGCCTTCCTTGACCTCGGAAAACGGATAGAGCGCGGCGCAGCCGACGATGACGCCGTCGAGTTCAAGTACGGAGAAACGCTCGATCTCCATTTCGATGCGCTCGCGGCCGCGCTTGACCAGCGTGCCGTCGGCTTCGAGCGGGGCGATCAGGCCGAGGATCGCCCCGGCATCCTCGATGGTTGCGTCGCGAACCCGCTCGAGGGGCACGCGCGTCATCACCGTGCCGATGCCGTCGCGCGTGAAGAATTCCATCAGCATTGCGCCGTCGCGGCGCCGGTCGAGGAAATGCACGCGGCTGGTCTTGCCGCGCACGGCGCGCAGCGCGCCGGGCAGCACGCGGGTGATCTCGGGCGATTGCCTGACGCGCTTGGCCAGCAAGGTCGCCCCTTCGTCCGCCGTGAGCGCCTCGATCAGCTGACCCTTGCGGTCGACCAGGCCGGGCGCGTCGCACAGGAAGATCAGCTTGTCGGCCGCGATGGCGGAGGCTACGGCCTCGGCGACCTCTTCCCAGGCGAGATTGAAGATCTCGCCGGTGGGCGAGGCGCCGATCGGGGTGATCAGAACGACGTTCTCCTGCGCGAGGTCGGCCTTGATCTCCTCGGCGATGACGTTGCGCACCGCGCCGGTGTATTGATAGTCGACGCCATCGACGACGCCGACCGGCTTGGCGGAGATGAAGTTGCCGCCGGTGACGCGCAGGAAGCCGCCCGCCAGCGGCGTGTTCGGCAGTCCCTGCGAGAGCATCCCCTCGATCTCGATGCGCGTGACGCCCATCGCGCGCTTGACGCATTCGAGCGCCGCCGCGTCGGTAACGCGCAGGCCCTTGTGGAAACGCGGCTTGAGGCTGCGGGATTCCATCTCGGCGTCGATTTGCGGCCGCGCGCCATGCACCAGCACGAGCCGGATGCCCATGCTGTCGAGCAGCGCGATGTCGTGGATCAGCGCCAGCGCGCTGGTGCGGTCGAGCAGGGCTTCGCCGCCGAAGGCAATGACAAAGGTGCGGCCGCGGAAGGCATGGATGTAGGGCGCGGCCTGGCGCACCCAGGCGACCAGCCGCGCATCGGTCAGCGTGCTGTCTTCCGCTTCAATCATTTCTTGCCTTTCTTGCCATTGGTTGCAGGGACCGTCAGCGGCGTGGTTGCCTTGATCGCGGCTTCGAGCCGCTCGCAGATGGTACGCAGTACCTTGACGCGCGCATAGTTCTTGTCGTTCGCCTCGACCAGCGTCCAGGGCGCGAGGCCGGTGCTGGTGCGATCGACCATGTCGCATACCGCCTGATGATAGGCATCCCACTTCTCGCGGTTGCGCCAGTCCTCGTCGGTGATCTTGAAGCGCTTGAACTCGATCTTCTCGCGCTCCTTGAAGCGACGCAGCTGCTCGTCCTTGCTGACCTGCAGCCAGAACTTGACGATCACCGCGCCGGCGCCGACCAGCTCGTGCTCGAAGTCGTTGATCTCGGTATAGGCGCGCAGCCAGTCGGCCTCGGCGCAGAAGCCCTCGACGCGCTCGACCAGCACGCGGCCGTACCACGAGCGGTCGAAGATGCTGACGCGGCCGACGCGCGGCATGTGCCGCCAGAAGCGCCACAGGTAGGGCTGGGCGCGCTCTTCCTCGGTCGGCGCGGCGATCGGAATGATCTGGTACTGGCGCGCATCCATCGCGGCGGTGACCCTGCGGATGCTGCCGCCCTTGCCGGCGGCGTCCGAGCCCTCGAAGACGCAGATCAGCGAACGCTGCCTGAAGCGCGGGTCGCGCACCAGTTCCGCGAGGCGTCCCTGCCATTTCGCCAGTTGGTCCTCGTACTGTTTCTTGCTCAGTTTGTGGCTCAGGTCGAGCTCGGAGATGATGTCGCGGCCGTCGATGTTTGGCTGCACAGGTGGTGCGACGGGTGTCGCTTGCCGGTCGGCCTCGGCGAGCCGCTTGCGGATGGCGTCGAGGATGATCTTGCCCGCCGTCAGCGAACGGAAGCGGTCATCCTCGCCCTCGACGATGATCCAGGGCGCCCACGGCGTGTTGGTGGTGCGCAGCACGTGGCCGGCGACCTCCTGCAACTCGTCGTAGGTCTTGAGGCGGTCCCAGTTCCACTTGGTGACGCGCCACGCTGTGCGCGGGTCCTTCTCGAGCGCCTTGAGCCGGCGCCGCTGGCCCTCCTTGGTGAGGTGGAACCAGAACTTGAGCACCAGCGCGCCTTCGTTGACCAGCATCTGCTCGAAGCGGTTGATCTGGTCGATGCGCTGGTCCAGCGCCGCCTGCGTCATGCTGCCGTCGATGCAGTCGTGGATCGGCCCCGAATACCACGAGCCGGCGAAGATGCCGATGCGGCCCTTGGGCGGCAGGGCGCGCCAGTAGCGCCACATGAAGGGGCGCTCGCGCTCCTCGTCGGTTGGCGTCGAGAAGGCCAGCGTCGAGATGAAGCGCGGGTCCATCCACTCGTAGAGCACGTTGATGGTTTCGCCCTTGCCGGCGCCGTCCTGGCCGCTGACCAGCACGATCACGGGAATCTTGCCCTGCTCCTTGAGGTCGTATTGCGCGTCGAGTAGGTCGGCGCGCATCTGCGGCACGGCCTTCTTGTAGATATCCTTGTCGATCTTGTGGCCCAGCTCGGCGGATTCGAACATTATCTTCCCCTTGAAACTCCCAACTAGAAATCGCCCCAAACAGCTTGCATGGCCGCCAGCACGGCGGCGCCGGCAGTCTCGGTGCGCAACACGCGCGGGCCGAGGCGCACGGCCGTGAATCCGGCTACCTGTGCCGCTTGCAGCTCGCCTTCCTCCCAACCGCCTTCGGGGCCGACCATGACGACGACCGGTTCCATTGGCTTGCCCAATGCTTGCAATGAAGTACTGCCTTCCGGGGCAAGCAGCAGGCGCCGGGCATTCTGCGCCATTGCTTTGGCCAGGTATTGAGGCAGGTCAAGCACCGGGGCGACGAGCGGTACGCGGTTGCGTCCGCATTGCTCGCAGGCGGCGCTGGCGATGCCGTTCCAGTGGGCGACACGACGCGCCATGCGCTCGGCCGACAGCCGGATCACGCTGCGCTTCGCGGCGACGGGCTGGATGGCGGCGACGCCCAGCTCGACGCATTTTTCGACGACCCAGTCCATCTTGTCGCCTGAGGGCAGTGCCTGCACCAGCGTGATGTCGAGTGGCGATTCGCTGTCGCGGTCGTTGAACTCGCGCAGCACCACGCGTGCCGTCCTGCCTGCACCGACTATTTCGGCAAGCCATTCGCCGCCCCGGCCGTCGAAGAGGATCACGCGGTCGCCGGCCTTCATGCGCAGCACCTTCAGTGCATGGTGGGCGGCCTGTTCGGGAAGCTCGACCTGCGCGCCGGGCGCCAAAGGGAAGGGGCAATGGAAGCGGGGTATCATTTCTGCATTATTCCACAATGACTTTGCTGGATTGGCGCCATGAAAATCTCCCTGCCTGCCCTGAAAAAAATCGTCCTTGTCGTCGTCGGGCTCGTCGTCGTGGTGCTGCTCCTGCTCTGGCAGGCGCTGCCGCGCATCCTGCAGTCGCAGGCCGAGCAGTTCGTCGCCGGGAAAACCGGCCACAAGCTGGTCATGGACCGGCCGGAGTTCAATCCCTTCCAGCTCGCGCTGCGCCTCGGCAAGCTGCAGCTGAGCGATCCGGCGGGCAAGCCGCTGCTGGGCTTCGACGGCCTGCTGGTCGACATCTCCGGCGCGAGCATTACGCGGCGCGCGCTGGTTTTCGACGCGATCCGGCTCGACGGTCCGGAAGCGACAGTCGTCGAATTGCCCGAAGGCAAGCTCAACTGGACACCCTTCCTCGACGCGCTCAAGAGCAAGGAGGACAAGCCCGAGGAGAAGGCGGGCCTGCCACGCATCGATATCCGCAGCTTCGTCCTCGCCGGCGGCAAGGTGGACTATGCTGACCGGCGCCGCACCGCAGACGGTTTCTCCACGACGGTCGAGCCACTCGAGCTTGAGCTGACCGACCTGTCCACGCTGCCGGACGACGAAGGCATGTACCGGATCGCCGCCAAAACCTCACTCGGCGCGCAGATCGGTTTGTCTGGCAAGGTCGACCTCAACCCGATCATGGTCGCGGGAACGTTCAGCCTCGCCGACCTGCAGCTCGCCAGGCTCGCGCCCTACCTGAAGAATGCGCTGCCCGTGCCGCCTGAAGGCGTGCTGGGTCTCTCCGCCAGTTACCAGGCCGGCAACGGCGGAGAAAAATTCGACGCGACGGTCGAGCAGATCCAGGCGAAGCTGACCGGCCTGCGCGTGGCGTTGAAGGAGACGAACGGGCCGGTGGCAAGCGTCGAGGCGATCGAACTGAAAGACGGCCGCTTCCGTCTGGCCAGCCAGGAGTTGAACATCGCCGCGCTCGGCGCCAGCGGCGGCAAGCTGGCGCTGCCGGGCATCGATCATCCGCCGCAATTCGGAGCGCTGATCGTCGAGGACATCAAGGTCGCGCTGGCCGAGCGCAGTGCGACGGTCGGCAAGGTCAGACTCGCGGATGGGCGCGTACAGGTCGTGCGCAAGGCAGACGGCAGCATCGATTTGCAGGACGCGCTCAAGGGCCTGGGGGGCGGCAAGCCGGCGGCCGAGAAGCCGGAAGTCCCGACGCAGGAGGCTGCCGCGCCCTGGCGCTACAAGGTCGACAAGGTCGAGGTCGCCGACCTCGGGGTGATCCTGCAGGAGGCCAGCGTGAAGCCTGCACTCGAACTTGCGCTCGACCACATTGCGGCGCAGACCGAGGGCGTCAGCAACGACCTGGCCGTCTCCCTGCCGGTGAAGCTCTCCTTCGCTGTGCGCGGCGGCGGCCGTTTCGAGGCTGCTGGCAGGATCGTGCCGGCTGCGCCTGCCGCCGAGGTCGATTTCAAGATGAGCGATCTGGCCCTGAAACTCGTCCAGCCTTTCCTTGCGGCGAAAACGACGCTGAAGCTGGCCGATGGAAGGCTGTCGACGCAGGGCCGCGCGATCTACAACGAGAAAGGCCCGAACGTGAAGGGCGAGTTCGCGGTGCGCGACCTGCGCCTGATGGAGCCCGGTTCCGCCAAGCCACTGCTGGCCTGGAAGACCTTTGGCAGTCGCGACCTGCGCCTGACCCGGAACGAGCTGAACCTCGGCGAGTTGCGCTTGAATGGTCTCGACACGCAGTTGCTGATCGACAAGGACAAGAACATCAATTTCAAGAAGGTGATGAAGCCGTCCGGCGCGGACCAGCCGGTGGAACCCGCTCCAGCAGTCGCGTCCAAGGATGCCGTCCGGCCAGCGCCGACTTTCATCGTCAACGTGGATCGGTTGCGCTTCAACAATGGCGAGATGGATTTCGCCGACGAATCGCTGATCCTGCCGTTCGGCACCCGCATCCACGAGCTGAAGGGCAGCATCGCCGGCCTTTCGAATCGTCCCGGCGCGGTCGGCCAGGTCGAACTCGACGGCGCGGTGGACGATTACGGCCTGGCGCGTGCCGTCGGCCATGTCGAGCTGGGCAACCCGACCAACGGACTCGATCTGCGCGTGCAGTTCCGCAATGTCGAGATGACCAACCTGACGCCCTACACGGCGCATTTCGCAGGTCGCAAGATCGACTCCGGCAAGCTCTCGCTCGACCTGCGCTACCGGATCGTCAAGCGCCAGCTGACGGGCGAGAACCAGGTGATCATGGACAAGCTGACGCTTGGCGAGCGCATCGAGAGCCCGACGGCGACGAGCCTGCCGCTCGATCTCGCGATCGCCATCCTGCAGGATGGCGACGGCCGCATCGACCTCGGCCTGCCGGTGTCGGGCAGCCTCGACGATCCACAGTTCAGTTATGGCGCAATCGTCTGGAAGGCGATCACCAACGTGCTGACCAAGATCGTCACCGCGCCTTTCCGCGCGCTCGGCGCGCTGTTCGGCGACGGCGGCGAGAAGATCGAGAGCATCGTGTTCGAAGCCGGTGCGCCGCAGCTCACGCCGCCGGAGCGCGAGAAGGTGGCGAAGCTGGCCGAGGCGATGGGCAAGCGTCCGGGCCTGATCCTGTCCGTCGGCGGCGTGCATGTCGATGCGGACCGCGTTGCCCTACAGGACGTGCAACTGCGCCGCACCGTGCTGACGCAGGCCGGCCAGCGCGTGCCTGAGCGCGGCGATCCCGGCCCGGTCTCGACGCAACAGCCGAAGATCCGCGACGCGCTCGAAGCGCTCTACAAGGAGCGCGCCGGTGCCGCCGATCTTGCTGCGCTGAAAGAGGGCTTCCGCAGCGCCAATCCGGGCCAGCTCGAGGAAAGTGCCGCAGGCAAGGTGATGTCGCGGCTCTCCGGGCTGTTGCACGAGAAGAAGACCCTGAGCGAGAGCGAGGTTGCGCAGCTCAAGGGGGCCGACTTTTACGGCGTGCTGTTCGAAAAATTGCGCGCCAAGGAAAGCATCCCCGACCAACGCCTGCAGGAACTGGCACAGAAGCGCGGCGAGAGCGTTGTCGAGCTGCTCAAGTCCGCGGACATCGCTGCCGAACGAGTGCAATTGCTGCCGCCGGAAAAGGGCAAGGCCGAAGGCGAGCAGCCTGCAAACGAGGTACCCTTACGCATGGCACTCGAACCCGCAAAATCAAAATAGGAGGAATTCATGGTCAGCACCCCAACCCCCGTCTGCGATTTCGGCTGGAAAGCCCCCGACTTCGACCTGCCCGGCGTAAACGGCAAGCGCTACAACCTCGCCGCCGCACGCGGCCCGCACGGCTTGCTGGTGATGTTCATCTGCAACCACTGTCCCTACGTCAAGGCGGTGATCGACCGCATCGTGCGCGACACTAAAGAGTTGGCGGTGCTCGGCATCGGCAGCATCGCGATCATGAGCAACGATCCGACCGACTACCCCGAGGATTCCTGGGACAACATGGTCAAGCTGGCGCAGGGCAAGGCCTTCCCGTTTCCCTATGTGCTGGACGACACCCAGCAGGTCGCCAAGGCCTACGGCGCCGTGTGCACACCGGACTTCTTCGGCTTCAACGGCAAACTGGAATTGCAGTATCGCGGCCGGCTCGACGAGTCACGCAAGGAAACCGCGCCGGAAGGCGTCCGCCGCGACCTGTTCGAGGCGATGAGGGAGGTCGCGCTGACCGGACATGGCCCGCGCGAGCAGATTCCGGGCATCGGCTGCTCGATCAAGTGGAAGGCTGAATGAACATCCTGCGCGGCTTGGCGCTGGCAGCCCTTTTGGCCGCGGCGCCTTTGCGCGCCGAAGACAATGTGCTCCTGGTGCAGACCGGTCCGCAGGGTTTCGTCGTCTGGCACGTCGAAGGCGAAAGCGTCCTGCCCGATGACGATGTGCTGGAACTGATGGCGACCGCGACCCCCGAAGGCGGCAAGGAAATGCAGTCGCCGCTCGGCCGGGCGCGAGCCTACGAAATGCCCGAAGGCATCGTCATCCGCCTGCCCGATGCGCCGCGCGACCAGGCGCTGCTGGTCGACCGCGATGCCTGCGGGCATGTGCACCTGTGGCATGCGGAAGGGGCCACCCAGCTCAGCGACCGGCAGCTGACCGACATCGTCATGTCTGCGCTGCCGGAGGGCGGGCCGCGCATCCGCCTCAACGGCACTTACGCCAAGGGCTTCATCGGCAGGCTGGGCGTGACGATCACGCTCTGGAAGGTGCCCGTCCGCAATTGATGCGGGCGCAGTGCCGTCCGCTCAGCGCCGACTTTCGCGGCCGAGCAGATGGTCGAGGAAGGCTTCGGCCGTTGCAGACAGGTGTTTCCCCGTCTGGTAGGCCACATACCAATGCCGCAGCAGCGGGAAGCCAGTCACGTCGAGGGTGTGCAGCGGCCCCTGCTTGCCCTCGAGGGCCAGGGTATGACGGGAGAGGATCGAGATGCCGAGGCCGCCAGCGATGGCCTGCTTGATGGCTTCGTTGCTGCCGAGTTCCATGCGCACGCGCAGATTCAGTCCATGGTCGGCGAAATGTCGTTCCACTGCGAGGCGCGTGCCCGAGCCTGGCTCGCGCAGGATGAAGGGCTCTTCCGCAACCTGTTTCAGCGAAATCTTCTTCTTGCCGGCCAGCGGATGGTCTTGGCGCGCGACCACTACCAGGGGATTGTCGGCGATCGGCGTGGCCACGACTTCGATATGCTCGGGCGGCGCACCGAGGATGACCAGGTCGTCGGCGTTCTCGGCCAGGCGCGCCAGCAGCATCTCGCGATTGGTAACCGTGAGCGCGGCTTCGATGCCCGGGTAGCGCGTGCAGAACTCGCCGAGCAGCCGCGGGATCAGGTACTCCGCTGTCGTGACGATGGCGATGTGCAGCCTGCCTTTCTTGAGCCCCTGCATATCGGCAAGGCGCATTTCCAGATGTTCGATGGCCTTCAGCGTTTCGCGGCTGGTGACGAGGACCTCCTGTCCTGCGGAAGTCAGATGCAGCTTCTTGCCGATGCGCTCGAGCAGCGGCACGCCCACGCTCTCCTCGAGTTGCTTGACCTGGGCGAACACGGCCGGCTGAGTCAGGTGCAGTTCTTCGGCAGAACGTGTATAACTCAAATGGCGTGCAACGGCTTCGAATATGTGCAACTGACGCAAGCTGAACCGCAAGTTTTCCTCCCGCCTGCCGGATTTTAAATACTAAATGATTCATTATAGTATTCATAAAAATCTTAAAGTAGAGTTTATTCCCGTCTTCGGCATAATGCCGCGGCAGATGCAACGTCATGCCGATGCTGCACCGTCGTTATGCCGACCAACTACATCCTTGAGAGGAGCGATACATGGCTGTTAAAACCTATAGCGCTGGCGTGAAGGAATATCGTCAGACGTATTGGATGCCCGAATACACCCCGCTGGACACCGACCTCCTGGCGGTGTTCAAGATCACCCCGCAGCCCGGCGTCGACCGTGAAGAGGCCGCCGCTGCCGTGTGTGCAGAGTCCTCCACCGGTACCTGGACCACTGTCTGGACCGACCTGCTGACGGACATGGACTATTACAAGGGCCGCGCCTATCGCATCGAGGACGTGCCCGGTGACGACACCTCCTTCTACGCCTTCATCGCCTACCCGATCGACCTGTTCGAAGAGGGTTCGGTGGTCAACGTCTTTACCTCCCTGGTCGGCAACGTGTTCGGCTTCAAGGCCGTGCGCGCCCTGCGTCTGGAGGACATCCGCTTCCCCATCGCCTACGTCAAGACCTGCGGCGGCCCCCCCCTGGGCATCCAGGTCGAGCGCGACGTGATGAACAAGTACGGCCGTCCGATGCTCGGCTGCACCATCAAGCCCAAGCTCGGCCTGTCCGCCAAGAACTACGGCCGCGCCGTGTATGAGTGCCTGCGCGGCGGCCTCGACTTCACCAAGGACGACGAGAACGTCAACAGCCAGCCCTTCATGCGCTGGCGCCAGCGCTTCGACTTCGTGATGGAAGCCATCCTCAAGGCCGAAGCCGAGACCGGCGAGCGCAAGGGCCACTACCTGAACGTCACCGCCCCGACCCCGGAAGAGATGTACAAGCGTGCCGAGTACGCGAAGGAAATCGGCGCCCCGATCATCATGCACGACTACATCACCGGCGGCTTCTGTGCCAACACCGGCCTGGCCAACTGGTGCCGCGACAACGGCATGCTGTTGCACCTGCACCGCGCCATGCACGCCGTGGTCGACCGCAACCCGCACCACGGCATCCACTTCCGCGTGCTGACCAAGATCGCCCGTCTGTCCGGCGGCGACCACCTGCACACCGGCACCGTCGTCGGCAAGCTGGAAGGCGACCGCGCCTCCACCCTGGGCTGGATCGACCTGCTGCGCGAATCCTATGTGCCGGAAGATCGCTCCAAGGGCATCTTCTTCGACCAGGACTGGGGCTCCATGCCCGGCGCCTTCGCTGTCGCCTCCGGCGGCATCCACGTCTGGCACATGCCCGCGCTGGTCTCCATCTTCGGCGACGACTCCGTGCTGCAGTTCGGCGGCGGCACCCTGGGCCATCCCTGGGGCAACGCGGCCGGCGCCGCGGCCAACCGCGTCGCGCTGGAAGCCTGCGTCCAGGCCCGCAACGAGGGCCGTCAGCTGGAGAAGGAAGGCAAGGAGATTCTGACCGCCGCTGCCCAGCACTCGCCCGAACTGAAGATCGCCATGGAAACCTGGAAAGAGATCAAGTTCGAGTTCGATACCGTCGACAAGCTCGACATCGCGAACAAGTAATCGGCGCCCACCCTATTCGAGAGGAAGACAGACATGGCTGTTCAAGCTTATCGTTCCACCAAGAAATACGAGACCTTCTCCTATCTGCCGCAGATGACGCCCGATCAGGTGCGTCGTCAGATCGCCTACTGCATCAGCCAAGGCTGGAATCCGGCGGTCGAGCACACCGAGAAGGGCACCACCGCGCGCGTGAACTTCTGGTACATGTGGAAGCTGCCGATGTTCGGCGAGCAGTCCATCGACACCGTGCTGGCTGAAATCGAGGCCTGCCATCGCGAGTTCCCCGATCACATGGTGCGTTTCGTCGCATACGACAACTACGCGCAAAGCCAGGGCATGGCGTTCGTCGTCTATCGCTGATGCCCGTGCGGCGGCGCATTGACACACAGTGTGCCGCCGGCTTCATTTTCCCCGGCCCGCAGGCGCGGGCCTGAATCGATCGAGGTGTGCGTATGACACAAGCGATGACGAAAAGCCTGAATCCCCAGGCCAACGTGACTCTCTCCGGGCGCGAACTGGCGATGCAGCGTCGCCAGGCGATGGCCCGTCTCGGCAAAGTCGGCGCTGGCAAGACGGCAGCCGCTGGCAAGTCGCCAGCCATGGCACGCAGCGCCGCCCATGTCGTCCCGGCCCAGCCGGCCAGCACGGCCAGTGCGGGCAACATGACCGCCCCGGCTGCCTTGGCGACCCCTGCTCCGGCCGTGAACCCGGCGCGTGCCAGGCGTGAAGCCCTGAGCCGCATGGGCAAGAACGCCTTGCCGGCCGCGCAGCAACGCAGCGGCGCACGGCAGCGCGGACCGGTTGCTGCTCCGGCGGGGGGCAGTATTGCCCAGGCCGAAGTCAAGCCGGCGACGGCCGTCGATACATCGATTGCCGCTACCATGCCTGCCATGGCTGCGAGCGCGCCCGCTGTCTCGATCGAACCGGTTGCCCGCGGCGCCGCGACCCCGACCGGTCGTGCGCTCGCCCAGGCCCGCCGCACCGTTCTCGCCAAGGAAGGCAAGTCCGGTCTCAAGCGTGTCGCCCAGGCCGTGAAAATCGCTGCCGCGCTTCCCGAACAAAACTGGCAGGCGGCGATCAGCCAGGGCGCGACCGGCCGCCAGGTCGCGATGCAGCATCGTCTCGTGCGATCGCTGACGGGCCGCGACGGCAGCGAGACCGCCACGCGCCCTGCCGGCCGGATTCGTCCGACCGTGGCGAAGGGTGAAGCGCCAGTCAAGGTTGAGGAGGGCCATACCCTTTCCGGTCAGCGTGTTACCGGCACGATGGTTGAGCGTAGCAAATTGGTGACTGGTAATGAACCGGGAGCTGCACGGGCCATTACCGGAACGGAATATATCGGCGCGGAGCAATTCGAGCGCCAGGGTGTGGCACGTCCGCAAGGCGCGCCTGCCAAGGTCGCCTTCACCGAAACGAGCAAAGGCAAGACGGTGACCGGTGCGCTGGTGGGCCGCTCTCCCAAGGTGACTGGCGACGAGGTGGGTGCGACGCGCGCCCTGACCGGCACGGCCTATCTTGGAGCTGCTGCACCTGCGGCAGCGCCCGAGAAGGTCGCTTTGACGCATACCGCACAAGGCAAAGCCGTGACGGGAACCACCGTTGGCCGTGGCGGCAAGATGACGGGCGATGAGCGTGGTGTTTGCGCCAAGGTCACGGGCACGGAATACATGTCTGCCGAGCAGGTGCGTGGCGAGTGCGCCATCGAACCGGTTTCCAGCCCTGCCAAGGTAACGCTATCTACTACACGCGGCAGCCAGTCCGTATCAGGCGCTGCCGTTGGCCGCTCGCAACGGGTGACGGGCGACGAGCCGGGTGCCTGTCGACCGATCACAGGTTCCCAGTATTACAACGCAAATGATTTCGCTGCGTTGTGTGCAAGCCCCAGTCCGCGCCGGACGGCTTCCGTGATGTCGCGTCCAGTGCATCAGGATGCCGTGCCCGCCATGGAGGTAGGCTTCCCAAAATCCGTAGGTGACGCAGGGCTTGAGGCCGCCTGCGCCACCTCCCATCCATTTGGCCTTGATCGGCGCAACGCTGTTGCTGCCAAAGCGACGGTTGCAGTGATTCCTGCGATGGCCGTCACCGGCGACCGTCCGGGCGCTGGCGGCTCGACAATGACGGGCGATGAACGCGGTGCCTGCCTCTCCGTCAGTGGCACGCCTTATTTGGGAGAGGACAATGCCGCGCCCAATTGCCCGCCGCCCGCCAGCGGACGATTTCTGTCACGTGCGCCGTTGGCCGACGCTGGCATGTCAGCGCCGGCGCCCGCCGATTTCAGCATTGTGACCCCGGCCCGTTCCGCGCAAGCGCAGCGCGAGACGTCAATCACCGGCACGGCCTCTGGCAGTGAGCGGATTACCGGCCCGATCAACAAGGCGAGTGGCCTGATTACCGGGACGCCCGATTTTCGCCATCGCGTGATTGTCGCAAGCGCCGAAGAAGGTGAGGCGGGCATGGTTGCCGCTTCTCGTTTAAGCGGCGATGCTCAGGCCCGGTCGCGTATTACCGGCGATGCGTGGCACGCCCAGTCACGGGTGACCGGCACCGAGGGTGCATCGGTGCTCATGCGCAACCCCTCCCAACGCGGCGAGCCGCGGGGGTCGGGTGCTGCCAGCGCACGCGAGTTTCGGGCCATCGAGCGGCAGCCGGTGCCCGAAAGCAGGGTGACCGGCTCGTCCGGCAACACGGTGCGCGGTGCACTGGTCACCGTTTCCGGCGGCGCGCGCGCCTAAGGCGGAAGAACGGACGGGCACGACCATGGTCGATACGCGCAAACGCTTGGCTGCCATGAGACAGGCTGCCGCGCGACATGGCCAGTCCGATCCTGGCATGCCGCAAGCGAATCCCGCCTGCGTGCCCGGACCAGGACAGCGTTGCGAGCATCCGCTGGTCGACGCCGAGCTCAATCGTCGCTTGGCCGAGTATGAGGCCCTGGTACGCGGACGCTTCGCGGCCATCACCGACACCCTCAAGCTGCTGTCCTCGTTTCAGCATGAGCGGGATTTCGTGGAACGGGCACAGAACCTTGTGCGCGAATGCCTGGGTTATGAACTGCCCAGCGACTTGCTGGAGGATGCCTGGGTAACCGGCCTCGACCTGCGTGCTCTGCACGCATACTGCATTTTCCGCAGCTACAAGGATTGCGTCGAAAAAGTCGACGTGGATCAGGCGCCATGGCGGGAGCGCATGACTTTGGATGAGGCCTTCTTCCAGTCCTGCGGGTATCACACCGTGGATATCAGTCCCTGTGCCGACGGTCGTCTGCAAGGACTGCTCCCCTTTGTGCTGCGTTTGGCGCCCAACGATGCCGTGAACGTCAAGGCCTATGCCGGCGCCATGTTTGATGTGGAAGCTGACGTGGCGGACTGGACACACCGCGAACTCGATCGGCTCACCGGCGGCATCCCTGGCGGCGAAACCGGCAACTACCTGAAGGTCGCCGTATATCATTACAGTACCTCCAACCCCTGTCACCAGGGGTGCGCCGCCCATGGCAGCAACGACGTCAAGGCGCTGGATTCTGCTCTGGCGCGCTTGAATGAATTGCGCGCCGCTGTGGAAAACACGTTCGGTCGAGGTGCGGCGCCGGAGATCCTGCTGATCGGTATGGACACGGATGTGGACGCGATCCGCATTCATGTGCCCGATGCCACAGGAGAAATCAACCCGGCACGATATTTGTGCAACGTAACCCTCTATCGCGAAACCCTGGGCATGTCCGCGGACATGGCGCGCGCGCATATCGACGCGATGCTGGCGCGCGCGGAAGGTACTTCGCCATCCTCCCCGGGCATGCGCCGCCTCATCCTTGCCTTGCTGGAAGCGAATTTGTCACAGATCGAGTATGTGATCCAGCATCATGCTGGACGCTACGCCGTGATCGGCCATGACGAAGCCTTGATCTGTGCCGGCGAGGCAACGCAATACGTTCAGTTTCGCAACAAGTACTACTACGCCCATCTCGATACGGTTGAAGAAGGCGCCGCCGACATGGACGTGGGCATCAAGATTTTCACTGGCCTGAACGTGAAGCACGGCTTGGCTATTCCGGTCCTGGTGCACTTCTATTACTCCTCGTGCGTGCCGGGCGCGCGCGAACGCGCAGTGTTGCGCTGCCGGCGGGTCAAGGAAGCCATCGAGTCGCGTTACGCCCATTTGCATAAAGCGGGTCTGCTGCAATGCCAGATGGCGGTGAGCGACCTGCAAGGCGGTGAGCGCGTGACCTTCGTCGAGGACGAGGTCGATGCTCATGGACATTGAGGGAAAGGACGATTCGAGGTCTTTGCGATGAAAATCATGCGCGTGGAAAAAACCCTGGTCTCGACGAACCGCATCGACGCGTTCGGCCATCGTCCCCTGCTGGTGGTGCAGGACAAGCCGGGCGGACCGCGCAGCGTGGCGGTCGATGCCGTCGGCTGTGTGCCAGGCGACTGGGTGCTGTGTGTTGGCTCTTCAGCGGCGCGCGATGCCGCCGGTGCCAAGGATTTTCCTTCCGATCTCACCATCGTCGGCATCATCGATCGCTGGGAAGGAGACAAGAGCTGATGGAAATCCTGCGCGTGGTCGATGAGTTGGTATGCACGCGGCGTGTGCCGGGCATGCAGCTTTGCGCGCTGCGGGTGCTGGAAAGCGCGCAGGGAGCCTTGTCGGTGGCGACCGATCCGGTTGGCGCACCAGCGGGGAAATGGGTCTTCGTCACGGCCGGCAGCGCTGCGCGGCTGGCGATGAAGGACGCAACAACGATCACCGACCTGACCATCTGCGGCATCATCGATCGTTGGGAAGAAGAGGCCGGCAATATCGGCACAATGCAGAATTCTTGAATCTAATTTTTTAACCGAAAGGAGTAGCGGACATGGCGGAACGTATGGGTATTGCCCTGGGGATGATTGAGACGCGCGGACTGGTGCCGGCGATTGAGGCGGCGGACGCGATGACGAAGGCGGCCGAAGTGCGGCTGATCGGACGTCAGTTCGTGGGTGGCGGCTATGTGACGGTGCTGGTGCGTGGCGAGACGGGTGCGGTGAACGCGGCGGTACGCGCGGGCGCGGACGCATGCGAGCGCGTTGGCGACGGTCTGGTGGCTGCCCACATCATTGCGCGCGTGCATAACGAAGTTGAAGGCATCCTGCCGACGGCGCCGAGCGCCTGAAGCAAGTAAATAGCGAGGAGAACGAGCATGGCGAATGCGACCGGGATTGCCCTGGGGATGATTGAGACGCGCGGACTGGTGCCGGCGATTGAGGCGGCGGACGCGATGACGAAGGCGGCCGAAGTGCGGCTGATCGGACGTCAGTTCGTGGGTGGCGGCTATGTGACGGTGCTGGTGCGTGGCGAGACGGGTGCGGTGAACGCGGCGGTACGCGCGGGCGCGGACGCATGCGAGCGCGTTGGCGACGGTCTGGTGGCTGCCCACATCATTGCGCGCGTGCATAACGAAGTTGAAGGCATCCTGCCGACGGCGCCGAGCGCGTAAGCCGAGCATTTACAACTTTCGCGACGAAGAGTCGCATCGACAATGAGGAGAGCAATGATGGCGGAACGTATGGGTATTGCCCTGGGGATGATTGAGACGCGCGGACTGGTGCCGGCGATTGAGGCGGCGGACGCGATGACGAAGGCGGCCGAAGTGCGGCTGATCGGACGTCAGTTCGTGGGTGGCGGCTATGTGACGGTGCTGGTGCGTGGCGAGACGGGTGCGGTGAACGCGGCGGTACGCGCGGGCGCGGACGCATGCGAGCGCGTTGGCGACGGTCTGGTGGCTGCCCACATCATTGCGCGCGTGCATAACGAAGTTGAAGGCATCCTGCCGACGGCGCCGAGCGCCTGAAGCAAGTAAATAGCGAGGAGAACGAGCATGGCGAATGCGACCGGGATTGCCCTGGGGATGATTGAGACGCGCGGACTGGTGCCGGCGATTGAGGCGGCGGACGCGATGACGAAGGCGGCCGAAGTGCGGCTGATCGGACGTCAGTTCGTGGGTGGCGGCTATGTGACGGTGCTGGTGCGTGGCGAGACGGGTGCGGTGAACGCGGCGGTACGCGCGGGCGCGGACGCATGCGAGCGCGTTGGCGACGGTCTGGTGGCTGCCCACATCATTGCGCGCGTGCATAACGAAGTTGAAGGCATCCTGCCGACGGCGCCGAGCGC
>JAJZSW010000054.1:17046-17527 GCA_021849505.1 Pseudomonadota bacterium
CGGTGAACGCGGCGGTACGCGCGGGCGCGGACGCATGCGAGCGCGTTGGCGACGGTCTGGTGGCTGCCCACATCATTGCGCGCGTGCATAACGAAGTTGAAGGCATCCTGCCGACGGCGCCGAGCGCGTAAGCCGAGCATTTACAACTTTCGCGACGAAGAGTCGCATCGACAATGAGGAGAGCAATGATGGCGGAACGTATGGGTATTGCCCTGGGGATGATTGAGACGCGCGGACTGGTGCCGGCGATTGAGGCGGCGGACGCGATGACGAAGGCGGCCGAAGTGCGGCTGATCGGACGTCAGTTCGTGGGTGGCGGCTATGTGACGGTGCTGGTGCGTGGCGAGACGGGTGCGGTGAACGCGGCGGTACGCGCGGGCGCGGACGCATGCGAGCGCGTTGGCGACGGTCTGGTGGCTGCCCACATCATTGCGCGCGTGCATAACGAAGTTGAAGGCATCCTGCCGACGGCGCCGAGCGC
>JAJZSW010000149.1 GCA_021849505.1 Pseudomonadota bacterium
CCTCGAGGCGCGGCAGGCCATCGGCGTGCATTGGGGCACCTTCGAGCTGACGCAGGAAGCCTTCGACCAGCCGCCGCGCGATCTTGAAGCGTCGCTGCAGGAACGGGGCCTCGCGGCGAACCGCTTCCTGCTGTTCAAGCACGGCGAAAGCCGGCGCATCCTCATCCCCGCGACGCAATGAATGCCGTCTCGCGAAAGCCGACGCGGCGTTTAGGCGAGGCGGTTGATCAGACTGCCGATGCCGTCGATGGCGATCTCGACGGTGTCGCCGTGCTGCAGCGTCCCGGCGCCGACCGAGGTGCCGCAGGCGATGACGTCGCCCGGCTCGAGCGTCATGTCGTGCGAGATGCGGCTGACGATCTCGGCCGGCGAGAAAAACATGTCGCCGACCGGATAGTTCTGCCGCTCCTCCCCGGAAACAACGGCGCGCACGCGCAGGCCGGCCGGATCGAGACCGGTGGCGATCACGGGACCGAAGGGGCCGAAGGTATCGAAGCTCTTGGCGCGCGTCCAATGGACGAAGGCGGGGTCGAGGCGCATCAGGTCGCGTGCCGTCACGTCGTTGACGCAGGTATAGCCGAAGATCGCCGCCGCCGCCTCCACGGTATCGATGGCCTTCACCCGGCGGCCGACGACGATGCCCAGTTCGGCCTCGAACACCAGTGCTCCTTGGTAGCCGTCCGGACGGCGGATAGGTTCGCCATGCGCGGCATGGCAGGTGCTTGCCTTGATGAAGTAGAGCGGATGCTCGGGGCGCCGCAGTCCTTCCTTCTGCGCCCGCTCATGGAAATTGTTCCACAGGCCGATCAGCTTGCCGGGCAGGCAGGGCGTCAGCAGGCGCACCGCGGCGAGCGGGAAACGCTGTCCGGTCGGCTGCGGGTCGGCGAACAGGTCGCCGGTCCAGACGGTGACGGTGTCGTCCTCGAGTGTGCCGATGTGTTCGGTGCCGTCGGCTTCGCAACGCAGCCAGAGTGTCATGGCGGATTCATCCTGAAAAGTGGGTGGTCTTAGAACTCGAAACCGAGGTTCAGCGAGTCGAAACGCTGTTCGCCGCCGCCGCCGGCAGGGGTACGGAATTCCTCGCTGCGGTGGATGCGCGTCCAGGAAAAGCGCAGGCGGTCGGCGCGCAAGCTGAAGCCGAACGACAGGTCGTGCACATGGCTGCGGCGCTCGACCGAGGGACCGTCGCGGAACGCCGGGCCGTCGAGGAAGATGTTGTGGCCGACGAGGCGATGGTCCACGCCGGCGAAGACGTACCAGGCGAGGCCGGCGGGTTCGGGCCCGCCCTGGGCGCGCGTGCCGTGCAGCATCGCGCCGCCGGGTTCTATGGTGTCCGGTCCGAAGCCGCTGAGGCGGTGGCCGAGGCGCAGCATGCCGCCGACGCGGCCGAGCGTCAGCACCGTGCCGAGCGTCGCGCCGCCGTGGGCGACGAGATCCGCGCGGTCGCTGCCGAACTTGCGCTTTTGCAGGTAGGAAAGCATGAAGGCCGGCTCGCTCTTGCCCTGGTTGTCCCAGCCCTGCGGCTGCCGGACGTTGACCAGGCGGTGCCAGCCCTTCTGCACCTGCTCGCCCAGCGCTGCCGGGCCGACCACGCCGACGTCGAATTCGACGGTGTCGAGGCGGTTGTCGCGCGCGCGCTGCGCCACCCCGCCGAGGTAGAGCCAGGCCGCCCACGGGCGGTCGTAGGGCTGGGGCGCGGCGATGCCGATGTCGCGCGGGGTGTACATGTTCTGGCCGACGAACAGACCGATGTGGATGTCCGCGCCGCCCGCCGGGTCGAGGCTGCGCAGCACCTGGGCGGCGGGCACCTGCAGCAGGTCGAAGGGCAGGCCCACGCCGAACTTGATGCCGTTTGTGTAGTAGCGGTCGGTGCGCGCCAGCATGTCGTTCTCGACGAACAGCTGCACCTCGCTGCCGGCGGGCGGCGGGGGCACGTCGATGGCGGAGTGGACAGGCAGGGCCAGGGCGACAAGCAAGGGGATCGCGGCAAAACGGCAGGGCATGGCAAGAATCAGGATACGGCGACTGGCGAAGAGGGCCGATTCTAGTCCGCCCGATGGCTGACCCCGAACACGCCGGTGCCGACTTTCATGAAGTGTCTGCTGTAGACGACAGGTCCGACATCGGGATCCTCCGGGCTAATCTCTTTCTTCAGGGAGCCACCAGCACTTACGGAGAACTCAGACCATGTTCAACAAAGGATCCATCTATGCCAGCCATCGCGCGACCACTTCGCCCGCAGCCAACAATGCAGCCACGCCTGACCCACTCAAATCGGTGACCGCCGCGGACAAGCCCGCACCGGCGGCCGCCGCAGCCACGCCGCCCGCGGCGGAGGCGGCGGCGCTGGTCGCCAAGCTGGTCGTCGGGCCCGGCGTCAAACTCAAGGGTGCCGAGATTCAGGACTGCGACACGCTGCTGGTCGAGGGACGGGTCGAGGCGACCATGGACAGCCGCTTCATCCAGATTGCCGACCAGGGTTCGTTCGACGGGAAGGTGAACATCGACGTCGCCGAGATTCACGGCCGCTTCAACGGCGAACTGACCGCCCGTCAGCAACTGGTCATCCACTCGACCGGCCGGGTCAGCGGCAAGATCCGCTACGGCAAGATCGTGGTGCACGAGGGCGGGGAACTGTCCGGCGACGTCAAGTCCGCCAATGCCGCCGAGATCAGGAGCGAGGAGGATGGCGCCATTCAGGCCAAATCGCTGGCCAATGAATCGCGCGTGGCCGGCGTGAGGGTCGTCTCGGCCTGATAGTGCGGGTGGTCGATGCCGACGCGGATTGCCGCGCCGGCCTTGACGGCCTGGCACATCGCCGGGGTTAGCTCGAAGCGCAGGAAGTGCACCGAGGCGGTCTTGTCGGCGGTCTCGCGGTCGAGATCCTCGTTGGCGATCGGCGTCACGCGCGCGAAATCGGCCACCTGCACCCAGACGGCCTTCTCGATGCCGACCAGCCGGGCGAGCTGCACTTTGCGCTCGGCCTCGTCGGGGAACTCGATCATGAAGGTAGCTTTCCAGTTGCTGCCGTCGGGGATCAGTGGGTTGTAGACGTCGAGCTCCTCCTGGATCGCCTCGGGTTCGAACATGCGCTCGAGGCGCAGCATCTCCTGCACCTGGTACTGCATCGTCAGCCGGTCCTCGAAGTGCAGCGTGGCGTGCGGGCCGACGGCGACGATGCGGTTCTTCTTGTGGGCGATGACCTTGGCGCGGAATTCGGGCCGCACGCGGGCATACTGT
>JAJZSW010000150.1 GCA_021849505.1 Pseudomonadota bacterium
AGGAACGGGCGGCAGTGAGTGCATGACGTTGGTCGAACCAGGCTTGGAGAATGACGGCGGCCGCCTCGGCATCGAGGCGCGCCTTGTTTTTTCTTTTGTCGCCGGACAGTCGTGTCGCGGCGACGGCCGAGGAGTAGCGCTCGTCGGCGAGTTCCACGGGCAGGCGATAGCGGCCTGCCAGCTGGCGGGCGAAGCGTTCGCAGCGGACGGCGAATTCGTGGGCTTCGTCCCGGTCGGCATGCGCCGGGCGGCCGACGACGAGGCGGGCGGGCTGCCATTCCTCGACCAGCTTGCCGATGGCGGCGAAGCGTTGTTCGCCGGTTTCCGCCTCGATGGTGGTCAGGGCGCGCGCGCTGGCCAGCAGGGTTTCGCCGATGGCGATGCCGATGCGCTTTTCCCCGAAATCGAATGCCATCACCATTTCGCTGTCAGGCATGGCCGGCGACATCGGAAAGCCGGGCGAAGTCGATGCCCAGCAGCTGCATCGCGGCGGGCAGGCGTTCCTCCGGCGGTAGCGAAAAAATGATGTCCGGGCTGGCGGCGACGGTGAGCCAGGCGTTCTGCGACAGCTCCCATTCGAGCTGGCCGGCGGCCCAGCCGGCATAGCCGAGCGAGACGAGCACGTCGTGCGGCTCGCCCGCGTCGCTCATCGACTGCAGGATGTCGCGCGAGCTGGTCAGGCCGACTGCGGGGGTGACCTGCAGGGTCGATTGCCACTCGCCCACCGGACGGTGCAGCACGAAGCCGCGGTCGGTCTGTACCGGGCCCCCGAAATACACCGGCAGGTCGCGATACTTGGCCTGGTGCTCGCCCTGCGCCAGCGGCACGCTGACGCGCTCGAACAGCGAACCGAGGTTGATCTCGAGCGGCTTGTTGATGATGATGCCCAGCGCGCCCTCGGCATTGTGTTCGCAGAGGTAGGTCAGGGTGCGCGCGAAATTCGGATCGGTCATGGCCGGCATCGCGATCAGGAAATGATTCGCGAGGCTGGCGGGTTCGATGGTGCGGGCGGCGTCGCTCATGGTGTGCCGGCCATTGTAATCTCTCGCCATGGAAAATCACCCGCCTGCGCTTGTCTGGTTCCGGCGCGACCTGCGCGACTTCGACCATGCCGCATTTTCCCGCGCCCTGCGCGAACACCCGCGGGTGCATTGCGCTTTCGTCTTCGACACCGACATTCTCGCCGGGTTGCCAAGGCAGGATCGGCGCGTCGAGTTCATTCTGGGCGCGGTGCGGGAACTGGACGCCGCGCTGCGCGTGCAAGGCGGCGGGCTGATCGTCCGGCATGGCCGGGCGGCCGAGGAAATTCCCGGGCTGGCGGCCGAACTGGGCGTGGCCACGGTGTTCGCCAATCGGGACTACGAACCCTTCGCCCGGCAGCGGGACGCGGCGGTCGCGGCGCGGCTCAAGGCAGAGGGTCGGGAGTTCGTCGACTGCAAGGACCAGGTGATCTTCGAGCGCGACGAAGTGCTGACGCAGGCTGGCACGCCGTTTTCAGTATTCACGCCCTATGCGCGCGCCTGGCGGCAGCGGCTCACGCCGGCCGACCTGGCCGCGCACGCATGCGTCCCCCGCCCCGGCCAGCTTGCGGCCGCAAGTGCCGTCCCGCCAGCGCCGACTTTGCAGGATTTGGGTTTCACGCCGACCGACCTGCAGATTCCCTGCGGCATGTCCGGCGGTGCGCGGCTGTTCGCGGAGTTTTTGACGCGCATCGACCGCTATCACGAGACGCGCGACTTCCCTGCCGTCAAGGGGCCGTCCTATCTGTCCCCGCACCTGCGCTTCGGCACGGTGTCGATCCGCCAGCTGGCCGCCGCGGCGCACGCCGCAAGCCTGCAGGCCAATGGCACAGGCGCCGCTACCTGGCTCAACGAACTGGTCTGGCGCGAGTTCTACCAGATGATCCTCTGGCACCGGCCGGCTGTCGTCGACCATGCCTTCAAGCCCGAATGCGACGCGATCGTCTGGGACGACGCACCCGAGTTGCTGGAGGCATGGAAAACGGGCCACACCGGCTATCCGCTCGTCGATGCGGCGCAGCGCCAGCTCCTGCAGGGCGGCTGGATGCACAACCGCCTGCGCATGGTGACGGCCTCGTTCCTGACCAAGGACCTCGGCATCGACTGGCGGCTCGGCGAGCGGCATTTCGCCGACTGGCTGCTCGATTACGAACTGGCGTCGAACAACGGCGGCTGGCAGTGGGCCGCCTCGACCGGCTGCGATGCCCAGCCCTGGTTCCGAATCTTCAATCCGGTCACGCAATCGGAGAAGTTCGACCCGCAGGGCAGGTTCATCCGCCGCTACCTGCCGGAGCTGCAGGACGTGCCCGACCAGTTCATCCATGCACCCTGGAAGATGCAGGCGCCGCCGGCCGGCTATCCCGCCCCGATCGTCGCTCATGCCGCGGCACGCGAACGCACGCTGGCGCGCTTTTCCCGGCTGCGCGGCCGCGCTTGATCTGCGCCCCTTTCGGTTAGAATCGTCGCACCCTCCCCGTCCGCGTCATTATTCAGCTGCCATGTCCAGTGCCGTCCCTCCTGTCGTCATGAGCTTCGCGGCTTCCGATCCCACCTGCGGGGCCGGCCTGCAGGCCGATCTGCTGACGCTCGCCGCGCACGGCTGCCATCCGCTGACCGTGGTCACCGCCCTGACGGTGCAGGACACGGTGGGCGTCGAGGATCTGCTGCCGCTTGACGGCGACTGGGTCGCCGACCAGGCGCGCGCGCTGCTCGAGGACATGCCGGTGGCCGCCTTCAAGCTCGGCCTGCTCGGCAGCGTCGAGGCGATCAGCGCGGTCGCCGAGGTGCTCTCCGACTATCCCGATACCCCGGTCGTGTTCGACCCGGTGCTGGCCTCGGGCCGCGGCGATGCCTTCGCCGACGAGGATGCCATCGACGCAATGATCGAATTGCTGCTGCCGCTGACCGACATCCTGACGCCCAACAGCCTCGAGGCGCGTCGCCTCGCGCAGGAGCTCGGCCCTGGCGGCAACCCCGGTCTTTCCGAATGCGCGCGCCGCCTGATCGGCGCGGGCTGCGCCCACGTGCTGGTGACCGGCACCCACGAACGCGGTGCGCGCGTGATCAACACGCTCTACGGCTCGCACGGCCCGCTGCGCAGCGACGAATGGGAGCGGCTGCCCGGCAGCTACCATGGCTCGGGCTGCACGCTGGCCTCGGCGATCGCCGCGCAACTCGCCTGGGGGCAGCCCTTGGCCGAGGCGGTGCGTGCC
>JAJZSW010000151.1 GCA_021849505.1 Pseudomonadota bacterium
CACTATTTGTTTTCTTTGATGCGCTCGACCAGCGCGGTGGCGAATTCCAGCGTGCTGGCGCTGCCGCCGAGGTCGCCGGTGCGCACCTTGTCCTCGTTGAGCGTCTCGTTGATCGAGCGGCGCAGCAGGTTGCCGAGGTCGAGGCGGCCGACGTGGTCGAGCATCATCGCGGCGGCGAGCATCAGCGCGATCGGGTTGGCGATGCCCTGGCCGGCGATGTCGGGCGCCGAGCCATGCACGGCCTCGAAGATGGCCGCGTTTTCGCCGATGTTGGCGCCCGGCGCCATGCCGAGGCCGCCGACGAGGCCGGCGATCTGGTCGGAGAGGATGTCGCCGAACAGGTTGGTCGTCACCAGCACGTCGAATTGCCAGGGATTCATCACCAGCTTCATCGCGCAGGCATCGACGATGCACTCCTCGAAGGCGATCTTGTCCTTGTATTCCTCTTCGTAGATCTGCCGCGCGGTCTCGAGGAAGATGCCGGTCAGCGCCTTCATGATGTTGGCCTTGTGCACCACCGTGACCTTCTTGCGGCCCTTCCTGATCGCGTAGTCGAAGGCGAAATGCACGATGCGGCGGCAGCCCTGGCGCGTGTTGATGCCGGTCGACATGCCCACCGCGTGCGGGTCGCCGTCGATCGGGATGAAGTGCTCGTAACCCATGTACAAGCCCTCGTTGTTCTCGCGCACCATCACCAGGTCGATGTTCTCGTAGCGGCCGCCGGGAATCAGCGTGAGCGCGGGACGCAGGTTGGCGTAGAGCTTGAATTCCTCGCGCAGGCGCACGTTCGACGAGCGGTAGCCGCCGCCGATCGGCGTTTCGAGCGGGCCCTTGAGCGCCAGCTTGGTCTTGCGGATGCTGTTGAGGCAGGCTGGCGGCAGCGGGTCGCCGCAGGAGGCGACACCGGCCGCGCCGGCGACCTGGCGGTCCCAGACGAAGGGCGCGCCGAGCGCGTCGAGCGCCATCAGGGTGGCCGCGGTGATTTCCGGTCCGATGCCGTCGCCGGGAATCAGCGTGGCGGGAATGGGTGTGATGGTTGCCATGTTTCTGTCTTCTCCACGTGTCGTTGTTGGTTCGTTGCATTCTAACTCCGCCGAAAGTCAGCATTAGCGAGACGGCACGAGCTAGTAGAATTCCTGCTGCAACGCATCATCGACATCGCCATGGCACACATCTCCATCTACGATTCCACGCTGCGCGACGGGGCGCAGGCGCAGGGCATTTCCTACTCGGTCGAGGACAAGCTCAAGATCGTCGTGCGGCTCGACGCGCTGGGCGTGGCCTACATCGAGGCCGGCAATCCGGGCTCGAATCCGAAGGATCTGGAATTCTTCGCGCGCGCCGGCGCGCTCAAGCTGCGGCACGCGCGCCTGATCGCCTTCGGCGCGACGCGCAAGGTCGGCAAGCGCGTCGCCGACGATGCCAACGTGAAGTCGCTGCTCAAGGCCGGCACGCCCGCGATCGCCATCTTCGGCAAGAGCTGGGACTACCAGGTGCTCGAGATCCTGCGCACCACGCTCGAAGAGAACCTCGCCATGATCGGCGACACCGTGCGCTACCTCAAGCAGCACGGCAAGGAAGTCGTGTTCGACGCCGAGCACTTCTTCGACGGCTGGAAGGACAACGACGAATATGCGCTGAAGACGCTCGCCGCCGCCGTCGAGGCCGGCGCCGACGCGCTGGTGCTGTGCGACACGAACGGCGGTTCGTTCCCCGACGAGATCTTCGACATCACGCGCACGGTCTGCGCGCGGTTCCCGCAGGCCGCGGTCGGCATCCACTGCCACAACGACAGCGAGATGGCGGTGGCGAATTCGATCCGCGCCGTGCAGGCCGGCGCCACGCAGGTGCAGGGCACGATCAACGGACTCGGCGAGCGCTGCGGCAACGCCAACCTCTGCTCGATCATCCCCAACCTGCAGCTCAAGCTCGGCTACGACTGCATCCCGGCCGGCGCCCTGGCGCACCTCACCAATGTCGCGCGCTCCGTGAGCGAGATCGCCAACCTGCCGCTGAACGACAAGGCGCCCTACGTCGGCGGCCATGCCTTCGCGCACAAGGGCGGCATGCACATCGACGCCGTGGTGAAGAACCCGGTCTCCTACGAGCACATCAATCCCGAGTTGGTCGGCAACAGCCGGCGCGTGCTGATGTCCGAGGTGGCGGGGCGCAGCACGCTGCTGGCGCGCATCAACGCGATCGACCCGACGCTCGCCAAGGACTCCCCCGAGACCAAGAAGATCATCGACAAGCTCAAGGAGCTCGAGCACGAGGGCTACCAGTTCGAGGCGGCCGAAAGCTCCTTCGACCTCGTCGTGCGCAAGCTGCTCGGCCGCTACACGCCCTTCTTCGAGCTGGTCGAGTTCAAGGTCATCACCAACGAGCCGGCGGTCAATGAAGTGAACTCGTCGGTGATCATCAAGGTGCGCGTCGGCGACCAGGAAGTGCTCACCGTCGCCGAGGGCGACGGCCCGGTCAACGCGCTCGACAGGGCCGCGCGCAAGGCGCTGGAGCGGCTCTACCCGGCCATCGGCGAAATCCGGCTCACCGACTACAAGGTGCGCGTGCTCGACTCGGACAAGGCCTCCGCCGCCAAGGTGCGCGTGCTGATCGAATCGACCGACGGCCACGACAGCTGGACCACCATCGGCGTCTCCACCGACATCATCAACGCCTCGTGGCAGGCGCTGGTCGATGCGATGGAGGTCAAGCTGATCCGCGACCAGGAAAGCCAGCCGCCAGCCGGCACGTCATGAGCTTCGCCACCTGGTGGCTGTATGTCGCGATGACCTTCGTCATCTGCGCCACCCCAGGTCCCAACATGCTGCTGGTGATGGTCAGCGGCGCGCGCCACGGCTTCCGCGCGGCGGTGGCGACCATGGCCGGCTGCCTGACCGCGCTGCTCGGCATGCTGAGCCTCTCCGCCGCCGGGCTCGGCGCCCTGCTGCTGGCCTTCCCGGCGGTCTTCGACGCCCTGCGGCTTGCCGGCGCGGCCTACCTGGCCTGGCTGGGCATCCAGCTCTGGCGCGCGCCGATGACGCCATCCGCCACCCACGACGCCGTTGCGCCGTCGCAAAGCACCGCGGCGTCACGTTTCCGGCAGGGCTTCATGGTCGCCGCGAGCAACCCGAAGGCCATCCTCTTTGCCGCCGCCTTCTTCC
>JAJZSW010000055.1 GCA_021849505.1 Pseudomonadota bacterium
CGGAAAACATGCACTTGAGCCTCGAACTGCCAGTCTCCCTGCGCGGCCGGGTATGGCGGGCCATAAACAACATGCCCGAGGTTCCGCGCGAACTCCCGGGCAGACCCCGACGCAGCACCGGTATCGACGGGCGCGCCGGCTTCGGCAAGGGGCCGCAGGACATGGCGCGTGCTGCCATCCGCGGCCAGCCAGAGAACCTGCGTGATACCGGTCTTGCTTTCGATCAGCGTGCCCGCGTGGGCATCGAATCCCTCGCGCTGGACGACACGCTGGGGATCGAAACGCGCGAGCACGTCTTCGTTGTGGACGAGGACGAAGCGCAGGTTCTGCTCCAGCCACAGCATGTCGCTGATCAGCGTGGCGCGCTTCTCTTCGCTCTCGGTGCGCTGGATGAACCAGAACAGGGCGACGATCGCGGCGACGAACAGCAGGAAGGAAAAGCGCGGCAGCCACCACCAGAGATTGCCGAAACTCTGCGCTGACGCCGACGTTGAATGAGCGGCACGCTCGGTCATTCAGACACCCAGATATCGATGCCAGATGCCGTGGTCGGCATCCAGTGCGGCCGAGCTGCCCTGCCAGACGATGCGGCCCTTCTCGACGATGCTGTGATGGTCGGCCAGGGCGATCAGGCGCTCGACGTACTTGTCGATGACGAGGATGGTCTGGCCGGCGGCGCGCAGGCTGGCGAGGCAGGTCCAGATCTCCTCTCGGATCAGCGGTGCGAGTCCTTCGGTGGCCTCGTCGAGGATCAGCAGGCGCGGATTGGTCGTCAGCGCGCGGCCGATGGCGAGCATCTGCTGCTCCCCGCCCGACAGCCGGTTGCCGAGATGGTGTTGGCGTTCGGCCAGTTGCGGAAAGAAGGCGAAGACCTTATCGGCGGTCCAGGGATCGGGGCGGTTGAAGCGATTCGCGGCGAAGGCAGCCAGATGCTCTCTCACCGTCAGATTGGCGAACACCTGGCGGCCTTCCGGGACCAGCGCAACGCCCAGTCGCGCGATGCGGTCGGGGCGCTCACCGGCGATGCTCCGGCCGGCGAAACGCAATTCGCCGCCGCCTACGGGTAGAAGGGGCAGCATGCCGCAAATCGCCCGCACGGTCGAGCTCTTGCCCATGCCGTTGCGGCCGAGCAGGGTGGCGACCTCGCCTTCGCGGACCGTCAGGCCGATGTCGAACAACACCTGGCTTTCGCCGTAGGCCGCGGCGAGATTGCGGACTTCCAGCAATGCGCTCATGGCGCTACCTCATCGCCGAGGTAGGCGCGCCGCACGTCGGGATGATTGCGCACGACGTCGGGCGCGGCGCTGACGATCACGCGGCCGGCGACCAGCACCGAGATGCGGTCGGCGAGGCGGAAGACGATGTCCATGTCGTGCTCGACCAGCAGGATCGTCTGCGCGCCCTTCAGCGAGGCGATCAACGCCGCCATGTGCGCCGATTCCTCCGGCCCCATGCCGGCCATCGGTTCGTCGAGCAGCAGCAGTTGCGGGCGCGTGGCGAGCGCCATCGCCAGTTCAAGCGCGCGCTGCTGGCCGTGCGCGAGGTCGGCGGCGAGCTGGCCGGCGGCTTCGGCCAGGCCGACGCGGCCGAGCCATTCCTCGGCTTCCGCCAACATGCGAAAGTCGGCGCTGGCGGGACGGCACATGCGGAAGCTCGAGCCCCAGTCGCGGCGGCGCGACTGTACGGCGAGGCGCACGTTCTCTAGCACCGGCAGGTGGGGGAAGATCTGCGTGATCTGGTAGGAGCGCGTGATGCCCAGCGCGACGCGCGCGTGCATGTTGTGCTGCCCGATGTCGGCACCGGCGAAGACGATGCGACCCGCGTCGGGCCGCAACGCGCCGGAAATCAGGTGGATCAGCGTCGTCTTGCCCGCGCCGTTGGGGCCGATCAGCGCATGGATTTCGCCTCGCTCGATGGCGAGGTCGACGCCATTGGCCGCCCACAGGCCGCCGAAGTGGCGCTTCAGCCCCGAGATTTCCAGCAGCGCACCCATCGCTAGCGTGCCCGCAGCCCGGCCAGGCCTGCCAGTCCGCGCGGCGCGAACAGCACCACCGCCAGCAGCGCAAGGCCGATGTAAAAATGGGCGTATTCGGTGGTCAGCCCGAGCGCCTCTTCGAGGCCGAGCAGGGCGAGCGCGCCGAGTACGCCGCCGTAGCGCTGGCCGACGCCGCCGAGAATCACCATCACCAGCAGCATGCCCGATTGCGTCCAGTACAACTGGGTCGGGCTGGCCATTCCGTTCTGGTTCGCCAGCAGTGCGCCGGCCAGTCCTGCGACGCCGGCACCGATGACGAAGCACACCAGCTTGAGCCGGTCGACCGGATAGCCGAGCGCTTCCATGCGTTGCTCGTTCTGCCGCAGGCCGGCGAGGGCGCGTCCGTAGCGCGAGTGGGCGAGTCGCTTGAGGGCAATCAGGCAGGCAGCGAGGGTGGCGAGGGCGACCCAGTAGAGCGTCGTGTCGCTGGCGAGGTCGAAGGGCGCCAGCGTCGAGCGCTGTTCCAGCGGCAGGCCGTCGTCGCCGCCGGCGCTCTGCAGTGAGACGATCGAGTAGTAGATCATCTGCGCGAAGGCCAGCGTGATCATGATGAAGTAAACGCCGCGCGTGCGCAGCGACAGCGCGCCGATCGCCAGTGCAGCGACGCCGGCCGCAAGCACGGCGAGCGGCCAGGCGATCCACGCCGAGAAGATGCCCGCCTGCATCAGGAAGGCGACGACGTAGGCGCCGCCGCCGAAGAAGGCGGCGTGGCCGAAGGCGACCATGCCGCCGTAGCCGACGATGAAGTTGAGGCTGGTGGCCGCCAGCGCGAAGATCAGCAGGCGGGTGGCGAAACCGATGTAGAAGTCCTCGCCGAGCGCTTCCAGGATCAGGGGCAGGGCGATGGCGGCCAGCAGCACGCCGGCTTCGACCAGGTTGCCGCGGCGTGCCGGGGTCATGCGCGCGCCGGGAACAGGCCCTGCGGACGCCAGAACAGGATGGCGGCCATCAGCAGGTAGATCATGATCGAGGCCAGCGCGGGACCGAGATGGCCGGCGACTTCCGGCGCGCTCACGGCGCGCAGCAGAGTGGGCAGCAGGGCGCGGCCGAGCGTGTCGACGACGCCGACCAGCAGCGCGCCGACCAGCGCGCCGCGGATCGAGCCGATGCCGCCGATGACGATGACCACGAAGGCGAGGATCAGGATGTTCTCGCCCATGCCGACCTGCACGGCGAGCAGCGGGCCGAGCAGGGTGCCGGCCGCGGCGGCCAGCGCCGCGCCGAGCGCGAACAGGCCGGTGAACAACCAGCGCACATCGACGCCCATGCACTCGGCCATCGTGCGATTGGCGGCGCCGGCGCGCACCCACATGCCGACGCGCGTGTGGCTGACCAGCAGGTAGAGGAGCAGGGCGACCGCCAGCCCGATGGCGATGATCAGCAGGCGGTAGGCGGGATAGCTGAAGCCGAACAGCTCGACCGGCCCGGCGAGCGCCGCGGGCGGGTTGAGCATCAGCGGCTGCGGTCCCCAGATCATGCGCACGAGATCGTTGGCGATCAGGATCAGCGCGAAGGTGGCGAGTACCTGGGCGAGATGGTCGCGCAGATAGAGTCTGCGCAGCAGCAGCAGCTCGAGGACGATGCCGATGACTGCCATGCCCAGCATCGCGGCGCACAGGCCGATCACGAATGAGCCGGAAGCCTGCGCCGCCGCGGCGCCCAGATAGGCGCCGCCCATGTAGAGCGAGCCATGCGAGAGGTTGATCATGTCCATGATGCCGAACACGAGCGTCAGCCCGGAGGCGATCAGGAACAGCATCAGGCCGAACTGCAGGCCGTTCAGGAGTTGTTCGAGAACCAGTTGGGTCATCGGGTCGCTAAGAAACACGAAGGGACGCCCCGAGTCGTTCTGCCCCTTGAGGGGAAAACCGAGCGCAGCGAGGTTCTCGGGGTGGGCCCATGCCGCGCGGGCGCCGGGACGCGGGAGAGATCAGGCGGGGCGCGGCTTGTTGTGCGGTTTGCCCTGGGGACGCCCGCCGGGGCCACCGGGTTTGCCGCCGCCGCCGCCGCCGCCTCCGCCGCCTTTACCCTTCATGCGGTTCTTCTGGTGGAAGGCGGGCTTGCCTGCATACGCCATCGGCGGCTGGTTGCCGAGGCGATTGCCTGGCGCGGTCTGGATCTCGAGCTCGTTGAGTTCGTCCCACTCCGCATCGCTGCGGTCGCGTTCCGGAATGGACAGCAACTCGCGGATGCGGCGGCGCGGATCGAACTGGGGCGCAACCGGTGCAGCAGCCACGGCCGGCGTTTCCGCCGGAGCAGCCGCAACGGGCGCAGGAGCAGGAGAGGAAAGGTCTTCGTTCTCCAAGGGGGTTCCCGATCAATCAAGAAAAATTAGAAAGTGGTTTGCGGGTATGTCCTGCATACTCGCTGCCATCGCCATCGTAATAGCGATGGCTGGATGCGCCTTGTGTTTCCCTGCCTTCGATGCGCGATCCGGAACGGCATGCTACCAGAAAACACCGGCCCGCAGCCCAAAACTGAAACGGCGGGCGCGGGCCGGGGGAGAGGCCTGGATCAGCCGCAGCTGCCGACGGCGCCGCAGGCGGTGCAGAAGTCGCAGCCGTCCTTCCTGATCACGGTCATGTTGCCGCATTCGGAGCAGAGCGAACCCTGGGTCACCTTGAGTTCGCCCTTCTTCTCGCTCGGCCGCTCGAGGATGCCCATCTCGCGCGTCGGGAAGCCGTGCTCGTCGAGGATGCCGAGCATCGCGTAGCGGTGCATGATCAGCCGCGCGATGTAGGCGACCGTGGACGGCCAGTTCTGCTGCTTGTTCGAGCCCGGCACGCGCGCCATGAAATCGCCGAGCGGCTCGGGGTAGTTGAGCAGCTTGCGCAGCTTCATGCCGATCCAGGCCGGGTCCATCACGCGCATGTCGAGCGACAGGAGCTTGGTCAGGCCGTCGAGGGCGCGCGGATAGTTGCCGGAAAGCCAGCAGGAATAGGGGCGCGTCACGCCGTCGGGCAGCGTGATTTCCTTGAGGCCGAGCACGAAGTCCTCGCGCGAGGCGGGGTTGACGATGTCCACCGTCCAGGACAATGTGCCGTCGGTGCCGGTCTTCGGTTCGTCGCGGCTGAACATGCAGTCGAGCACGGGCGTGGCGCCATCGGTCTCGAGCGCGCCGAGCTGCTCGCAGCGGTAGCGGATCACCTGGGCCATCGCCGAAACGGAGCCCGGCATCATCTTGAGTTCGCCATGCGGCGGCATCGGCATCTCGAAGGGCTCGTCGCCCACCGTGCCGGCGAGCACGTCGAGCTTGAGCTTGAGCCAGGCCGGGTCGTTGGCGCGCATGTCCATCGACAGCGTCTTGGCGACGGCGCCGAGGCCGCGCGGCTGCTCGGTGCCGTTGACCCAGATCTCGAAGGGCACCTGCTGGCGCCGCTCGTTCTCGATCTGGCCGACGAAGAGGGCGAACTCGCCGTGTGGCGTCTCGATCATGTAGGTCCAGGCGGCGTTGCCGTCGGTCAGGCGCGGGCGGCCGGGCCAACGCAGGCTGGCGAGCACGGGGGCCGGGAGGGAGCCGATCGACATGCGGCGGTTGGCGCAGTCGATGGTGACGTCCTGCGGCTGCTTCTGGTTATGCTGGCTGGCGGGCTGGGGGGCCGGCTGTTGCGGTTCGACGGAGAGCACGCTGCCGAGCACGGCATTCGGGCGGTAGGTCGCCAGCCCCTTGAGGCCGGATTTCCAGGCGACCATGTAGAGGTCCTCGAATTCGGCATACGGATAGTCGGCCGGCACATTCACCGTCTTGGAGATCGAGGTGTCGACATAGGGCGCGACCGCAGCCACCATCTGCTCGTGCGCCTGCGCCGAGATTTCCAGCGCGGTGACGAAGTAGTCGGGCAGCTTGGCGGTATCGCCGCCCTGGTGCTTGAACAGGCGCCAGGCGTAATCCTCGACCGCATACTCCTTGTGCGTGCCATCGACCATGCGCTTCTTGCGCGTATAGGTCCAGGAGAAGGGCGGCTCGATGCCGTTCGAGGCGTTGTCGGCGAAGGCCAGCGAGATCGTGCCGGTCGGCGCGATCGACAGCAGGTGCGAGTTGCGGATGCCGTGCTTGCGGATCTGGTCCTTGATCGCCTGCGGCAGGCGCGAGGCGAAGTTGCCGCCCGACAGGTAGAGGTCGGCATTGAACAGCGGGAAAGCACCGCGCTCCTTGGCGAGTTCGACCGAGGCGAGATAGGCGCGGTCGCGCATGTACTCGGAGATCTTGGCGGCGGTGCGGCGTGCTTCCTCGGTGTCGTAGCGCAGGCCGAGCATGATCAGCGCGTCGCCGAGGCCGGTGAAGCCGAGGCCGACGCGGCGCTTGGCGGCAGCTTCGGCCTTCTGCTGCGGCAGTGGCCAGTGGGTGGCATCGAGCACGTTGTCGAGCATGCGCACCGAGGTGTCGATCACCTTGCCGAAGGCGGCGTAGTCGAAGTCGGCGGTCTCGGAGAACGCATGATTGATGAACAGCGTGAGGTTGATCGAACCAAGGCAGCAGCAGCCGTAGGGCGGCAGCGGCTGTTCGGCGCAGGGGTTGGTGGCCTCGATCGTCTCGCAGTAGTTGAGGTTGTTGTCCTTGTTCATGCGGTCGATGAACAGGATGCCCGGTTCGGCGTGGTCGTAGGTCGAGCGCATGATCTGGTCCCACAGCTCGCGCGAGGGGATCTTGCGGTAGACCCAGAGGCCGTCGTCGCGCTGGTAGGCGCCGTTCTGCTTGACGTCGTTGGAGGGCTCGGCGCGATGCACCAGTTCGACATCGGCGCCGGCTTCGACGGCCTGCATGAAGGCATCGGTGACGCCGACCGAGATGTTGAAGTTGGTCAAGTCCCCGCCGTCCTTGGCGTGGATGAAGGCTTCGATGTCCGGATGGTCGCAGCGCAGGACGCCCATCTGGGCGCCGCGACGGCTGCCGGCGGATTCGACGGTCTCGCAGGAGCGGTCGAATACGCGCATGTAGGACACCGGGCCGGAGGCGCGCGACTGCGTCCCCTTCACATGGGCGCCGACCGGGCGGATGCTGGAGAAGTCGTAGCCGACGCCGCCGCCGCGGCGCATCGTCTCGGCCGCCTGCGAGAGGGCGGTGTAGATGCCGGGACGGCCATCCACCACCTCTGAGATCGAATCGCCGACGGGTTGCACGAAACAGTTGATCAGTGTGGCGCACAGGTCGGTGCCGGCCGCCGAGTTGATGCGGCCGGCGGGCACGAAGCCGTTTTCCTGGGCTTCGAGGAAACGGATTTCCCAGGTGGCGCGCTTGTCCTCGGTTTCGTAGGCAGCCAGGGCGCGGGCGACGCGGGCGCGCACGTCATGGACGTTGCGTTCGTTGCCCTTGGCGTACTTTTCCAGCAGCACCTCGCCGGAAATTTCCTGCGGCAGGGGCAGACCCAGTTGCCCCGTGTATTCCTGTTCCTGGACGGTGTTGCCTTGATCGGTGGTCTGTTCAGTAGTCATGTTCGTCAAGTCGCTTGGCTGTTGTTATGAACGTAAGCTTGAGATGGGGGCGAAGCATAGCGGCACCTCAAACAGCTGCAAAGTAAAAAATTTTTGCCTGCAGACAAATCAACAACTTAACAATTTATCTAGTGGCTGAGAAAATTTATACCACTAGATATAGTAGGTTCTGGGCCGAGAAAAGCGCACAAAAAATCAGTCTGTTGTACGTGCTGATGCGGGCTGCGAAAACCCGCCTGTTTGTTGCCATGCAAAAAAACAGGGTGCCCGAGGTGGACTTGACGAATCGGAAATCAGCTTGCTTCTACGCTCCGAAGCGCCTGGAAAAAAGCCTGCCGTATCACTTTAGACGAGATTCGAGGCTTTCCCAGCGGTCCAGCAGGTGTAAACCACCTCGTAGCTGACGGTCGGCGCGGTGCCGAGTTCGCGCAGCACACCCCGCAGTTGTGCGGGCGAGAGCTGGACATGGCCCGGTGCCGGCGTGTCGGCCCCGATCGCGCGCAGCGAACGCAGGAAGTCGAGCGCGCTGGCCGGCCGGTCCAACCAGGTTTCGATATCCAGCCGCAGCTGGCCGGCCGGGAAGGCGGCGCGGCATAGCCTTGCGTCGGGCAACGGCAAGCTGCCGGCGGTCAATCCCTGTCGTGCATGGGCGCTGCGCCATTCCCGGAAGGTTCCGGCGCCGAGCAGGCTGAAGGCGAGCATTCCCCCGGGGGCAAGCAGTGCGGCGAATTGGGTGAGGGCGGCGGGCAGATCGACGAACCATTGCGCGGCGAGATTCGCACAGACCAGGTCGAAGGAACCGGCGACACTTGGCCGGGCACCGTCCATCACCGCGTAATCCAGTCCCGGAAGTCCGGCGCGGCAGGCCGCGACCATCGCGGGCGCGATGTCGGTGGCGAGGATGCGCGCGCCGGGCAGGTGCTGCGTCAGCCGTTGTGTCAGGTGGCCGGTGCCGCAACCGACCTCGAGCACGCGTGGGCGCGGCGGCAGTCCTGCGACCGCGATCAGGCCGGCGAGGCGGGCCGCGGCATGGCGCTGCACCCGCGAGTGGGCATCGTAGGTGGCGGCGGCGGCGTCGAAGCGCGAAGCGACGCGTTGCTGGAAATCGTTCACGCGGCGAGCCTCGCGATCCATTCCGCGCACGGTCCGGGATGCGTGACAGGCAGCAGGTGGCCCTCTGCGTCAATGGTGGCGACGCTGGCCACCGCGCCGAAGGCCATCGCGCTCATCGCGGCGGGCACGATGGGATCCTCGCTGCCGGCGAGCGCGAACACATCGGAGCGGCGCGCGGCGAGGGCGGCGCGGCCGTCCCATTCCGCCAGCCAGTCGAGACCGGCGGCGAGACGTGGGATGTCGGGAGTGGCGTTGGGAGCATGGCCGCCGCAGCGCGCGTGGAAGTCGGCGAGCACCGCCGCCGGGGCGCGCTCGAACTGCTGCCGCATGCGCGCCAGCACGCGTGGCGCGACGGCCGGCGCGTAGTCCGCCGTTTCGGTGAAGCGCGGAAAGCCGTTGATGGCGAGCAGCTTGCTCCAGCGGATGTCTGCCTGCGTCAGCCACCAGAGCGCGCCAAGCGAGTGGCCGACGGCGATCACGGGCTCGTCGAAAGTCGGCGCTGGCGGGACGGCACCAAAGTAACCGAAGTCGATGGGAACGACATTCCATGTGGCCGGCAGCCGCGCGCGCACCGCGTCCCAGATGCCAGCATCGTAGCCCCAGCCGTGCGCGAGGACGACGGTCGTCACAATGCGCGCACCGCCGCGAGCACGCGCTCGAATTGCGCGTCCGTCAGCGCGGCGGAAAGGGAGAAGCGCAGCCGCGCCGTGCCGGGCGGCACCGTCGGCGGGCGGATGGCGACGACGAGGATGCCCGCTGCGCGCAAGGTTTCGGCGGCGGCGAGCGCCCGTGCTTCGTCGCCGAGCAAGGCGGGGACGATCTGCGTGGTCGAAGCCAGCGTGTCGAGGCCGCGTTCGCGCAGCGCGGCGCGCAGCGCATCGCCCATGCGCCCCAGCCGCGCGCGTTCGGCCTCCATGCCCGGCACGAGGTCGAGCGCCGCGTCGAGCGCACCGAAGGCCGCTGGCGCCGGCGCGGTGCTGTAGAGGAAGCCGCCGCAGCGGTTGACCAGCCAGTCGATCAGCGCGCGCGAGCCGGCGACGTAGGCGCCCGCGCCGCCGAGCGCCTTGCCCAAGGTTCCCATTACAACCGGCACCTTGCCACGGGCGAGCGAAGCGAGCCCTTCACCATGTTGGCCGAGCACGCCGGTGGCGTGGGCCTCGTCGAGGTAGAGATGCGCGCCGTGCCTTTCCGCCAGCCCCGACAATGCGGACACGTCGGCGCGGTCGCCGTCCATGCTGAAGACGGATTCGGTGACGATCCAGCGGAAGTCACCGGGGTGGCCGAGGAGCAATTCCTCGAGATGCGCGAGGTCGTTGTGGCGGAAGCGGATCTGTTTCAGGCCGCGCAGTCCGGCGTGCAGGCTGGCGTGGTTGAGCCGGTCGGTGAAGACCAGCGGCTCATGTTTACCCTGGCCAAGCTCCAGCAGCGCGGGCAACACCGAACTGTTCAACTGGTAGCCGCTGGCGAAGATCAGCGCGGCCTCCGTGCCCTTGAAGCGCGCGAGTTTCTCCTCCAGCGCGAGCAGTTCGGCACTGGTGCCGGTAACGAGCCGGGAAGCGCGGCTGCCGGCGCCGTGGCGCTCTGTCCATTGGCAGGCGCGTTCGATGAGCGCCGGATGGCGCGACAGGCCGAGATAGTCGTTCGAGGCGACGTCGATCAACGCCGGATCGTGGACGCGCAACTGCCGGCGCAGGCCGGTCGCTGCCAGTTCCGCGAGGCGCGGGGCGATCAGGGCGTCGAGATCGGGCATGAGGCTTCGGCGGCGGATTGCGCCACGACTGCGCGGATGGCCGTCGTCAGCATGGTCAGGTCGGCGGCGTCGATGACGAAGGGCGGCGCGAGATAGACGATGTCGCCGAAGGGGCGCACCCACACGCCGCGTTCGACGAATGCCGGGCGCAGGTTCGCCGCCACGGGCCGGTCGAGCTGAACCACACCAATGGCGCCGATGGCACGGACATCGACGACGCCCGGCAATGCGCGGCAGGGTTCCAGTTCGCGCCGCATCTGCGCCTCGATGGCGGCGACCTGCGCCAGTCTCGGCTCGCTCTCGAACAGGTCGAGCGAGGCATTGGCGGCGGCGCAGGCGAGCGGATTCGCCATGAAGGTCGGGCCGTGCATGAATGCATCCTCCGCGCGCTCAGAGCAGAAGGCCGCGAAAACGTGGTCGGCGGCCACGGTGGCGGCCAGCGGCAGCGTGCCGCCGGTCAGCGCCTTCGACAGGCAGAGGATGTCGGGCACCGCGTCGGGCGGCGAGGCGAACAGCGTGCCGGTGCGGCCGAAGCCGGTCATGATCTCGTCGGCGATCATCAGCACGCCATGTTCATCGCAGCAGGCGCGGATCGCCCGCAGGGTGTCGACGTCGTGGAAGCGCATGCCGCCGGCGCCCTGCACGCGCGGCTCGACAATGACGGCGGCGATGTCCGGATTCGCCAGCAGCGCGTCGAGCGCGGCGCGTGCTTCGGCCTCTCGTGGCAATTGGGCGAAGATCTGCGGCACGCGGTAGCCGGCCAGCGCGGCGTGGAAGCCGCAGCCGGGATCGGTGACCGAAAGCGCGCCGAGCGTGTCGCCGTGGTAGCCGTCCCTGAAGGCGACGAAGCGGCGGCGGTCCTGCCCGCGGTTCTTCCAGTACTGCACGGCCATCTTGAGCGCGACCTCGACGGCCACCGACCCGGATTCGGAAAAGAACACGCGCTCCAGATTGCCCGGCAGCAGGGCGGCGAGCCGCCGTGCGAGCGTCAGCGCAGGTTCATGCACAAGGCCCGCGAACATCACATGCGGCAGGGTGTCGAGCTGCGCCGCCACGGCCTGCATGATGTGCGGGTGACGGTAGCCGTGGCACATCGTCCACCACGAGGAAATGCCGTCGATCAGCTCGCGGCCGTCGGCGAGCCGGATGCGCACCCCGGAAGCCGCGACGACCGGCAGCGGCGCCGGCGCGGTGGCCATTTGCGTGTAAGGCAGCCAGAGGGAGTCGATGCAGGTCATGAGAAAATGCGCGGATGGACAAGGCCTATTTTATTACCGCCACCGGCACCGACATTGGGAAAACCTGGCTGACCGCCGGCCTGCTCGCCGCCTGCCGCGCACGCGGCGCTCCGGTGCGCGCGCTCAAGCCGGTGATGTCGGGCTACGACCCGGCGCGCCACGAGGATTCCGATATCGCAAAAGTCGGCGCCGGCAGGACGGCATGGGTATACGCCGCGCCGCTCTCGCCCGACCTGGCGGCGGCGAAGGAGGGCAAGGCCATCGACTTCGATGCGCTGCTGAGCTGGTGTCGCGGCGAGATCGACAGGAACGACGGCCTGCTGCTGATCGAAGGCGTCGGCGGGGCGATGGTGCCGCTGACCGTGCGTCACACGGTGCGCGACTGGATCGCCGCGCTTGGGGTGCCGACGCTGCTGGTCTGCGGCAGCTATCTCGGCGCGCTCTCGCACACGCTGACGGCGCTCGCCGCGCTGCGCGAGGCTGGCGTCGTACCGGCGATTATCGTCGTCAACGAATCGGCTGGCAGCACGGTCAGCCTCGAGGACACGCTGGCCTCGCTCGCGCCACATGTCGGCGGGATTTCGCTCGTCGCGCTGCGGCGCGACGACACTGCGGGCGTCGCGCGACTGTCCGAAACGCTGCTCGGCAGCGGAACCTAGCAGCCAGTGAGACCCAGCCGGGCAAACAGCGCCTCGTCGTGCGCCGCCTCGGGGTTGCCGCTGGTCAGCAGCTTGTCGCCGTAGAAGATCGAGTTCGCGCCGGCAAGGAAGCACAGCGCCTGCAGTTCGTCGCTCATGTGCTGGCGGCCGGCCGACAGGCGCACCCAGCTGGTCGGCATCGCGATGCGCGCGGCGGCGATGGTGCGCACGAATTCGAAGGGGTCGAGCGGCGGCGCATTTTCCAGCGGCGTGCCGGGAATCGCGACGAGGTGGTTGATCGGCACCGACTCGGGCGGCGGATTCATCGACGCGAGCTGCGCGATCAGCGCGGCGCGCACGCGGCGGCTTTCGCCCATGCCGATGATGCCGCCGCAGCAGATCTTCATGCCGGCGTCGCGCACGCTGGCGAGCGTCTCCATGCGCGTCTGCTGGCTGTGGGTGGTGATGATCCGGTCGTAGAACTCGGCGCCGGTGTCGAGGTTGTGGTTGTAATAGTCGAGGCCGGCGGCGGCGAGCTTCTCGGCCTGGCCCGGGCCGAGCAGGCCGAGCGTCAGGCAGGACTCCATGCCGAGGTCTTTCACGACCCTGACCATCTCGATGACCTTGTCGAGGTCGCCGTCCTTCGGGCCGCGCCAGGCCGCGCCCATGCAGAAGCGCGTCGCGCCCTTGTCCTTCGCGGCCTTGGCGGCGACCCTCACCTCGTCCAGTTCGAGCAGCTTGCCGCGCTCGATCCCCGTCTCCTTGTCGCGGCGGGCCGACTGCGAGCAGTAGCCGCAATCCTCCGAGCAGCCGCCGGTCTTGATCGACAACAGCGTCGAGCGCTGGATCCGGTTCGGGTCGAAATGCCGGCGATGCACTTCCTGCGCGCGGAACAGCAGGTCGGCGAAGGGCAGGGCGAACAGGGTCTCGACGGCGTCGGTGTCCGGCGGGGTGGGCGAGGGGTCGGCGGAGGTGGGCTTTACGGGCATGTCCATGCGTTGCGGTCTGGGCGATTCGTGGTTGTGGAGGGGCGCATGATCGCCCCGTGGCGGGGAAAGTCAGCTCCCCTGCGGCATGATAGGGCTTTTCTGCCCGGCTTCCGCGCGATTGCGCATGAAGTCGGCGAGGTCGGCGAGCTTCCTGTCGAGCCAGGCGCGCAGTTCGGTATCGGCCACCTGCTCGGCCAGTGCCTCGCGCATGCAGAGCATCCACTGGTCGCGTTCGGCGACGCCGATGCTGAAGGGCAGGTGGCGCTGGCGCAGGCGCGGATGGCCGAACTTCTCGACATAGAGCTGCGGGCCGCCGAGCCAGCCCGAGAGGAACATGAAGAGCTTGTCCTCCGAGCCCTTGAGGTCGCGCGGGTGCAGCTTGCGCACGCCGTAGGCCTCGGGCAGCGTGTCCATCAGTTCGTAGAAACGGGCGACCAGGCGGCGCACGGCGGCCTCGCCGCCCAGCAGCTGGTAGGGAGTGGTGTCTGGTGTGGGGTTCATGGGTTCAGGAGGTTGTGGCGGCCTGGCGGGCTTCAAGGGTTTCCCAGCGCTCGAGCAGGCCCAGCAGTTCGTCCTCGATGGCGGCGAGCCGGGCGGCGACGACCTGTGCGTCCTGCGGCTTGTCGTAGAGGGCCGGATCTTCGAGGCGCGCGGTCAGAGCCTGCTGCTCGGCTTCGAGCGCCGCGATGCGGTCGGGCAGGGCCTCCAGTTCGCGCTGCTCCTTCCACGAGAGCTTGTCGGTTTTCGGCTTGGGGGTCGATTTCTGGGGGGGCGGCGCCTGCCGTTCCGTGAGCGCCGATTTTTGCGCCGCGGCTTCCTTGCGGCCGGCCTGGTAGGCTGCCCAGTCGCTGTAGCCGCCTGCATATTCGTGCCATGTTCCATCGCCTTCCGCCGCGATGGTCTGGGTGACGATGGCGTCGAGGAAGGCGCGGTCGTGGCTGACGAGGAAGACCGTGCCGGGATAGTCCTGCAGCAGGTCTTCGAGCAGATCCAGCGTCTCGATGTCGAGGTCGTTGGTCGGCTCGTCGAGGACCAGCACGTTGGCCGGCCGCGCGAACAGCCGCGCCAGCAGCAGCCGGTTGCGTTCGCCGCCCGACAGCGACTTGACCGGCGAGCGCGCCCGCTGAGGGGCGAACAGGAAGTCGCCGAGATAGCCGACCACATGTTTTCGGGCACCGGCGATCTCCACCCAGTCCGAGCCGGGCGAGATCACGTCGGCCAGCGTCGCCTCGGGGTCGAGCTGGGTGCGGAACTGGTCGAAATAGGCGACCTCCAGTTTCGTGCCGCGCTTCACCGTGCCGCTGTCGGGTATGAGTTCGCCGAGAATCAAACGCAGCAGGGTGGTCTTGCCGGCGCCGTTGGGGCCGATGATGCCGATGCGGTCGCCGCGCAGGATGCGCGTCGAGAAGTCCCTGACGACCTGCTTGTCGCCGAAAGACTTGTTGACGTGCTGCAGCTCGGCGACCACCTGCCCGCTCTTGTCGCCGGCGTCGAGCTGAAGCTTGACGTTACCGATGCGTTCGCGCCGGGCGGCGCGCTCGGCACGCAGCCGGTCGAGCCGCTGCACGCGGAACACGGCGCGGGTGCGGCGCGCTTCCACGCCCTGGCGGATCCAGACCTCTTCCTCCTTGAGCAGTTTGTCGGCGCGCGCGGCGGCCTTGGCCTCGTCGGCCAGCTCCTGCGCCTTGCGCTCCTGATACGCCGCGAAACTGCCGGGATAGCTGGCGAGCTTGCCGCGATCGAGCTCGACGACGCGCGTCGCCAGCCGGTCGAGAAAGCGGCGGTCGTGGGTGACGAACAGCAGCGTCACGCCGCTTTCCAGCAGGAAATCCTCCAGCCACTCGATCGCGGCGATGTCGAGGTGGTTGGTCGGCTCGTCGAGCAGCAGCGCGTCGGGGGCGACCGCCAGCGCCTGCGCGAGCGCGAGGCGCTTCTTCTGGCCGCCCGAAAGCGTGCCGACGCGGGCATCGGCGTCGAGGCCGAAACGCGCGATCACCTGCTCCGCTCGCGCTTCGTAGGCCCAGACGCCGAGCGCTTCCATCTCGTGCTGCAAGGCTTCCATGCGCGCGAGCAGCGCATCGTGGTCGGCTTCCGCTTCCGCCATGCGGTGGGAAACCTCGTGATACTCGGCGAGCAGGCGCGCGGTTGCGCCCATGCCGGCGACGACGGCCTGAAAGACCGTCAGGCCAGGATCGAACGGCGGTTCCTGCGGCACGTAGCCGAGCTTGAGGCCGGGCTGCGTCCAGAGCGTGCCATCGTCGAGCGGCCGATGGGTGATGGGGCCCGCCAGCGCGGCGAGCAGCGAGGACTTGCCGGTGCCGTTGCGGCCGATCAGCGCGACGCGCTCGCCGGCATCGAGCTGGAAGGCCGCCGCGTCGAGCAGGGGCACGTGGCCGTAGGCGAGGCAGCCGTTGTCGAGTTTGAGGAGAGGCATGGCGGCATTCTACGGGGGCGCGGGTGCCGTCCCGCCGGAACTGACTTTCAGGCGGCCGACGGCTCCATGCGCTGGATGCGTGCTAGTGCGTCGTTGGCCGCGGTTGCCGCGATGCGCAGGTCGTAATCGGCCTGCAAGCCCATCCAGAATTCCGCGCTGGTGCCGAAGTAGCGTGCCAGCCGCAGGGCCGTGTCGGCCGTGATGCCGCGCCGCTCGCGGGCGATGTCGTTGATGCGCGGCGCCGGCACGCCGAGCGCGATGGCCAGCGCGTTCGCCGACAGATTCAGCGGCACGAGGAATTCCTCGCGCAGAATCTCGCCCGGATGGATCGGCCGCATGCCGTTGCTGATCTCTTTCATCTCGCTTCCTCAGTGGTAATCCACGATCTCCACGTCGAACACCTGTCCGTCATTCCAGGCAAAGCACACGCGCCACTGGTCGTTGATGCGGATGCTCCATTGCCCTTTCCGGTCACCCTTCAGCGCCTCCAGGCGGTTCTGCGGCGGGATGCGCAAATCGTCCAGACGCATTGCCCGATGCAGCATCGCCAGCTTGCGTTCCGCCACGGCCCGGAATGACAACCAGCGGCGGTGGCAGAGCTGCCCGGCGAACAGCGCCTCGGTATCCTTGCACTTGAACGACCGGATCATGGTG